>NZ_JAVFHM010000289.1:0-153672 GCF_041954005.1 Priestia sp. BR_2 | reverse complement strand
TTCTGGCCTGGTGCTCACTGCTTGCGTATCGACTTCGGCTCCCGCGTGCTGACCGAACGAAATTCCGTCAATCTCTGGGTCATGTACGGTATTATTGCCATCTATAGGTCGGTGGCGCTGATCAGCAAATTCATCCCGTCGTGCAGCGAGCAGTATCTGCGGTATTATCGGCTTGTCTGCTTCAACGTCAGCCTCGTCTATCTTTTCATCTCGGATGTCGTCTTCCGCGCAACGGATCAATACATCAACATTCCGATCATGAACATCCCGTTCTTCATGGGATTTCTGGGTTATTTCATTCTGGGGTACTATCTCTTCCATTTCGAGCTGCCGCTTAAAGCCAAAAACATTCTGTACAATCTGGGCATCGTCTCTTTTTTTATCACGCCGGTTGCCACCTACTTCGTATCGCTGCGCAGCGGCGTACTGGATGAGATGTTCTATGGCAATTACTCCATCACCACGTTCTTCATGGCTGTCGGGTTGTTTATCTTCTTCAAGGAGAAGGAAGCCCGAATCAGCGATAAAGTGAATCATAAAGTCCAAAAATTGATCAGCTCGCTCTCCCGGGCCAGCTTCAGCATCTACCTGATTCACCTGCTCGTTGAAATGATGCTATCCGGCCGAACCGAAATCGAGGCCACGTTCCTGGAAGCCTCCCTTAGTCTGATCGTGAATATCACCATTATCTTCGCCATCAGCTATATCACCGTCAAGGTGTTAAACCTAAGCAAAACGGCAACCTACATTCTATTCGGCGGGCGGGGTTAAAGGACGATGAGAATAACGATATATACGAAAATATTCATTGTGGTGCTGCTTGCAGGCATGGGTCTTTACTTCTATCAGATCTCCGCGGCGGAGGACCGGAAAATCACGGCGGTCTACGTGGAGGCTTGGCAGGATTACCGAAACATCAAGCTATCGGAGAAAGGCGTGGACATTGCGTTTATCGCTTTTGCAAAGATCAAGGGAACGGAGCTCTACTTCCATGAAGACATCACGACCAACAATCAAATCAAAGAAAACATCAAGCAGTTGAAGGCGGCGAATCCGAAGACTCAAATGGTGCTGGCTGTAGGCGGCTACGGAGCCGACGGCTTCTCGGACGCTGCGCTGGACGGCAACCGGTACCTCTTCACCGAGAGCATCATCAACCTGGTCAAGGAGCTGGACCTGGACGGCGTGGACATCGACTGGGAGTATCCGGCGTTCCATGCCTGGAACACGCAGAAGGCACGGCCGGAGGATACGAGGAATTTTACCAATCTGATGAAGGAGCTGCGGGAGAAGCTGTACAGGCTGCCTCACAAGAACAAGAAATATCTGCTGACCTTCGCTTCCGGAACGCAGGACTGGTACTTCCAGAACGTCGAGGTCAAAAAAGTGGAGAAATACGTGGATTTCATCAACGTCATGACCTACGACCTGACAGGCAAGTGGTCGGATACCACGGGCTTTAACTCCAATCTGTACGCAGACAGCCAGGGGAAATCCAAACACTCCATTGACGGCATCATCTCCATGTACCTGGACCACGACATCGACAGCAGGAAGCTGCTGCTCGGCATCCCTGCCTACTCGTACGGCTGGAAGAACGTGAAGGAAAACAAGGGGGCCAAGAACGGCCTCTTTGCTCCCGGAACGCCCATCGACATCGACAAGGTAAATCTGCATTATAAGCAGATCGAGAAAGCCTACCTGAACAAAAATGGCTTCAAGCGCTACTATGACAACAAAGCCAAGGCTGCCTACCTCTATGACGGCCATACCTTCATCAGTTACGAGGATCAGGAGGCCTTGAAGGAGAAGGTGAGCTACATCCAAAGCAAGAATCTCGCGGGCGCGATGGTCTGGCAGTATTCGCAGGATGCAGAGGACGGCATAGTGAAATATTTGAGCGAGCATTTGAACGAGCGTCAGCAAGCCGCCAAACGGTAACATGCGGTGCCTGCCTTAAGCGGAGCTGCACCCCCGTCTTGGGGGAGCGGTAGTTCTGGTAGACAACCAACTCTATACGTGAAAAAAAGCCGGTGATCCTCGCAGTCGAATGCGGATCATCGGCTTTTTATTATATAGGCAAGACTCCTGCGGTGCTTACCCCCGGACATATAGAGGGTAGGGCCTGCCGATTGACATCATCATCGTCTCTTCAGAATTCCCAAATACTCGATCCATGGCCCCACGTCATGCCGGTAACGCTCGGCCAGGACCCGCACAATTTGAGACGTATGCGTTAAATCGTGAACCACCCACGTCGACAGCAGCTCTCTTAATTTCACCACGCCGAATGCCGGGTGCAGGCCCGTCCGTTCGAAATCCGGCGCCGAATCCATCAGAACCTTCAGTTTAGCCAGATTTTGAGTACGGATGGCCTTGAACGCCTGCAGCTTTTGATCGATGGATTGCTCAGCCGCCTCGTTCAAGTGGGCGTAACGGTCAAAGGGCGGGAACGGCTTGTCCTCCCCTTCCTGCAGCATAAACTCCAGCCGCGGTATCCAGTTGGTCCGCTCAGCTTCGATAAGGTGCTCGATCACCTCCATGGCATTCCAGGTGCCTTCCCCTTCATGGCTCCTAAGCCATCCATCCGATAAACCGGATAACATGTGCTCCAAGGTGACGGGGGTTCGTTCCAGAATCTCAACGGCTTCCTTGATATCAAAATTCATGCTCCCTCAGCTCCCATCTGTTCCGTATTCACCATGCCACTTCCTATGGAAACCGGAATCGTCTCGATTTAATAACGCAATCGACTTATTCTTGGTTCCATATAATCCGTAATTTTTACATTGATCACTTTTCACCCGTGATTCTAACAGCCTCTATGCGACTGTATCGATTAAAGTAAAGAACGTTGTCCTTTTTGATCCATCTAATCACGATATGGCAGAAGATAAAGAACCATAACAGGCCTGTAAGGAAAACCACCCCAATTGCAAAAAGGTTGGCTAGAAGATCTTCTCCCATATGATTCGAAAATATCTCCGATAAGGCTGAGCACAGTAAAGGCAAATAGACAATGGCGTAACGTCGGCTCAAGCTTCCTATCCAATTCCCCTTTTCCGGAATTAATCTCATGCGAACGATCTTGGAGCCCAACGTATTTCCCTTCCAAATCACAGGGATAACGACCATCAACACAAAGAAAACAATGGCAAAGATGATCTCGTCAACCAATAATCCTCGACTCTTCAGTAGCCCTAATATAAAGCCGGTTATCACTCTGGCAATCATAATATTTAGAAGAATCTCCATGAGTTGGGCACCAAAGGTTGCTTTTCTCTGATTGTGAAAGAAGTGGCTTTGCTCACTAAGGGTTTCCCGCGATGGTATTAACACCAAAAACATGGGGGCGAGTATAAAGCCAAGTACAGTCCCAACCGTATTCGTCAACAAATCATCTACATCAAATATACGATAGGGGCATTCAAAAAAGCCAAACAAAGCGGTTCGTTGGGTGATTTCAAAGAAAAGCGAAACACCAAAGCCAATAAGAGCAGCATGAAACCATTTTGCTTTACCTTTGAAAAAATACCTCAGAAACACACCTAAAGGAAACAAAAGCAAAACATTAAAAAACATTTGATAAAAGGCCCGCGTTGTTAACAAATGGAGATAACTTGAGGGGTTCGTCCAATGAAATCCGCTTTCACGCTGAATATCCCGTATAAATTGAAAAGGTCGATACTGAATGAGAATCGTACCGGGATCCATTGAAGCACAATTATTCCGGGCACTGGGGAGTGGAAAAATCACTAAAAAGAAAGCACTTAATCCATACAAGATAAAACTAAAGATAAGTAATGTTCTCCAAAAGCTAAAGTACCCATGTTTACGGTACTGATAAACGGCCCAAGAAAGCGTCAGAAAAGACGCTAATAAAAAACATACGGAGATCGCAATGAAAATAGGCAATACATAAGCTTGCATTTCATTCTCCCTTTCTAGAAGCAGCTAGAGAAATAACAACTGAAAAGATAAATAATCTTTAGTCTTTTATATAAGCATTTCCAAAAGATCGATCTGGCAATACGTTATGATCCATTTCATCAAAGGGCACAGAGACGTAAATGATCTGTGAATAAAAAATAGATATTGACTTGGTGTTAACACCAAGTTGTACGATAACGTTGCAACTCGTTACGAGCTGCAGAAATGAGGTGACCTCATGGGAGAAACATTCTCCATCAAGCAAGTGTCTGAACGAACCGGATTGACCGAGGATGCCATTCGCTATTACGAAAAAATCGGGCTCCTCCCCTCTCCCAAAAGAAAGGATAACGGCCATCGTGTCTATCACATAGAGGATGCCGAAATTATGGAGTTGATCACATGCCTGAAGAAGACAGGAATGTCGCTGGAGGATATGAAAGCCTATGTGCATCTTCCCTTTAAGGAAAATATTCAATCCGTTCCGGAGCTGAATGCCATGCTCCAGAATTACCGTCAAAAAATTACCGGTCAGATTTCGGACCTGCAGCGCATTCTGCGTTTCATCGATGACAAGTTGAACCAAAATCAGTCCCTGCTTAATCCCGAAAAGGCGGCCAGCAAAGAATCTGAAGTATAGGAGATTTACACATGACAGAGAAAAGAATGAATAACGTCGCCTTGATCACGGGAGCAAGCTCCGGCATTGGCTTGGAGTTAACCAAGCGATTGTTATCCGAAGGCTGGCAAGTCCTCGCTTTGATCCGTTCTGCCTTTCCAACGGACGATGCACGGATTCAAGATACACTGCGATTGCGGCAGCTCAGAACGTACAAGGCTGATTTATCGGATTTCACGGATCTCCAAGCCTCGCTGGATCAGATCAAGAAACACGAGAGTCATATTGACTTGCTGTTCAATAACGCAGGCGTCTCCTTCGGCGAATTATCCTACTCCCAACAAGGACGGGAGATGCATTTTGAAGTAAACTCGATCGTCCCTTATATCATCTTGATGGAACTGAAGGAGCTTCTTGGGAAGGGCAGCTTCAAGACGGTAATCAATACGTCTTCGAATGCGTTGTTGTATCTCAAACAGTTCGATCACCGTACCTTGGCGTCCCCTGTCGGGTTCAAGAAGCTGATTGGGCCTTATGCTGCGAGCAAATTAGCCTTATCGTTGTGGACTCAGGAGATCGCCCCTTCCATGCAGGCAGATGGCATTACGATCCGAAGCGTCTGTCCGGGAGGGAATAAAACAACCATGACCACAAACGCCGGGATGCCAAAATTTATGATCCCGATCCGTAACCTGTTCTTCTCCCATCCCAGTGAAGGAGCTTCACGCCTGTATGAAGCAGCGCTAGGTCAATCCCGACAATCGACGGGGGCATTTCTCAACAAGGGTAAAGCAACGCCTTTAAAATTCTCAAGCCAAGGTGCAGAGCTGCTTAGCACGATCGAGCTAATCTATAAGCAAGAGTTCGCAGTCAAATCTTAGAACCTATGCAGCGGAGGGTTCGTGATGTTTCCAGCCTAGCTCATGAAGTCTAGTTATCGAGCTGCCATTCCTCCATGAATCGTAGGGTGTTGCGAGCATGATAATCAGCCAAATTCGAAGCAAAGACCCGATCCGGAAATCCACGGTGAAGAAGCTTCAAGCCGCCCGAGGTTAATGAGATATAGTGATGCAGACGGTAAAATAGCATCCGATTCGGATCAAGCCCGTTTTGTTGGAAATACCGATAATGCTTCCCGAATCGCAGCTCCAGAAATGTATGCTCATGCTCGATGTCGAAGAATTGCGCACCTTCAATATCAATGAGATAGGGCTCTAAACGGTCTGTGACCAGGACATGGTCGGGTCCCAACTCGCCGTGGATAAAGCCATATCGCTTGCGTGAATCTATCCTGGATTCCAGTTCATGCAACACAGCGAGCAGCCTGTCGTGATTCTTCCGGATACTCTCGTTATGCAGGACGATGTAGGACAGCTGTTCCTTGGCATTTTCCAGCTGTACAAGATGGCATCGCTCCCGTTGGTTCCCGCTTTGATCGGGCTTTCCGTAACTCTGCCTGTGGTTTGCATGCATGCGTTCGATCATGCTGCCTATCCGTTCCAGGACCTCATCCCGGACCCGTTGGTCCGGGTCCTGAAGGCAAGCTTCTGCCTTCTGTCCTTCAATACATTCAACAAGAGCATAGTCAAACGGGTAACGGTCCTGTCCCGTGTGAAGATCATATAGAGCAGGCGTAGAAATACCATGATTCCTTAACCATCTGTTATTGGTTTCGAACGAATGTCCGCCAAAGGATCGTTCATGCACACGCTCGTTCGCTATTTCTTCCTGAAAATAATTCTTCGTCAAATCCCACACATACAGCACGCAGGCAAATCCATTGCGACAGTGAATTTTATAGACCACCTTTTGCGCTCCGCCATGCATCTTCTTTACATCCGCGACAATATATCCGGTACCCAAAACCTTCCCGACATACTCCTGTACATCTGTTTCATCGAGGTGACAAGTCCAACTCATGAAACCACGCTCCATTCCATTGTTTTTGCCGGCTCCCCCACTCTATGGCATTTCCGGGCAAAAATATAGACTATTTCTTTCGGCTCTGCTATGATGTTGAATTAGGTCTCGAATAAAACAGCCATACGATTTATAGCCCTTGGACGCTTGGTCCAGGGGCTTTTTTGATGTGTTTTATATATAAAAAAGACCAAGCAAGGTCATTCTTGCTTGGTCTTGATGCATCTCGGATATCGGATCTCGCATCCGCTGCCCGTGGTACACGATGATCAACTATCCATCCATCATCTTCGGGACGTTCCACGGGTGGCAATCCTTCCCTTACGTGCCGCAGAAGGTACGGTAAGGACGGGAACGCTCGGGCACGATCGCATATTCCGCTTGTTCCGGGGAATGCGCGTATGGATCAGACAGAACGTTCAGCAGCTCTTTCATCACGCTGTAGTCCCCTTCGTTCTCCGCGGCTTCCAGCGCTTCCTCCACCCGATGGTTCCGCGGAATGACCGCAGGATTGCTGCTGCGCATCAGCTGATGGGATTGGTCCCTGGATTCCTGCTGGCGGCCAAGCCTTGCTTGCCAGCGCTCGTACCAGGAAGCTAATTCCGGCGTGCCGTTTAGAGGCGTGTCCTCCAGCTTGTCAAACGTTAGCGCACGGAAGGTATTGGTATAGTCTGCCTGCTGATTTTTCATCATCTTGAGCAGGTCTTCAATTAGAGATTCGTCCTCCTCCTCTTCATCGAAGATCCCCAGCTTGGCTCTCATGCCTGCAAGCCACTGCTCGTGATACAGATCGGTGAAGGACCCAATCGCCCCCTCGGCCAGCTTGATTGCCTGCTCTTCCTCTTCATGCAGCAGCGGAAGCAAGGCTTCCGCCAATCTTGCGAGATTCCAAGCGGCAATATACGGTTGGTTGACATAGGCATAGCGGCCTTGAGAGTCGATGGAGCTGAATACCGTATTCGGGTCAAAGGCATCCATGAAGGCGCAAGGCCCATAATCTATCGTTTCGCCGCTGAGGGTCATATTATCGGTATTCATCACCCCGTGGATAAAACCGACAAGCTGCCATTTGGCGATCAGGACCGCCTGACGCTGGATGACCTCCTGAAGCAAGACCAGATAACGGTTGGCACCGTCACCAAGGTCTGCCTTAGGGTAATGCCGCTGCAGGGTGTAGTCGGCCAGAGCCCGTAAATCCTCGGTTGTCCCCGCTCCCCTAACATATTGAAACGTCCCCACTCTTACGTGACTTGAGGCCACGCGGGTCAGGATGGCGCCCGGCAAATCCCTTTCACGGGTGACAGGCTGGCCGGTCGCCACAACCGCCAGGCTTCGGGTAGTCGGAATGCCCAGCGCATGCATGGCTTCGCTGATAATATACTCGCGCAGCATCGGACCCAGGGCAGCCCGGCCATCGCCTCCCCGGGAATACGGCGTCCGGCCCGAGCCCTTGAGCTGAATATCCATGCGATCTCCCTGCGGCGTGATTTGTTCACCCAACAGAATCGCACGGCCGTCGCCCAGCATCGTAAAATATCCGAATTGGTGCCCGGCATATGCCTGAGCGAGCGGCTCGGCCCCCTCGGGTATCTCGTTGCCAGCAAGCATTGCCGCTCCCTCCGGGCTTTGCAGGGCATCGGCGTCCAATCCCAACGACGCTGCCAGCGGTTCGTTTAGAACAATCAGTTCCGGCGAGCGCACCGGCGTGGGATCTTGCTTGGTAAAAAAAGATGCCGGCAATAACGCGTAACTATTGTCAAAATTCCATCCTATATCGTTCAAAGCTTTCCGGTTGGTCATGGGATCTCCTTCTTCAAGCAATTTGATGATGACGGTATCTACCTATTATTTAAACACAAGTCGCTCTTTGTAGGGTTTACTGAGGGAAATTTATTATTCTGCTGATTAATCGCTGCATTCATAAAAAAAATCGCCATCGAGAATCCCTCGACAGCGATGTTTGGTTCTTACGAATCCTTAGTCCCGATTCGCCAGCTTCGCCAGCAACCGGATAATTTCGATGTACAGCCAGACGAGTGTTACCAGCAAACCAAACGAGCCGTACCACTCCATATACTTGGGTGCGCCATGATGCGCGCCCTCTTCAATAAAGTTAAAATCCAGCACGAAATTGAGTGCGGCGATGATGATGATCACAACGGAAATTCCGATACCGATCGGTGTGCTGTCATGCAGGTAAGGTACCGTTACGCCGAACAGGCCGAGAACCATGCTAAACAGGTAGACAAGCGCAATGCCGATCGTTGCCGCGATAATCCCCTTTTTGAAGCCTGGCGTCGCCCGGATCAGACCTGTCTTATACGCGAGCAGCATGCCCAGGAATATGCACATCGTCAGTAAAGCCGCCTGCAAAGTAATGCCATAGTACAGATATTCGTAATGCGCGGATAATGCACCCAGGAAGAAGCCTTCCAGGATCGCATAGATCGGCGCCAGATACGGCGCTGCCTTCGGCACGAAGCTGATGATCAGCGCCAGGACAAAACCGCCGATCGCTCCGCCGATCATGAACGGGAATACCTCATACCCGTTAAAAAACATAACCCAAGAAATGACCGCTGCCCCGATCAGCAGCGCGAGCAGCATGAACGATTTGTTCACCGTTCCGCCAATCGTCATCGTTTCTTGATTGTTGTAATACCCACTCTTCTCAAAGGTTTCTTCGTTGAGTGTCGGATTTCCACTGCGCCCTATCAAATAAATTGCCTCCCTAACCGTCTGTTTTATATCCATTTTAACATAGGTTGGAATATTTTAGGATACGCAAAATATTGCATTACGGACGAATCCAACCGAATTAGAAACTAACGGTATGCAAAAAGAAAAAAAGCATCTCCTGCAGGGGATGCTTTCTTTGTTAGAAGCGAGATCATGGATCGTGAATTCGCCTTGCCTATCTTTTTACTCCAATCCACTAATGAAAGCCTCGAAGTTCGCGGCAAGACGGGTGATTTTGTAATCGCTGGCCTTGTCCACATGAATAACCTCCGGCTCTCCATCGTTCCCCGATGAACGGTAATCCAGCATCACGACCTCGGACGGGGACGGACAATCGCAAATCACCACGCCAATCTCAGGATATCCGCCGTTCTCGATCATAAAGCGGCTGCCCAGGCTTCCGCACAAGGATTTTTTCTTGTCTCGTCCGATTCCCAGAATACCTGATATTTCAATAAAATCCTGTGCTCCACCCTCTATAGGGAATTTCCGGTTTCGGGGAATCCCCCCGTTATGTACTTTCATGGCTTGAATATAAGATGCCGGCAGCTTGAAGACCAGCGCTTCCTCCACGGATTCGATCAGCTCGTCCGTAGGCGGAGCAGAGACGTATTTATCGGCCTCCGGGGCGCCGTCATCCCAGAAATTCAGTACGTCAGGATCCGTATAAGACACGGCGGCACTGGACTTCTCTGCTGGCTTCGGAGCCGTTTTGTTCCGGATCCATTCCAGAAACTCCAGCGTATCCTCATCTCCAGGTTCTAAATGATCGGCCACTTCGAACGCTTTGCGAGCATCTTCGTAACGATCCAAATAGTAATATGCGAGCCCAATGCGGTAATGCCACAGCGGATCGTCCTTGCCCTCTTCCTGAATGGACAGAAATTGCTCAACCGCCTCTTCGTAGCGTTCGAGATTGTTCAGCGCCCGGCCCAAATGGCTGATCAGCGCATAATCCCGCTCTTCCTCCGGGATCTCCGAAATCGCATCTACGATTTCTTCAAATTCATCCTCTTCATGCCACTCTTCCAGCTGCTCCAAAAGCTCCTCATTCATCGTTCATGCCTCCCACTCTATTCATCCTTTCTGAAATTATACCATTCCAGCATAGCCCTCTCCAGCATGGAAGCTACAGAACTGATCGATATGACAACAAGCAAGCACACCTGCGGTTTATTACGTTCAATGCAAATACAGAGGACACTTTTTCGGCGTCCTCTGTATTCATCGCTAAACTTTATTTGGATTGACCTAACATGTTCATTAGAACGGTTACGGCCTCTGCCCTCGTGGTTTGAGCGCTTGGATTAAACTCGCCTGCGCCAATTCCCTTAACAATACCAAGTTCCTTCAGCGCTTCAACAGAGCTTTTCGCCCAATCAGGAATAGCCTTGTCATCTGAAAAAGAGGTTGTGGGGATGTCCTTGATGGATAGCTCGAGCGCATTCGCAATCATTGCTGCCATCTCAGCACGCGTCATTTTTGCATTTGGACGGAAAGAGCCATCCTGATAGCCTCGAATAATGCCAGCCTGGACGGCCTGCGAAACTGCCTTCCTAGCCCAGTCACCGATCCAAGCTGTATCTGTGAATATCAACTCCGCTCCAGCATCTGTCGACTTCAGCGCATTCATCAGCATGAGGGAAAATTCTGCACGCGTCACGGTGTTGCCCGGCTTGAACGTTTCATCCGGATATCCCGTCACGATACCCTCACGTACCGCTTCCTTAATGCTTACTTCGGCCCAATGTCCGGAAATATCGGTAAAGGAAATTTCCGTTGACGGGTCTGTTGGTTTGTCGACAACGGGCATTCCGTTGGCTTTATTTACTACGAGTGCTGCATACTTCGTAAAGTGATTGACCTCTACGGATATATAATTCTCCTGTATGATGCTGCCCTCGACTTTCACCCATGCCTTTTTCACTTCATTAAAGTAAAAGACGGCCGCTGTTTGATCGCTCTTTAAGCTTGCGACGTCGTAAGCTAAACTCAGTTTCACGGGTTTGTTAAAATTCCCCGAGACGTTTGTTAGAACTTCAAATACCGGGCTTGCCAAAACCTCGTTATTCTTTAAGAGAGCTTCGGTATGTTGTATTTTCTCTATCGATAATTTCAGCTCCTGAGGTGTGGCGCCTGCCGGAATGGAGATGATGATTTCTTTCCCAAGGCTAACCAACCCAGGTCTTCCTGTTGGCAGCGTGATTTTTCCATCGGATGAGGTAACTGTATTGTCCATGGGAGCCGATGGTTTGGACGAACCGCCCTCGCTGGCTGTACCTCCCCCATTAGAAGAACCGCCACCGTTAGAGGAGCTATTCTCGCGGGTCACAGTAATCGTGTAGATTCTGGTCGATTGATCGCTTGCCGTTACAACAATCGTGATCGTATTCGATCCCACGTTTAGCAGTATATTGGAGCTTGCTTGCCCGCTTAGTACTGAAGTACCGTTAACCGTTATCGTAGCATGACTATCAAGTGCAGTCGCCGTTACAGTTAATACGGAAACGGAGTGAGGCACGCTTGACGTGTACACTTCAGTTCCAGAAGCAAAGACAGGGCTTAGTGTCCCGTTCGATAACGCTACACTGCTCAAATCCGCAGATGCCGGCACCGTGAACACTGAGTACGAATTGGATTCCGTCAAGCCTGCTCCCGCATTGCCTGCGTAATCGGTCACCCCCGAGTTATCAAGCGTGATGTTATTCGTCGCAGCATTTACATTAGAATTCGGCGTGAGCGTTGCAGTCCATGTGATGTTGTCAGATGAACTAACGCTGCTTAACGCACCGTTTACCACCGTCAGGTCCCCATTGGCGAAGCCACTAACCGCTTCCGAGAATGTAATGGTCACCAATGAAGTTTCGCCAATAGATAACGCCGTGTCCGCTACTACAATGGTGGCGGTCGGCCGCTGTGTATCGATCGCGTAATTGTTCGAATCGGAGGTACCCTTACCCGCTTTACCTGCTGCATTCTGTACGCCCGTATTGTCGAGCGTAATGACATTGGTTGCATCTGTGATGCCAGTAGTTGGTGTTAACGTCGCCGTCCAGGTGATCCCGCCATCGGACGTACTTAAACCGCTTAATGTGCCATTCGCTACCGTCAGATCTGCTAGCGTAAAGCCTGTTACCGCTTCCGAGAACGTGATCATTACCAATGAAGTTTCACCAATCGATAGCGCCGTATCGGCAACCACGATCGTGGCCGTCAGCTGTGTCGTTTCAATCGCGTAATTGTTGGAGCTAGTGATACCAACTCCCGCATTGCCCGCCAAATCGGCCACGCCCGTATTATCGAGCGTGATGATGTTGGTTGCATCTATGATGCCAGAAGTTGGCGTCAACGTCGCCGTCCAGGTGATCCCGCCATCGGACGAGCTCACGGCACTCAGCGTACCGTTTGCCACCGTCAGATCTGCATTTGTGAAGCCTATTACCGCTTCCGAGAATGTAATGGTCACCAATGAAGTTTCGCCAATAGATAACGCCGTGTCGGCTACTACAATGGTGGCGGTCGGCCGCTGTGTATCGATCGCGTAATTGTTAGAATCCGTGGTACCCACTCCCGCATTACCTGCCGCATTCTGTACGCCCGTGTTGTCCAGCGTAATGACATTGGTTGCATCTGTGATGCCGGCGTCTGGCGTCAACGTCGCCGTATACGTGATATTGTCGGACGTGCTCAAACCGCTTAATGTGCCATTCGCTACTGTCAGATCTGCTAGCGTAAAGCCTGTTACCGCTTCCGAGAACGTGATCATTACCAATGAAGTTTCTCCAATCGATAGCGACGTATCGGCAACCATGATCGTGGATGTCGGAGATGATGCATAGACTACACCGGTCGGCTTGAGAAATAACAACCCCGCTACAATAGATACGATTAGAGATAACAGCCCTATTTTCTTGGCAAAATGCATATGTGCCTCCCCTAATGAGTGGATAAATTCCTCAATCTATCAAATTATGTACGTACCGTCGGAATTATCGCAGTTTACGCCATATTCCATATGATGTGAATTACTTTTATCGACAAATTCCAACCGCCTTCTATTGTATATCGTCCATTTCTTTCAAAATAGTGACTGCTGTCATGAAAATCGTCATTTTACATCCCCATATCATAAAAATGATAGCTCCTATCGTGTTAACCAAAAACCCCCACGCTTAGAAAAAAACCAAAACACTGACATAAAGACGTCAGTCATCACCGCTCATAATAGCCATAAAACCAATCTTAATCGTCCTAGGAGGAAATATATGATAAACACAAACCAAACATTGCGGGGATTTGCGACCATCAGTTACTGGGCAGATGATATGGAGGCGGCAAAGGCTTGGTATTCCGACCTGCTGGGTATTGCGCCATACTTCGAAAGGTCGGGTCCCGACGGGAAACTGGCTTACGCCGAATTTCGGATTGGGGACTACCAGCACGAGCTGGGTCTCATCGATCGCCGTTTTGCCCCTGGTCAGCCAACGTCCGGCCTCGGCGGAGCGATCATGTACTGGCATGTCGATGATATAGAGGCCACCCTCAGCCGATTGAAATCCATGGGTGCCCAAGAATACGAACCGCTCGCCCACCGCGGGGAGGGATTCATTACGGCATCCGTCACCGACCCCTTCGGCAACATACTAGGCATCATGTACAATGCTCATTACCTAGAGATACTGAATTCCAGAATCCAGGGGTAACCAGAAGCATGCTACTTCACTCTTCGATCCAGCAAAAAAGGAGCAGCCTAAGCTGCTCCTTATCTTAACGGCATCTACATGGCATCCGCATGAACTTACACAACATAATCCGCCATAATATGCTCGATATCGAACGGGGTCACCCCATGTTCCACCGAGAAGATCGTTTCCGCCTGTTCCGCATGATCTACGGACTCTCCTCTTGCCTTGGCATGCAGCATGAACAGATCATACAGATCGGGCTTCCGCAGGGCTGTCATGGCTTTGCCCATCAAGACCATCCCCTTCTGATTCCCCTCTACATTGTTGTAGTAGTGTGGATGTCTGGTTAGGGACAGATCGGTCCAGATGACCGTACGCTCCACCAAATCCAAGATAACGGGAATAGCGATCTGCGTATCGGCGGCGACATCGATTTTATTTGCCACCGTCGAGGGCTCGAATATTTCACCGGAACCGGGTTTCTTCCGCATCATCCAGCCCACGAAGCACTCCGGCAGGTTGCAGTACGGTTGATTTGTATACGAATGAAGAGTCGCCACAATATAACGTCCGCCGTATTGGACGATGGTTGGAATATGCAGATCAATGAATTCGCATGCTCCTTGAGGAGCTGACACGATATCCCCGCTGTGCACGGCCCTGTAATGGGAGGACCGCAGATTCGTATAAGAAATATGCTCGACGTACTGCCAGTCGTGATCATACATGACGGCGGACAGGTCAATATCCACGCGGCCCGTAGGCTCTCCGTTCACGCGTCCTTCCTTCCACCAGCTGAAGAAACGGATGGTATCCCCTTCCGCCATCGGCACCCGGCTTCCCCGAACTAACGTATGCAGGGCTTTGCTTGCCGATCTCTGCGAGAACGGCACATGATAGTCCTTCAATCGCTTATCGACATAGGCCTTCCCCAAGGGCGGCAGCGCGGCGAACCGCTGGATCAACGCCTGCTCGCATACCTGCACGATATCTCGGCATGCCGCTTCATCGATCTCCGGAAGCGTATGGGGTACGGCAAAGGCTTTAGCCACATTTCCTTTCGGGAAAAAGACGCGCAGCTCTTGAGGCTGGCGGCGGCGGGCAAAATGATTCTTCACTTGCAGCAAGACCGGCGTCGATACTTGATTCGCCACCTCGCCAAACGCCAGAACGACATACTCCGTATGTTCGGTGGATCGCAGCAACTGATCCAATCTGCGGGCAAACTCACCCGGACGCTGCATCAACAAATCGATCAAGTTCCAGACCTGGCCGTACTGAAATGCAAGCTCGACACTCCCGTTATAGGTGGTAAAGGGCTTGTGATTCCGCAAAATATCAAAGGCTTCCTCACAGCGTTTATACCGGTGCTTATATTCGGAAGGATGGAGGATTTCGCCCAAACGAATCCAGCGGTCCTTAAATCTGAGCATATCCTCCGTTATCGGATGACAGCGTTCCAGCAACCCCAGCAGCAGCCGTCTCTCGCGCCGCTTAAATTTACGAAACCGGGTGGCTTCCGCCAGGCTGACATCTCCGCCTGACCAAGCCACCGCTAGACGAAGGACATCGGTTGCGGTTTTGAAATAACGCCCGATCCGCTCGACGTTCCCCTTGTCATGCTTCATTAACGCAGCTGCCACGAATCCCGCATTCTCCTTGAACGGAATCTCGGAAGGGAGAATGACATCCAGTTCCTCGGGGTCGACAAGCTCAATAACGGCCTCAATATCCCCTTTATCCGTTGGGGAGATGGAGCCTTTAGCTTGGATCAGCTGGCGTATCATGGCATAGAAATCCGCCTTGCTTCCCAGATCAATGGTTTTCAGGTTGATGTCATCCTGCAGCGGAGGTCTCTCTTCATGCTCATATGCAGGCAAATCCCAAGTCAGATCATGATAGATGGCATTCAGGTACAGCTCCGCATCGTCCTCCTCCATCACCTGCATCGGGAACGCGGGATACATCGGCACATATTGTACATGCGCGCCTACCATCACCCTTAGATCGTCAATCAGCGGTTGATAAAGCGCTTCGAACTGCTCTTTGGATAAGGCTCGCACGGCGTTCAGCAATGGATACGAGAACGTATACCCAAGCTGCTCGATATTCTTCACGGCCGTCGCCAGATAAGCTTTTGGGAGACGATCCGATTCATTCTCTGCATCAACCATCAATTTGTTCGCTCTTCGTAAATAAATCGAGTTCATCATATCAAGAGTCCAGGAAAGCCATATCCCTAATGTCATTGAAAGAATTATAGAAGGAAGGAATATGATAGCCTGGACGCCTCCTCTCTTGAAACAAACTCCCTCAGGAAAGCTGCGACCCTAGGTTCGCCAAATGAAGTAGAAGGAAGGATCGCAATAGCCTGAAGGCCAAAGGTTCAAAGTCCATGACCTCAAATCTTTGATGAACCCATCATCCCATACCTTGCAGCCGGCCAACAGGGCGAAAGTATTACGACTTTGGAAAATGAGGAATGATTTCACTCTTCATCATGATGAAAAAGCGACCGCCGCAGTCCCGGCAATCGCTTCCTTGGTTAGTGTTATTCATTTTCATGAGAACTGCCAGAAGCCCGCTACCGGGTCCTGAACGTCATTTGGGGTGATTTTGGCGTAAATATACAGAGCTCCAAAGCCAAAAGGATAACTGCTGTCCTCTCGGAGCAGTGTCTCGGGATACCCATCTTCGTCCACCTGAAGCAAAAAGGAGAATCCTTCCTCCCTCAGCTTGGCCGAATAATAAGCTTCATCTTGGACCAGTCTCGGGCTCCCGCCGAATTTGATCAGGAAAGACTGATCCATCGAATGGAGGTCGCTGCATGTCTCTCGATGCGAAATAAGATGCTTGATCAGGTCCGGGTGCGCAAAATGATCGCTCAAGCTCTCGCCAGTCATTGGGTGCTCCATTACCTTGATAGAGCAATCAGGATATTGATTGTGCTCTACGTATTTCTCATAGTCATTAGGAATGAAAATAGAGATCATAGATGCAGGCTTGAAAGGATGAATAAGACTTAAATAGAAGTAATAGCCCAGGTCACCTTCTTGAATGGCATCCGTTTTGTCGTCGAAATAGGCCGGGGCATTGCCGCCGATCCAGCCCGTACTTTGTCCTGTAGATGGACCTCGACCGGCCTCATACAGTATACAGTCCTTGTGCTCAGCTAAAATATTCGCGTAATTTTTCATACATATGATATGAACCCGGTTAAAGGACCCTTTCCTCCTGCTGATTTAGTTCATGCAATGCCAAGTGATTTCGGCTTAATAGCCAGTCCTGCAGAAATGGACTGGAACAAAAAAAAGCGAAACCCCTAGACTTATCTTTTTTGCTAAAATAAACTTAAAATGGAAGCCGTACGATTTTCGAATTCCCGATCATGATTGGAAAGCGAGGTGCAGCCATTGACGACCCTTATTGTGATCATCGTCATTTTCTCACTGATCACGCCGTCCTTCTTCATCGCGAAATTCACCAAGGAATTACGGGCGAACAACAACCGAAACGTGCAGCGCAAGGCGATTCTCGCGAGCGGTACGCCCGCTCAAGCACAGATCAACTCGATCCGGCAAACGAATGTGCAGGTTGACGATCAACCCGAAGTGTTGCTGGACCTAAGCGTCACCAAACCGGATGGCGAGACGATCCATACCGTCGTAAGAACCGTTATCCCGATCATAAGCATCCCCACGTTCCAACGAGGCAATATCATCGAAGTAAAGCATATGACCATAGACAATGAGTTGAAATTCGAGGTCGTAGGCGCCTATATACCTTGACCCTGAATTCTCGATTACAGCTCTCCCTCAAGAAAACGGATGAGGTACGATTCAGGCTGCGCAAGGAACTCGGTAAAGCTGCATAGATCGGCATACGTCTGATGCTCCACATCGTAACAGCCAATCAGGCCCTTTTTCTTCGGATTCCATACGAGCTGCAGATCGGAGTAATTGTCAATGTCGGCTGACAGGCGCAGAAACTTTTGTCGGCCGACTTTCATCTCGATCGTATCTGTCAGGGTGAAGAAATCGATATACCCGATTTCATATTCATTCTCCGGCAGCTTAAGCCGCAGCTGGTCTCCTGTCAGAAAACGGACCAATTCATCGGTCAATTTATACTTTTTCAGCGCATACTTCTTGTTCTCTAAGCTATGAAACTCGGCCGGCTCCAGCGATTTCAAGTAGTCGGCCAGGACGGTATCCTTATTGCCGACCGCAATCGTATACGGCCGCTCGCCGTCCTTTTCCGCCAACGTCACGTCAGCGCCGCGCTCAATCAGATGCTTGACCATGCGCTGATTCCCCATCCGCGTGGCCACGGTTAGCGGAGTCGCTTGATAAGGATAGACCATATCGGGCTGATTATAATTGATGTCCGCCCCATGATCGAGTAGATAATCGAGTGTCTTAAAATCATGGTCCGACACGGCTTGGCGCAGCACCGCGCTGCCATGCAGCTTGAGATCCAATCCCAGCTCCCGGATGAGCGGGATGTTTTTTTTGTTGCCGTAATAGGCCTGTGCATATGCGCCTGACCCGGTTTGATTGAGTTTATCCAGCTCGGCGCCCTGCGCTGCGATATAACGAACGATATCTTCCTTGCCGTACCGCACCGCTCGCAAAAAAGCCGGATTATGATGGACATTCAGGTTAACGCCGTGCTCGACCAGCAGCTTCACCACATCCGTTCGCTGCGAGACCAACGCCAGATCGAGCGGGCTTAACGTCGTATATCTGCTTAGTACGATGCCCTCCTCGATATCCCAGCCTGCGGTTATTGCCTCCTGCAAAGCCGGAATGTTCCCTTGGTAGATGTGCATCGCAATCTCCGGTAATTCCTCGAATTTGCCGATATCTTTCAGAACGATCATCGATATTCCTCCCTGCGTAAATCCTGTGTATGTATGCTTCTTCCTTATTTCAATAATTGGCTGATTGAGCTCGGCGAAACGGCTGTCCCTTACATCGGGGAGCATTTGAATGACAAGCCTAAAGAGGATACGCGGCTGATCTTGGAGACGGCAGTTCGAGATTTGGGACAGCTCTAGCCCTGCCGCTTGATACGCTCCTATCACACGAACAGCTTCGCTCCTTAGGCGCCTACAAAGAATATGGCTGGGCTTTTCCTGCTGCGATGTTATCGGGATGAACGTCTGCAGGCTCATGTCCATTCATGCGGAGATACATATATTCCGCTTCTTCCAGCGGCATTTGCAGCGTTCGGCTGATTTCATAGAGGTCGATGTCCTGCGCCAGAAGCTCCCGTGCCTGATGGATTTTTCCATGCAGCCAACCGTGTTCGAGCATCCATTCTTTCACACGGTCCAGAAGCTGTTTTTGGGTCTCCGCATCTGCGTGCTTTTTATATTTAGCAACGGACTCCGATAGATAGTCGTAGAGATAACTCCCCAGTGCCTCGCGCTGCTCGTGTTTGGACATTCGTTGGTACTGCTCATAACTTAAACTGATATCCAAGTCGAGGGTATGATCCCTGCTATCAAAACGTCTGGATGTTTTTCGGCCATAACTTTCCGGCAAAACGCGAAATACAACAAAGATATCGAACGGAAACTTCCATGCGGCAGCCAGTTCCCCTAACGGCAGCAGCTCGTCCCTTAATTGACCTACGCACGTTCCGTGTGCATCCAGCGAAAAAGCCAGCTTCATCCCATGTCCCCCTTATCTTAAACGCAGTTCCCCACTTGATGAGTACCGATATGGATCTAAGTGTTATGATACCCTTTCGCACCCTTTCGACAGGAGCCATGCCTCTATAACGGCAAATGCCTGCCCTGCATCCTGTTCATAGAAGACGGCTATCTCTTGCTGATAAGCATAATTGAATCGTACATATCCGCCCAGTTCCCGGTAGAACAAGCTGCATGTATATTCGTTTTCCACGCACAGATCCGGCGAAAAGGACGCTTGACACATACCGGCCAGCTCGGTCAGCGAAGGCTGATCCTCCCCTGGCGGCAAACGCAAAAAGAGATGGCTCCGCGTACCCGTCCACGGTTCGTAATAGACGACTCCCTCTTGGCTGCTTCCATACACCTGACGGTATATTTCATCCAGCACCGCGGCGTACAGGCCTTCATCGTTCCGCTCCCGTGACTGCAGCAAGATTGCCTGTATATGGTCCGCATGCCGAGGAAGCCAGAGCAACTGAGCCGTCTGGGGATGCACCGCCAGAAAATCACCGTCCACCGTTGTGCCTATAGCGATACACTCTGCAATCTGCGGCTCCGTAATGGGACTGTCATCGTCATGCTCCCATAACCCGTACTCGGCAAAAGGCTGCAGCACCTCCCTATCCGGCTGCTGGACATTCATCCACCCGCAGTAAGTCCCTTCGCCGAATTGCTGCATAAACCGGACGTAGCCCGGCGGATAAACCCCCTCTTCCTCTCTTCCAAGCACTTGACTTTGGCCATCCGACAGCGGCCTCGGTCCCGATACGATGTACATGATCACTCCTCCTGTTTTCTTCTATTATTCCACAATTTTCAAGCCATGACGAGAACCCCATCCGACTTCTTCCGTTCGTTCTCCCTGCTTTTATGACACGTGTCATACGGATCTCTTTACAGGTGTGAATGTTGCGCCAGGGAGATCGTACCTACAATAAAAAGACAAGAGAACCTAGAAGAAAGAAGGAATGGAAGAATGGAACAACGTACGGGCAGAATTCGCCTGCTGGATATTTTGCGGGGCTTCGCGATCCTGGGAACGCTCGGGACGAATATTTGGATCTTCGCACATGCGGGGGATCTACGCTACATTACCACCTTTGATCACTCCGGCTGGTGGGGAGCGGACGATCTTCTCCGGATGATCGTCTTGTTTCTGGTAAACGGGAAGCTGCTCGGACTGCTGACGATCATGTTCGGGGTCGGTCTGGAAATGAAGTACCGGCAGGCCAAGCGCAAAGGAAAGCCGTGGCCTGGCGTTTATTTATGGGCCGTTTTGTTTTTAATCCTCGAAGGCCTGCTGCATTTTATATTAGTCATGGAGTATGACATCTTGATGAGTTACGGAATTACCGCCATCATTGCAGCCTTTATCGTAAAGGGCAGCGACCGGCTCATCGCCCGCACGATGAATGTAATCGGCAGTATCTTTGCCATCGCGATCCTGGCCCTTGCGGGACTCATGCTGGCAAGCGGGGCCAGCGTATCGCTGGGCAGCTTTGACGATGTCGCTGCTCTCTATCAGGAAGGCACTTGGATCGAGCAGGTCCGGTACCGGCTGGCGAATTTCCTCCCGTTGCGAGCGGAGGCCATCCTCGTCATCCCGACGAACGTGTTTCTGTTCCTGCTAGGGGTTCGCTTTATGCGCTCAGGCGTATTCGCCCCGGACGACAACGGCAAAAGGCTGCGAAAAAGGCTATTCAAGCTGGGTATATATGTCGGCGTGCCGCTCAACCTGCTCATATTCGTTCCCGGCGGCGCTTTCGATCTACCGGTGCGCTATTTATTCGCTCCACTTATGTCTATGGGGTATATAGCAATCATTGCGAGAATGATACAATATACGAAATGGGAATGGCTATGGTGCCGCCTGGAGAACGTCGGAAAAATGTCACTGAGCTGCTATGTACTCCAGAACATCATCGCATCCACCATCTTTTACGGCTGGGGGTTGGGGCTTGCCGGCAAGCTGAATTCAGCGGCCACTATCGCCATCTGGCTGGTTATCTCCGCATTTCTGCTGGGCATGGCGTCCCTATGGCTCCGCCGCTTTAATCTGGGGCCCATGGAGACCGCCCGCAAACAGGCGATAGGTTTCTTCGAATCAAGATAGCCGAAATTGGAGGCTTGATATGTTCTATAAGTTGTACCCGAGGGATCAGATCAAAAGTTATTTGCTCATCGATATCATACTGACCGTATTCTTATGCTACCAGGTGTTTCGTTCGGATACGGCGCTGGGACTGTGGGGCAGCCTTTTGCTGCTCCTGCTGTTCCTTGTTTCATTCTATGTCGCATTATGGCGTCGGGGCGGCTGGCTGCTGGCTGCCGTGCTGGCGGGCCTGTTCGCTGTAGGCGTACTCGGGGTGTATACGGGGCCGAGCACCCTGCTGTTCGGGATCATTTTTGCCGATTTGCTGGGCCGGTCCAAGTCCAAGGTACATATCGCCATCGGCTGTGCGGCCATTGCCCTATCATTCCTGCTCGTGTTCGTTTTCCGAAAGGAACCGCTGCTCGAAACGTCCAATGCCATTTACCTTCCGATCATGATCATACAGTCGGTATATCCGATCGTCATCTACATCAAGGAGAAAGCAAAAAGCCTGCAGGGGGAGCTGGATGAAGCCAACGAGCAGATCGCAAAGTATATCCAGCAGGAGGAGCGGCAGCGAATCGCCAGGGATCTCCACGATACCTTGGGGCAGACCCTCATGATGATCAAAATGAAGAGCGAGCTGGCAACGAAATGGGTGGATAAGGATCCGAGCCAGGCCAAACGGGAGTTAGGCGAGATTCTGGATACCTCCAGAACCGCCCTCAAGCAGGTAAGGGAGCTGGTATCCGATATGAAGTTCATCTCGCTGGCAAGCGAGCTGGAGCATTCGGCCAAGCTGCTGCATACGGCAGGAATATCGCTGAGCATCGAGAATCCGGAGAAGCCTCCACTGTTATCCAGCGTGGAAGAAACGATGCTGGCGCTCTGCGTCCGGGAAGCCATGACCAATATTATCAAGCATAGCCGGGCCGAGCGGTGCACCGTCAAACTGGAAACGAAGGATCATGCCTTCGGGATCCATATCGCGGATGACGGCGTGGGTCTTGCGGGGAACGCCGGCGGAAACGGCCTTCCGTCGATCATGGAGCGGATGAAGACGCTGGGCGGGTCCTCCGCCATCGACCCGTTGCCTCAGGGGGGCACCAAGGTGTACCTGAAACTCCCGCTTCGCCGGCATGAAAAGGAGGACGCATCATGATTCGAATCGTCATTGCAGAAGATCAGCAAATGCTTCGCGGCGCATTCGCCTCACTGCTCAATTTCGAAGACGACATCGAGGTGGTGGCCGAGGTGCCGGACGGGCAGCGCGCCTGGGACGCGATTCGGCAGCATCAGCCGGACGTGTGCCTGCTCGACATCGAGATGCCTCATATTAACGGCCTGGAATTGGCCGAGTCCATACGTCAAGCAGGCCTATCCTGCAAAATCGTGATCGTCACGACCTTCGCACGTCCCGGTTATTTGCAAAAAGCGATGGATGCGCAGGTGGAGGGTTATCTGTTAAAGGACGAGCCCATCGATTTCTTGATTGAGGCCATCCGGAGGGTCATGAAGGGCGAGCGGGTCGTGAGCACCGACTTGGCGGCCGCGCTCTTCATGAAGGAGGAGAATCCGCTCAGCGAACGGGAAATCGAAATGCTCCGGTTAACCAAGGAAGGCATGACTACCGGCGACATCAGCAAAGCCTTGTTTCTGACAAGGGGAACCGTGCGCAACTACCTGTCCTCCGCCATCCAGAAGCTGGAGGCGGATTCCCGGCAGCAGGCCGTCACGATCGCGGAAGATAAAGGGTGGCTGTAAACTCCCCGGGATACATATGTAGGAGGTGAAGGAGATGAACGCTTTGACCCATACGACAGCCAGCGTGCCGTGGCAGCGGTTGACGACAGCCTATGGAAGAGGCACGGATATTCCTCGGCTATTGGAAACACGACAATATAAAGAATTGGCCAGCCTGATCGAGCACCAAGGCACCCTGTGGCAGACGACGCCATGGGCCCTGCTTATGCTCCTGCGGGAGCTTGCCAAACAGAAACCGGAGCAGGTCTCTTCAGAAGAAATGGAATTATACTTATCCGTAGCTTCAGCCATAACCGTGGAATATATGGATTCGGCACAAACGGTTGAAACGATGGATAAGCTGCTGGACGAAAGATACTTATGGCCGGAAGACGACGAAGAAGACGATTTGCGATGGGAAGAAGAGGAACCCCCCGGTTATGAAGCGGAAATCTTCATCAGTTATTATTACTTCAGTTATGTGCTGCTGCAGGAAGCGGCTCCTGTTTTCCGAGCGATCATGAACAGCAGCGATCAGCATGCCGACTCCATTTCGGAGCTGCTGGCACTGCTCGAGCCGACAGATGCCGATATGTAGAAACATGCAGGTTCGGCAAAAAGCGCGAGCCTCCGGTACCGACACCGGAGAATCCTACATAGGACAGCACGGATTTAAACCTTTTTTAAACGAAACCATCCGCTCGTTTTAACCTTGATCCGTTATCATACAAATAATTGCGATAACAAGGAGCGAGCGTGCGTATGAGAGTTCTGGAAATGTTGTGGGTTGCAGCCTGCGTTGCGATGCTGATAATACTGTTGAGCCGTAACACAATAAATCGGAAGGCTGGCGCGATCGTCGGCATCGCTGGCGGTTTGCTGTTCGCCGTGCAGCTGCTGGTCGAGGGATACAGGTGGCAGATGATTCCGACCTACATCGTCACCGCGTTGCTCTTTGTGTTGGTTCTGTTCAGACGCCGAACGGTCAAGAAACCGCTGCGGTACACGATATGGGGCCTTTCGGTCGTTTTGCTGGGCGGATCGGCTGCCTTATCGGCACTGCTGCCGGTTTTCCATTTACCGACGCCCTCGGGCGAGTTCAGGGTGGGAACGGATACGCTCCATTTCGTTGATGCGGACCGGGAAGAAACGTTTACCGAACAAAAAGGCGACAAACGTGAGCTTATCGTTCAGGTATGGTATCCGGCCGCAGCGTCTGGCCAAGGCGCCGAGAAAGCTACGTTGTTTCCGAAGGATAAAAGGCTCTTTCACACCTATATGCAAGCATATTCCGAATATCTGGGCCTTCCCGCGGCCGCGTTAGACTATTGGAAATACAGCCGGGCCAACGCTAACGGCCATGCCGGTTTGCGGCTGGCGGAGAATCCGTATCCGGTGGTGCTGTTGTCGCACGGCATGGGGGTCGGCAGAATTTTGCATTCGTCCCAGGCCGAACATCTTGCCAGCCACGGCTATATCGTATTTGCCATCGATCATACGTACAGCACGGCTGCCACCGCATTTCCCGATGGGCGCGTAACCGGTTTTCTTACGGAACAATCCCAGGAGCGATTATTCGAGGACAGCCGCACTATTTTGAAGGTGTGGAATGAGGATATCGCCTTTGTCACGGATCAGTTGGAGAGGCTTCAATCAGGCGCCGTCGCCAGCAAGTTTAAAGGAGCCTTAGATCTGGACAACATCGGCATGATGGGCCATTCCTTCGGCGGGGCTGCAGCCTTTGAAGCCGTTTATTCCAACCCGCGGATCAAAGCCGGCGTGAATATGGACGGAACGCTATTCATAACGAAGGACCGGGACGACATGGAGAAACCGTTTATGTTCATGGAATCGGAGGATTTTATGAAGGTGAACGAACAGCAGGCGAAGTATCGCCAAACCCCGGCTACGGAAGCCGAGCTCCAAGCACTGGGGTTAACGCGAGAACAATTCGACATGATTCTGGCGAATCGGGAATTGGAACTGAAGCTGATGGATCGCTTATCTCAACAGGGACTAGGACGGACCCTTTATATCGAAGGCGCAGGACACTATAATTTCACCGATCTTCAGCTGTACTCTCCGCTTACCCGCCTGACCGGCATGACCGGAAGCATGAATGGATCTAGGGGAGCCGAAATCGTCAACCGCTACGTGCTGGAATTCTTTAATCAGCATTTGCGCGGAATGGAGAGTAAGCTTCTAACCGGTCCCTCGGAGGAATATCCGGAAGTGAAGTATCCGGACCGGGTGTCCCGCCCTCGATAGGCCCGCTTTCCCCATTTATGAAGACCACGGTTGGCGGGCTTTTCAAGGGTAATGCGAATTTTTCCGTACAATACATCGTGGAAGTGAGGGGGATTGCGGCTCATATGAGTGGGGATTACCGAGGATTCCTCTTACGTACCTGATATGTCCTTCTTGTTGTTCATAACCAGCCCATATTTCCTTACGATCCACGAGTCAATTAGATCATTCACCGCTTGTTGACTTATGCGAACAGCCGGCTTCTGCTCCTGCATAGCGTTTGCGGCTTGTACCGAGAAACGAAGCGGCTTGGTCATTTTTTTCATGGATGCTGCCATTTCTTCGAAAAAAACATACGTCAACGGCCGGTGTCCCCGAATATCCTCATACAGATAATACTTTCCTCGTTCATCCTCTGCATCGATTCGAATTCCCTTTGGAAGGGAGAGCAAGACATAGGGTAATTCATCTTCTGCCCACTGTCCCCGGTAGGGGAATGAGACACCTTCATTTCTGACAAAGAATCCGGAGCTTTCATCGCCCTCAGCAATCGAAATAGAATAGACAAAGAAAGGGTGGTAATCGGGCCTGTCCTGCGCCGTAAAATACTGATAATAGGTACGATACGCCTCAAGCACCTGATCCAGATCATGCTGGGTCATGGCATGGTTCGTACGATGAAATTTGGCCTGTTTTTGCTCAAAGCGTGCCAACATTTGGTTGAATTCTTCCGGCGTTATTAAAAATTTCAGTTTATAAAATCCGCTGTTTTTCAATCTCTCCATTCATCTCACCGCCTGATGCGTTTTATCCCGGGGTTTAGATGCGTGCATGAAAAGTAACCCGGGTTCCTTCGCCTAACCTGCTCTGAATACGAAGCCCTGTTCCGAAGTGCCGTTTTAATCGCTGGTCCGTATTGATCAATCCGACCCCGGACTGATGATTTGCTGTTCTCTCTAGGATTCGCTGCAATTGAGCTTCATCCATCCCGATCCCATCGTCCTGAACGGTTATCTCGGCATGCGTGGCATGGACGGAAATTCGAATATGTACGGTTCCCCCATAAGTGCGCTTCATGACGCCATGCCTTATCGCATTTTCGACCAAGGGCTGGATCGAAAGGAACGGAATTTGCAAGGCTCCGCAGTCGTCTACCTCCCAAACCACCTGCAGCCGCTCTTCAAACCGAACCTGCTCGATATAAAGATACGAGCGTACCAGGCTCAGCTCCTCCTCGATCGGTACAAGTCCAGCCGTGTCTTGGAATCTGAATTTATATCTCAGAAAGTTGCTGAACTCCTCAAGCAGATTCCGCATCTTGTCCAAATCAACGTCGCTTAGGGCCGTCACCGCATTTAAAGCATTGAATAAAAAATGAGGCTGGATTTGCGCTTGCAGCCATGCCGCTTCCAGTCGGAGCTGCTCCCGGACGGTTTGTTTAATCGTCGTTAAGGCCTCAATCCTCGACCTGATTTCCAAGGCCTCCACCGGCTTGGTCACATAATCGTTGGCCCCCGCCAAAAACCCGCTTTGGATGTCTTTCGGTTGGCTTCTTGCAGTAAGCAGCAGCACAGGGAGCTCCGTGAGCGTAAACCGCTCGCGAATCCTCCGCGTCAGCTCATACCCGGACATCTGCGGCATCATAATATCGGAGATGACCAAATCCCACGCCTTCGCATCCAGTACAGCCAACGCTTCTTTACCGCTTGTTGCCATCGTCACCTCGTATTCGTCAGGAGGCAGTATGGCCTCAAGCACCTGAAGGTTGACGGGATCGTCGTCAATGATGAGCAGGGTCGGCCGGTTACTTCTCCTTTCGGGCAAAGCTCCTTGTATCGCGGCTGTCGGGAAGATCTCCTCTTTTTGCAAACCGGCCCCAATGGTATCCTGCATCGGCATGGATGGCAATGTTGGCGGTCCGTTAGAGTTAGAATCACGCTGAACTTCCTCTGTTTCAAACCCTGCCAGCTTTAATGAAAACGTAAATCTCGAGCCCTCCCCTGGAACGGAGGCCACCTCAAGCGTACCCCGATGAAGCTCAATGAGCTGCTTGCTTATGCTTAGACCTAACCCAAATCCGCCTTCGATCATGGTCTCGCTGGCGCTCGCCTGCTCATACGGAAGGAACAAGCGCCTCAGCATGGTTTCGTCCATTCCGATCCCCGTATCGGCAATCGCGATATAGGCTCTGTCGCCCTCTGTAAAAGCTTGAATCGAAATATACCCTTCATTCGTATATTTTACGGCATTATGCAGCAGATTGAACACGACTTGAATCATCCGGTTCTCGTCCGCCAAGACGGGAGGGAAATCCTCCGGGATCTGATTGACGATGCTGACCGACTTCACTTCCGCGTTAAATTGCAGCATATCCATCACCCCCGTCACGATGGGCTGGATCGATACGGCTTTTTTCTGCAGCCTCGGATTGCCATCCCGCAGACTCATGACGTCCATCAAATCGTTTAATATTAGTGTTAGACGACGTCCGACGGTCAGAATCGTTTCAAGCTCTTTCACACTCCTGTCCTGCAGCAAAGGCCGTTCCCGGTTCAACACGGATTGCGACATGTTAAGCATGCTGTGCAGCGGATTTTTGAATTCATGGGACGTGTTCGCCAGGAATTGATCCTTATGGTCATTCACTCTTTGCAAGGTTGCGGCAATCTCTTTCGTGTTCGCATGCATCTTGAAATAACCCTTAAACCATACAGCGGCCAAGCATCCCATCGAAAGGATCAGGTCAAACGGATAATGGGCAACACTTAAGGCGCTTTCCCGCAAGAACAACGCCCACAGGAAATGATGGACCAACGCAACCATGGAAAAAAGCAGCAGCAAATGGTCTTTAATGCCCTTCATTATGGTTTTGGTGATTGCAATAATCGTGATGACGGCCGTTACGCAGCCGAGCAAAAAATAAACCGGGAAAAGCATGATCACCTGAGGCGGAGCCAAGAACAAGGTAATGCCGGCTGTTCCTAAGATCATGACGGCATAAACGGGATAAATCCTGTTCCAATAAGAGAGTTCGCGATGATTCGTGCATTCCAGCAACGCATAGCATCCAATCATAAAGGCGGCGTTGGACAACCGAAAATCCCAATCGCTGCTGATGTATATGAATTGATGGAACAGCTTCTCATCCGTGCTCAATATGCTCGAAAGGGTTACGCAGAGGGTCAGCAAGGAAAAATACAGCAGCCTCTTTTCCCTATTCCCCAGTAAAAATAAAATGAGTGCATAAACGGAGTGCATAAGGAAGATAACAGCTCCCAGCGTTTGCATCGAAACCGAGAGTTTCATTTCTTTGGCCACGGCTTCCTCTGAACCCAATTTAATGGATCTGGCTATGCCGCTGCTTCGGCTATCCACATAATTGGCCGCCTGAATCACTAATTCGATGACGCCATTGCCGTCCGCCGTAAAGCTTGTAGTATACGGCAGGTTCTTCGCGGTATAGGCTTCCTTCGTGTCCGCCACCCGCCCGGATTTGGCAAGCAAACGTCCATTGACATATAATTCGGATGACGAGCGTACGCTAGGCACGCGAATGCTATAATTCAGCTTCTCCTCGGGATTCACTAGAATACGCAGGCGATAGGAAGCAAATCCATATGGAGACGCTTTGCCATTACCATGCAGAGCTTGATTCCATCCCCCCGGAACCGCAATCAGCTTCGGCTTCGGCCCGCCTGATGCATCCTGCCCGCTCCCATCCAGCAGCCACTGCATGGGATAAAACTCCCACTCTCCGTCAAGCAACAGAATGCCGCCTTCTTCGGCATCCCATTCCCGCAAATCGAGATGCCCCTTATTTATCGTCACCTGCTGTTGATCAGGGAACACTTCCACCCACAGCATGCGCATGCTCGATAGAATCACTATGAGTAATCCTATTAACCATAAAATGTGGCTCTTTTTTATTTGGTGACTTGGTGGGCTCTTTGCCAAGAGATATTCCTCTCCTAATCCACTTTAATGTAAGCATAGCTCCATTATTTACAATTGCAAACCCAAATGAAAGAACAACCATTGATGACTGCCATGCCATCAATGGTTGTTTGTTCTACTCATTATTTATCGGTCAGACCGGTCACTTTCAGCATTCTTGCCATCAATGCCGTCCTCAGCTTGCGTCATTTGCGCAGCATCCATATACTGTCCTACATCAGATTAACAACCCTATCTATACAAAATCTATACACGACACGCTGGCTCAGGGGCCTAAACGGCGCTTCTATGACGGATCGGGACGATATAAATAACCAAAAAAGAGTGTTCCCCCATGAAGGGAAACACTCTTTCTAGTCATCCGTACTATTTCAAGCCCAGCACTTCAACATCGTAAATCCGTGCAGCCGTGTCCCCGCCCTGTGTCGCCTTCTCGATCTGAAGACGCACGTACCGTGCGGAGGTAAGTTCGATGGCATGGCTGCTGATCCCTTGCGTGTTGTCTTTGACCGAGACGGCATCCTTCCACTCCTTGCCGTCCGAGCTTACTTGAATGGAGAAAGCCCGCGTGTTGAACGCGGCAGGCTCGCCTCCGGCTTCCGCGTGCTTGATCACGAATTCGCTGACCTTGTGCTCGGCTCCCAAGTCTACCGTCAGCCAGTGCGGCCCGTCTCCGACGGCGCACCATTTGGTGGCGGCATTGCCGTCCACTGCAAATGGCGGCGCTTCCTTCTCGTTCACGAAGCTGGATGCGGACGCGCTTTTGCCAAGAGCAAGGTTGCCGACGCCGTTCTCGGCTTCCCGGGTTACCGTGATGAGCTTCTTCTGGATCCGATCCTCGCCAACGCTATTTTTAGCGGTCAGCGTGACCTCATACGTTCCTTCCTCGGGATAGGTCACTTTAGGATGCTGGTCCGTACTGGACGCCGGCTGCCCGCCAGGGAAGCTCCAGCTCCAGGACTCCGTCACTTCCGAGGAAAGATCCGTGAATTGCACCGTTTCTCCCGGCGCAATCAGGGTTTTATCCGCCTTGAAGGCTGCCGTCGGCTTCGGATATTCCGGCCAGTCGAAGCTGGCGGATGCCGCCTTTCCTTGCTGGTAGTGGCGGTTTACCGGAATCACAACCATTTCGGTTGCCTCCTCCTTAAGCGAACGCTTCATTTCCGGTACGTAATAAACGGTATTTCCCGTCATGCCCATCAGTTCGTACTTGCCGTCCGGATGGATGCGATAAACCTGATAGTACAGTACGTCTTCATTCTGTTTCGGCGCTTCCCACGACAAGCGCGCATCACCATATATTCCATCGCGGAAATCATTCTCGATAACCTTCAAATCGGTTACCGCGTGCGGTTTCTTCGCCTTGTCGTTCACCTGCGTAACCGCCAGGCGGCCGATGTTGGCCCGATAATCCGCCTGATCCGCCGCGGACTCGAATTGAAGCGAGATTCCGGCAATCGTGCGGCCTTTATACTTGTTCAGCTTGACGCTTCCCTGCTTCCAATCCTGATTCGCGCCCGTGGCGGTCCATTTGCCAGGCTCGAAAAATTCGTACCGATCCGGCGCATCGGAGAATGCCAAGCCGATCTTCACCTTGGCGTCCTTGGCATTGTCGGCATACACGAGTGATACTTCCGTGGTCGCTTCCACCGGGATATTCGCCTTATACAGCTTGAGATGGGTGGAGGAGCCTTTGCTTACGGCACCCGCCACTTGAAGCGAGCTGCCGCCGTAGTAGGATTTGCTGAAATCAAATCCAGGCTTGAGGGCTTCACACTTTCCATTAGTTTCCGCGATCCAGCGCCAGGTCGGCAAAATATCCTGCAGGCTCCGGTTGCTCCAATCGCGGCTTCGCATCACTTTGCCGTCCACCGCAAACAAATGGCCGTTGCCCGTATTGAAATGGGTGACGAATTCGGAGTCGGTCAGCACGGTTTTTGCAACGACATCATGGGCAATCCCTCTCCAGGCAAGCGGATCGGTCCCTGTAGGCTGTGACGTGTTCGCTGGATTCATTCCGGGTCCCACCCAGAAAATCTGCTCCTTATTCATGTACTCCTCATGGGTTTCGGAGCTGTTGTACGCCCAATCCGGACGGTAAATGCCCAGGGAGGTCGTGGCTTTCTTCCCGTCCGGGAACAGAACCGGCCAATTGAACCTGCCTTCGTAGCCTTTCGCCTCCACGTCGATGCCGGCATATAGATCATACGGACTGCGGCCAAGCTCCGCCGCTTTGGCCGGGGAGTTCAAGAACGGAGTAATGTAATCGTATTGGCCGTTCTTCTCGTCTTTGAACTGCCAGCGGAAATCGATGAACATGTTGTCGGAAACCCGCTGATTTCCCTGTTGGAAGAACATTTCGTTCTTATCCGTCAGGGCCCCCTGCCACTTCACCGGTCCCTCCTTGATCATGGAATCGTACCAGATCACTTCCATGCCGGGTCCTTGGTTCTGCTGCAAGTAAGTCAGAAACTCAGCCATCTTGGCCGCATCTTCCGGCGTTCCGCCCTGCGTTTCCTGATTGATGAACCAGCCGTCGAAGCCGTAGTACGTCGCTACCTCGATCAGCTTATCCGCAACCGGGAAAGAACCGTCCTCCCGCTGCTTTAACAGATCATGCAGCCACTGGATTTTGCCTCCGTGCTCGGTTTGCGGCAAGAAAACGGTTCCAAAAACAGGAACCCCATTCTTATGGGCCGCATCGATGACGTCGCTGCTTGGCGGAACGATTAATCCTTCGCCTGCGGAGCCGCCCCACATGACCAGCTTGTCGATGTACTGCCAATTGCTGAACGTATAGGTATGGAACTTCTCCGAGCCTTGCGAAGGAGCTCCGCTTGTGCTCGGATACATGGAAGCGATCGATAGCACCTTTACTTCTTCCTTGGCGTTGCCGTTTACTTTGCTTCCTTGGATGCGCTGATCCTCCAGCTTCACCGTTCCCCGGTTAAAACGGGCATCCTTGTCCTTGGACGGCGACCATTCCAGCAGCGTGTTCGGATACCAATACGACGAATGCGGCTGGGCCGCTTCGGCTTCTCCGGCAAAGCCCGTCAGGGATGCGGCAAGCAAAGCCGTGCTCATCCATGCCGCCATTCTGCGCTTCCACTGGGTTCTTGCGTAATAATCCGGTTTGATTCGTTTCATGGGAAAACCTCCTATTATTCGAAGATCATTTCGCTTACGCACATTGGAGCCTTTTTCGGTGAAGAAAGAAAGGACAGAGAGAAACGGCCGTAAGGAACAGCCGCTTCTACCCTTCATACCCTTTACGGATTACTTGTTTTGAGCCTTCCACTCATCGAACTGCTTTTGAGCTTCGGCGATCACTTTGTCGATGCCGGCATCCTGGAACTTTTGTTTAGCTTTCGGCAGATATTCTTCAGGATCGACGGAGCCGGTGTACAGCGCCGGAATAAATTCCTTGGCTACGTTCGTGATGGCCGCGACCTCCGTTTTGACCGGAGCCGTGTCGAAATTAAAGCCGAACGTAGGCGCCACTACGGCAGAGGTGTTGAATTTCTCGAATGCTTCCCATTTGTCCTTCGGCTCGCCTTCGTGAAGGTACGTCAGGAACATGTTGCCGAGCGCGAAACCAGGCATCGCGTAGTTCTCCTGCATGGCAGGCATATCCTCGATATACGGCTCTTCAAGCTTCTTGTAGTGCGTTCCTTCCAAGCCGTATTGAATCATGTTCCGGAGTTTCACGTCCGTGTTCAGCAGGTTCAGGAACATCATCGCCCGCTCCGAATTTTTGGAGTAAGAAGAAATGGCCATCATCGAACCTGCTGCGGAGCTGGTGTAAATGACAGGATCATGCATCGGTCTGGTCACGATGTCATAGCCCGCGTTTCTGGACCAGCCAAGCTCTGCGTATGGCTGCGTAATTTCGCGGTCCACGAGCCATTTGCCGGTTTTGATGTTGTCGATGCCGTCCAGCGTTGCAATGTCCTCACGCACATAGCCCGCTTTATAGTATTTGCGCATGGTCGTCAGCGCCGATTTCAATTCAGGCGAATCCAGCAAATTCACGAATTTAAAGTCCTCGGTGTCCAGATACATGCCGATCGGAATTTCATCGCCGAGCGGGTAGTCAAACGGCATGTACGGTTTAAAGCCTTTCGGTACGGCAAGCGGCGTAATTTCCGCAGGCTCGTTCTCTTTAATCGTTTTGAGAAGCGGTTCCAGATCTTCAAGCGTGGTCACCTTGGAAATGTCCAGGTTGTACTTATCCAGATACTTTTTGTTGAAGCGCCATACAAATTGCTGTGCCAGTTCCTTGTTGGCCGGGATGCCATAGTTGACGCCGTTAACCTTCGTTCCTTCCAGGAAACGGGGATCCAGTACTTCCTTAATGCCTTTTCCGTACTGATCGAGCAGTTCGTTCAACGGCTTAAACGCGCCTTTTGCCGCATTTGGAAGGTAATCGAACGCCCACGAGCTGGTGAAGGCGATGTCGTAATTCTCGCCGGAGCTCGTAATCACCTGCATCCGTTGGCTGTAATCGCCCCAGTCGATCATGCTGATTTCGATCGTTGCATTGATTTTTTCCGTCAAATATTTATTGATTTCCTCTTGAACCATAGGCAGGTCTTTCTGATTTGGCCCGATCATGTACATTTTCAGTTTGACCGGATCCAGTTTGGAGGCATCAATGGTGCCGTCGCTTTGGACAGCCGCCTCTTCCTTCGCTGGTTCACTTGGCTTACTGCCGCCTTCCTTGCTGCCGCAGGCCGACAGTACAACGGTCAGCAGAAGCACGAGAGCAAGGGACAGTAAAGAAATCTTCTTCTTAAACATGAGTTTTTCCCCCTGTGTCACTTAATGGTTATTGCTATATTGATACCGCTTACACACCCGGGACATGAAAGCCGGATTTCTCCGGCAGTGTGCGCTTGCGGGTTCAACCTTATGAAATTATCCTTTGACCGAGCCTACGGTCAGACCCTGGACAAAATACCGCTGGAAGAACGGATACGCCATGACGATCGGCAGCGTGGCCAATACGACCATCGCCATCCTTACCGTCTCCGTCGGCAGGCCGGCGGCCACATCGAACGAGCCGATATTCTGCGCATTCTTCGTTAGGAAGTCCATGTTCTTCTCGATCTGCATGAGCATGAACTGCAGCGGTGGCGTCGCCTGCGGATTGTTATAGTACAGCAAGGCGTTAAACCAGTCGTTCCAGTAGCCCAATGAGCTGAACAAGCCGATGGTGGCGATCCCCGGCAGCGAGACCGGCAGGACGATACGGATAAAGGTCAGAAATTCGCCGGCGCCATCGATTTTGGCGGACTCGATAATCTCATCCGGAATCGTCGTTTGAAAAAAGGTCCTCATGACGATGATGGAGAACGCGCTCAAGGATAGCGGAAAGATCAGCGCCCAGATCGTGTTCTGCAGATGCAGGAACTGGGTCATCACGATATAACCCGGTACCATGCCGCCCGAGAACAACATGGTGAAGAACGCCAGAAAGCTGAAAAACCCTCTAAATTCAAAGTTTCGGCGGGACAAGGCATACGCATAGGTCGTAACCAGCGCCAGACTCACCAGCGTTCCCAGCACCGTGACCAGGAGCGTCAAGCCGAATGAGGACAGCAATTCGCTTCCCGTTTTGAAAATATACTCGTACGCGGCCGTGCTGAACTGGCTCGGCAGCAGCCTAAAGCCTTCCAGGACCAGCGTCTGTTCGTCCGTCAGGGAAATAATGATAACAAATAGGAACGGAAAGATACAGGAGAACGAGAAGAGCCCGATCACGATATTGAAAATCGTATTCCACAAAGGGGAGATGGCATTATAGTCTCTCTTCCTTGAACGCTTGGCCGACTGGCGGGCGGTTTGCGTTGATAGCTGCGACATTGAAGTTACACCTCCCTCGGATTAGAAGATCGCATGATCTTTTTCGATTTTTCGAACGATATAATTGGCAACCAGAATCAGAACCAGTCCGACAAACGATTGGTACAAGCCCGCTGCCGTGCTCATGCCGATGTCTCCCATGTTGATCAGACCGCGGTAGACGAAGGTATCGATGACGTTCGTAACCGGGTACAGCGCGCCCGAATCCTTCGGAAGCTGGTAGAACAATCCGAAATCGGAACGGAAGATGCCGCCGATCGCCAGTATGGTCAGGATGATCATGAGCGGCTTCAGCAGCGGGATGGTGATGTACCGCACCTGCTTCCACTTGCTGGCGCCGTCGATGACGGCCGCTTCATAATAAGACTTGTCGATCCCTGTGATAGCCGCAAGATAAATAACGCTGTTGTAGCCTACGCCTTTCCAGATGCCGACAAAAATGATGATGAAGGGCCAATACTTCGCTTCCGAATACCAGCTGATCGGCTCTCCTCCGAAATAGGTAATGATTTGGTTCAGCGTTCCTTTGTCCACGCTCAGAAAGGTGAACGCAAAATAACTGATGATGACCCACGACAAAAAATGCGGCAGAAACATGCCGGTCTGATATACCTTGGCCGTCCGCTTGTTGACAAGCTCGCTCAGCATGATCGCAAACCCGACCGCAATGACCAGGCCCAGAATGATAAAGGCGAGGTTATAAAGAATCGTATTTCTCGTAATGATATAGGCATCATTGGTCGTAAACAGATACTCGAAGTTTTTGAATCCTACCCATTCGCTGTTGAACACGCTGGCGAAGAAACCGTCCGGGCTGATGCGGAAATCCTTAAACGCGAGCACGGTACCGAACATGGGCAAGTATGCAAAGATCAGAAACCAAATGGTTCCGGGCAGTATCATCAGCAGCATGAACCGGTTGCGTATAACCTTTTTGATGAACCCCGACATGGGCACTCCTCCTCTTCCCTGTTAAATGCAAGTGATGCGACCGAAGCTTTAAAATGTCCCATGATCGTTGTCAATGCGGCTTTATCCAAGAGCCGGCCGTTATCTTCTCACTCGTCCTTTAACTACTTTCATTGTGCCAAGTAAGCGCTACCGCCCTCAAGTTGAAAAATACTAGAACGGGATGGATAAATTAAAGAATCCTCCACAAACAACAAGAAAAACAGGCCAAAGCGGATTCGCCTTGAGCCTGTCGCAAAGAGAAACGTTGGTGTTAGATCCGATACATGGACCTCATCTCGGTTGGAGATACGCCCGTATATTTTTTGAACTGCCTGTAAAAGTACGAGCTGTCCGTGTAACCTACGCTGAAAGCGATATCCGCCGTCTTCTGATCGGTATGCAGCAGGAACTGCGACGCTTTCTCGATGCGGTACTGGTTCAAATAATCCGAAAAGCTTGCGCCGACCTCCTGCTGAAAGAGCTGCCCCAAATAATTCGGATGCATCTGCAGCCGCTGGCTCAGCGTCTTCAAGGATAGCTCTTCCGGATAATGGTGCTGCACCTGCTCGACAAGGAACGATACATGGGGGCTGTACCCCTGTTCCGCTTCCTGCAGGCGCTGGAGGCTGCGCTCGACAATGCGCCATACATGGCTTCGGAGCCCCTGGAGCGTATTGATCCGGTGCATTGGCGTGAACACCTCGCTGTAGTCGGGGCTTTTCTCCACATCCTTTGCCGCTATCATCAATTGGACAGCCGCATTCATGCAGGCTCCCCTGTGTACCGTCTGCGCCCCGCTGCCGCCGTCAAGAACGGATTCGATGTAGGCCTGCAAGGACGAAACATCGCCTTCGATCAGCAGCTTCGCGAAGGCATCGGGGCGAACCGACGGCGAAGATGCCGGATCGGACTCCGGTTCCGCAGGCGGATGGTACAAGGTCTCTTCATCTCCTGCAATCAGGCGGGCGTTGAAGTGGCCTTTCGCTAGCCTGTAGCTCTCCTGAATATCTTTAAAATCATGGACAGCCGCATGACCTTCGGCGCACCACATGCGCAAGCCGGTCAACTGCCGCAGCTTGGCCATGGCTCCTCGCATCCCTTCCCGCGCAGCATCCTTCCGCTCCTTCATCGAGGCCGTCAAAACAACGATGTCGTCATCCGCATCGGGGAAACAAATGACCTCATGATCTCCCCCAAGCTCCTCCGAAAGAGCTTGGCAGCATTCATCCGCCAGGCTGGTCAGGCGGAAGAGCTGGGATACCGAGCGCTCGTCGGATATGAGCCGCAGCACGTTAACCTGGTATGACGGATAATGCAGCGGAATGCCGAGAAGCTCGGCTCTTTGCTTGAGCTCCGAGCTTTTGATTTCGCCGTTCACCCATCGCTGCAAAATATTGCTGCGGAGAACCTTCCAATCCTCCTCGGAGCGAAACCGCTTCAGCTCCTCGCGTTCCCAATCGCCCCGGATATGCTTGATCGTTGCTTCCAGCTCCTCGATGTTGATCGGCTTCAAAATGTAATTTTGGATGCCGAGCGTAATCCCTATCTTCACATATTCGAATTCCTCATACCCGCTAAGCACAATGAACTTGGTGCGGGGATGCATGGCTTTCACCTTCTTAATGAGCTCGAGTCCGTTCATTCTTGGCATCATAATATCCGTGATCAGCAGATCCACAGGCTCTTCCTTCAATTTCTCTAGCGCCTGCAGCCCATCGTTGGCCGAACCGGACACGTGCAGATCGTATTCCTGCCAATCCACAATCGTGGCCAATCCCTGAGCAATCAAAGGCTCATCATCAACAAAAAATACGCTCCTCATGTCGTCTCCCCCTTGCGAAGCTTCGGTATTTCCATGCGGACCTCCGTTCCCTGCCCCTCCGTGCTGCGGATGGTCACGCCGTAATCGCTTCCGTAATTCAGAACGATCCGTTCATGCACGTTCATCAGCCCGATCGACCGGTAGCCCTTGTCGGGAGGCTGGAGAACCTTGTCCAGCGTCTGGCGGATCTGGATCAGCTTTTCCTCCGGTATGCCCGTTCCGTTGTCCGAGACGGTGATCACGACCCGGTCCTCTGCCCCGTGGGCCCGGACAGAAATTTTATTGTTGTCCTCGAGCGGACGGAATCCGTGAACGATATAGTTTTCCACGATCGGCTGGACGAGCAGCTTGATAATGCCAAGGTTTTGGATTTCCGGGTCGACCTCAATTTCCGTCTCCAGCCGCCCTTCATAGCGGATGCGGAACAAGTCGAGGTAAACCGAGCACATATCGATCTCCTCTTCAACGGTAACCATCGTGCTCTTCTTCACCATGTTCTTGAACATGACCGACAGGCTGTATATCATTTGGCCCACTTCCTTCGCTCCCACGAAATACGCCTTCATGCGAATGGATTCCAGCGTATTGTATAAAAAATGGGGATTGATCTGCGACTGCAGGGCAACCAGCTCCGCGTTTTTTTGCTTGATTTCCGAGGTGTACATCTTATCGATGTACTGCTCCAAACGGTCGCCCATGTCGTTGAACCGGCGGGAAATTTGCTGCAGCTCGTCTTCGCCGGACATCTGGATGCGCGTCGACAGATCGCCTTCGCCGATGCGGTTCATCGAGCGGATGATCCGCTGCACTTTTTTGGAGAATTTTCGAACGATCGTGAACGTAATTGCAAAGCTGGCCGCCATAAATACAAGCGTGACCAGGATCAGTCCGGTCCTCAAACTCTCCGTATTCTCCTCGATCGAGGATTTCGACACGATACCCACCACCGACAAGCCCGCATTCCCGACATTCAACATGTTCACCTTGGAGGGTTCGTCCAGCTCCACCCAGTCTCCGGCTTTTTCCGGTTCCAAGTGGTAGGGATAGGTTTGACCGTAATACACATCCTCCGAGTCGTAAATCACGGTTCCCTGGGCGTTCAACACCATGATCCGGCCTTTGACCGAAGCTCTGCTCTCGAGCCAGGTCGATATTTGCCGGGCGTCGAACTCCACGTTCAACATGCCTACCCGTTCCAGGGTCCAAGGGTCCTTCAGCTCTCGCGAATAGGAATAGGACCTTGCACCGGAGCCTGCGGCTGAACCTGAAAGCTCGTTTAGCGGCATGGTATCCCAGCTGTGCTGCTCCCGGCGGGCGAACCAGTTCTCCCACTTGCTTTTGGAACCGGATTCATTATTCAGCTGCTGGTTGGTCCGGCTGATGTGCATATAAAAATCGTTCGGATAACTGTAGATGGACACGCTTTTGGCGCTGGGCTCCTGCTCCAGGTAATTCTTCAGCAGGGTATTGAAGGACCGCAAACGCTGCTCCCCCGTCTTTGTGTACAAATCCAGGCGGTATTTGAGGTAACTCTCATATTCGTTGTTCAAAAAATAGATCAGCTCGTCGCTCAGCGTGGCGTCGCCGTAAATCTGCTGGAATATATTCTGGATGCTCTCATACTGCCGGCTCAAATAGATATTCAGGACATGCGCGGATTTGAGATTCGCATCCGTCTGCTCACGGAGTATGCGCTGCGTTTGGTATTGATAGACCAAGGTCGCCGCAATCGCGAACAGCACGATCATGACGGCCGAATACAGCACGACGATTTTGTTGAACATCTTTCGCTTCAGATGGTTTAAATAAAATTGGCGCAGTCTGAAAATATGTAACACACCCTGTTCTATAATGGTCACTTCGGCCCCCAGTGTACACCGTTTCCGTAAACCCGGCAATTGCATTCTGCAGCTCTGTGAACGAGCGCTGCTGTACCAAGACGGCATGGATGGGCTATGCCGGAAACGGCAGGCTGGATTCCGTTCGTCCCCACCGAACGTGTTGCAGAGTCGCTAGGCATGGGAGTGGATGTGCCGAATCCTTCAACTTGCCCGCATAGGAGATCCAGAGGCAAACAAGAGGTTTTGCTGAAGAGAACGCGCAGAACCGTATCGCAGGTTTTCGAGGATCCGTCGTTTATGAAAGAAGGCTTGGCATGTCGCTGCTTAGATAACGTCCACCTGCCGCGAAACTAGAGGAATGCCCTGCTGGATGTTGAATATCTATTAAGGATCCGTGTTAGCTACTGCCGTGTTCCCGATGAAGGAAACCTTTACGAACCGAGGATATGACCGATGAAACTTCAATTCCTATATAACGAATATCTCAATCTGAAATTCAATAGAGGATTACCGTCCACTCCGATAGGCGGCTTTGAATACGGCCTTCTTGAGGACGGTGGCGCTGCATTATTCTTTGCCGAGCGTAACGATGAGGCTTTTGTGGAGTGGACGTATGAATTGCAGCCGAGGGACGCCCATTATGTTGCGAGTCCGGACTGGAAGCCTGTGCTGTCCGACTCTTTTAAACAGCTGGACGTCTATGATGAATTGGTATTCTATTATCTGCTGTTTACGATCAATGCAACGACGTCCATAGCCAAGATCAACCCGTACAATGCCATGAATGATTTCATGAAGAGCTATGGTTTCTTTCAGTTGTCTCAATTGAACGGTGTCACCGGCTTGAACGAGGAACAGAGGCTGCAATTAAGAGACTTTTTCTTCTTTTTCTACCTATACGCGCACCCGGTTAATGAGGAGACCCTCTACGCCTTTTCATTCCGCGGGCAGGATTTGATCCATACCAAAACCAACATTCATGTTGAGCATTATGTAACTGCATATCACGATTACTACAGCGAGCATCTCGACAAGTATGCAGATCAAGTATTCATCGATCCCCCTGAAATCCAGGCATGCAAACATCTTACGCTGGAGCTGTTAAGGTCCATCGAGGGCAAATCGGCCAAACTGGAGATGCCACCGGAAGAAGGATTAGAGGCCCTATTGCGGCTGATCAATGACGTTGATGGTTTTATGCACATGCATTTGGTGGATAAAACGACGCTATTCGGGATCATGAGCGATTTCCTCTCGGACGCTCGCTCCACCCCTTACCGCGATCATTGCTTCCGTATGCTGCTTCAGAATTATACCTGTTATGTCCTTTATTTTGAGTTTGAGCAAATTCATCATTTGGTGGATTATTTTAAAGATACGCCGGTATGGTGCGAGAGAATGATTAATTCCCTTTTTACGGATGCTATTTTTATGCAGAAGATCCTGCGGCATCACCGGATCGATATTGCCGATTATGCGAACGTGACGGCGTTCTTTAATGAGGAAGCGCGGAGGATTTATTTGTAATCGCTTAGGGAGCATTTTATGGAGACCTTGATGAAATAAACTGCAGCAAAAGGAGCGAACGCCGGATGCGTTCGCTCCTTCTTATGTCTCCCTCCCTGCTCTCTCCTCCCACTTCGTCCTCAAACCTTTCAAATCCTCGACAAAGAATCTTAGCAAATTGGGTCTTCTTCTAACGGCCAGCGGATGATAGGTAAAGCCAATCGGGATTCCTTCAAATTCATGCCAGCTCCCCCGCAACTCCTTGACGGTGGCATTCTCCTTCTGCGGGAATAATCCTTCGACTACGACATTGCCAAAACCAAACAATACGAGCGGCTGCTTCTGAAGGAGCTGCGACTGCAAATGCGGAAGGCATGCCGCTTGGGTTGCAGGCTTATCATAAGCACGGGTTGGCCGGCGTTTCAGCAAATAGGTGACGTAAACCGAGTGGATATCCATGCCCGCTTCCCTCATGCCGAGTTGGAGGGTTTCCCGGGTCCCGCACAAGAACGGGTTACCCTCCCGATCCTCCCGGGCTCCCGGATATCCAGGATCATCATCAGCGAGCCTTGCGGATTGCCTTCCCCCCAGATGACGCGATTCCGCTGTCTGCACAATTCGCAGCGTTCGCATTGCTGCATATCTTCGGGTGCTTGCTCTTCTGGCAAAATGACACAGGGATGATTCGTTTCCGTAGACATGCCATTTCTCCCTTTCTATCGCATGCAATGGTTCCATTATGCCCACCTGCCACCTAATGTAAAAACTTCCCTCGCGTATATTCGGTCAGGTCGCCAGCAGAACGAACACGGAATCCAGCGGGATCGGCCTTTATCTATCTAAACAGTTAGTTGAGGAGATGAACGGGAAAATGGATGCAGCGTTACAAGACGGCTGGTTTATTCTTTACATCCAACTTCCCATCCATCGAAGTCACATACGATGAAGGTCCTCGTTCTAAATGTTATGCATGGTATGGTCCAAGGGTTGATTATCCGAGAACAAGTCCGGATTGTCCTTGAGCATTTCCGTTATGACATCCGCCACCGCGGCCGCATCGCATACCCGGACGACGGCATCGCCAAGATGCCCCTTATGCATCGCGCCCCGACTTTCCAGGACCTCATCGACCTTCCAAAAATGCTCCGACCACGACAACCCGCAATGTCTGCGGGAAGGCACCGGGATTTCCGTTCCATCCGGTAAAACCGTGTACAGCTTCTCATGGCCATCCGTTAACCTGCCCGGGATGTCCACCCACTCCTCGACTCCATGAATAAAGGTGTTGCGCTTTAAATCGACACCCACTAACAAAATCGTCGCCTTGCGGTCAAGCAGCTTGCCCCAAGCGGATCCTCTAGCGCATGGCGTGTCGAAACGATGGTCGTCGTTTGTGAACGGGATGGCATCCTGGCCCAGTGCCGCCACGGAATGCGTGGGGTGCAGCGAACGCACCACATCCGGACGTTTGCGAAAAAGCTCCGGCAGGATTCCGACGCAGGATGGGGATTGGTCCACGTAAAATTTCGGATTATCCGCATTGATATAAGACCACGTGTGGGTGGGCAGCACCAGCAGCCCCTCTTTCATATACGCTGTCAGCGCATCGAGGACCGTGTCCGCGCCGCCTTCGACCGGCCCCATGCTCTTCATGGAAGAATGGACCAGCAAGGTCCCTTTTCCGTCAATGCCCAGCTGCTCTAATTGCTTCATTAAGCTTTCCCATGTATGCATGTTCTTCTCCTCCCGGCCAGGATATCTAAACTGGCTGTCACTAATATTTTTCGATGATTTCCCAGTGCAGTTCGCGGATGTACCTCCTTTTATAGGCTTTTACATACGATACGTCCATGATATAAAGGACTGGGAATATTTGCAATGGATGCATGTTGGTTCTAACGTTCCAAGCTTTACCTCTTGCGCCTCATCGGTTACAAATACTTTCTTCTATACATCAAGGTAATCTGATCCGCAATGTATTCTGCGCTATGCTCGGTACCATCCTTAATCCACCACATAATAATCCCCAGAAGTGATGAGGCCACAATATCAACGGAGGCAACCCGACTTGTGGAATGGATGTTTCTTGCGTCTCTGCGTTGTTCTATCGTGTTTTTCAATAGGTTCGACAAGTGGGTTTTGAAGCCCGTATGCTCAACCAACACGGCGAAAATTTTCCGGTATTCATAAAAATAATGTAAGTAACAGATTTATCTGAATCGACCACGTATATGTATCTGATGATTCGTACCAATGGCCTGCGGATCGGATTAAGCTTCATTACCATGCCGCTCAATACGGCCGGACTCAATGCGCTGCCCAAATGCCTCGGTACGCACGGTACCGCGGTGAACAATACCGTTCGCCAAATAGCCGGCGCCATTGGTACTGCCGTTGTGATCACGATTTATACCGTGCAAGCAACCGGCCATGCAGCTGATGTGATGCAGAACAATCCTACAACGACTGCTGAGCTCCTTAAATCCCTTACTTCATTTTAGGGGCAAGCGACGCCTATTCCTTCATGATGATCCTGGCCGTCATCGCGTTAGTTATCACATTATTCATGCCGATGAAAAGCAAAACCAGGATCGAACAAAAGCAAACGCTATAAACCAAAAAAAGCTCTTCGAAGCCCGCCCGCATGCGAGAATCGAAGAGTCTTTCTTATTGGCTTCTCAGGGCATGCTCGATTCGCTTATCGGGCATGAACCAGATTACGGCAACAAGTACGAAAAAGAAGCCGGATATCCAAACACTCACATATGCGGTCAAGGCCGCCGTCAAGTAGAGTAAAGGAGAGAGTTTCCCCTTCCGATTTTTACCCATCGTTCCAACGAATGAGGAATCGCCGGAATGCTGGTTCATAATCATGCGCTGAAGCAGCCAGTACGAGAGCGCAGCTAGGAATAGAATGATACCGTACAGCGCCGTCGGTGTAGGCGCAAAATGGCTTTCCCCCATCCAAGCTGTCGTGAAAGGCACAAGGGATAGCCAGAATAGCAGCAGCAAGTTGAGCCACATCAACCTTCCGTTCATCGTTCGAACCATATGCAGCAGGTGATGATGATTGTTCCAGTAGATGCCGACATAGACGAAACTGAAAATATAACTAATTATTTTGGGGCCAAGCTCGACTAGCGCATGCCAGTCATGGCCTTCCGGCACTTTGAATTCCAGCACCATGATCGTAATAATAATGGCCAACACGCCATCGCTGAATGCTTCCATCCGATTTGCTTTCAAATCGTCTCACCTTTTCCCCTCGCAACATATGTCTCTTATTCCATTATAGAGATCGTTTGTCCTGAGTCTACCTACTTTTCACCTGAATTTTCAGGTCGGCGAACAATAAAGAAAGGAACTGGTCATAGCGCGAAGTTACAAAAGCCATCCTTGAGGGACGGCCTTTTCAGAAGTCATTCAGTCTCTATTTCAGGACCGACTTGGATTTGTATCATGGGGTCTTCAACTTGCTCATATCCCGTGGAAGAAAATCAGCTCACGATCACGTCCGCATTCAGGATGGTTAGGATGATGATCAACACAAGAAACACAACGGGCGTCATCGTTTTGCCAATCGCATCTTTGACCCTTATATGCGCAAGTAACGCCACCAGCATCGTAATTCCAAGCCAAATGCCGCCCCAAACTATCGCATCCGCATTCCAATAACCAACAACGAGTACAGCAGCTCCAACTAACTGGACCAAACCCGTAACGATACGAAACCATTGGGGTATCTTCAGATTGCTGAAAATATCAACCCAGTATTTAGCCCCTACGACCTTGGCAAAACCTGAAAAAACATAGTACAAAACCAACAAGCTTTGAAGAATGATCGACATTACGGCCATGCAGGTATCCTCCTTTGATTGGAAAAAAATTCTGCTTACTGAACAAATGGTAAAATACAACTTTATTTTCGTCAAGTACAATTTTATATTTGTTAAGTTAAATTTGACATCAATTCAGTAAGCGATTACGATAATATTATTAGATTGGTTATGGAGGTACAGCCAAAATGGGTGAAATACGCAATGCGGAACGCACGCAGAAGAAAATTCTCGAGGCTGCAAGAAGGGAGTTTTTCGACAAGGGGTTTAAAGGGTCGCGTATCGAGTCGATTGCAGAAAACGCCGGGGTGAAGAAGCAGCTGATCTATCATTACTTCAAAGGAAAAGCGGAATTACTCGAAGCCGTTTTGACTGATTCGGCGACCGGTGAGCCAGAGTGGGTCTCTCAGATTCCAGATAATCCGCTCCATATCGCCGAGCATCGATACAGGGTCAATAACCAGGTGAGAGCGGATTTTATTAAGTTCACCGCCTGGGAAGCACTTGAGCTGCGGGCAGAGCCGACGTCCTGGAATAAAGGCGGAGAGGTCGCCCTTCAATCCTATGCTGCTTATTGGAAGGATCAAAAGAAAAAGGGGGTTGTACCGCAAGAGCTTGAGCCTGAACTTCTAGCGCTGGCGTTAACCGCTCTAACGACGTATCCCATTATCTTCAGCAATATTGCCAACATCATTACTGGAGTCGAGTCGACTGACCCCGAATTTCAAGCGAGATGGTCAACATTTCTTACCAAACTAAGTGAATATATTTTAACAAGTAGCGACTGAAGGTTTCGATATCCGGCTAATATCGGTTATATAGACTCTTCGAAGCCCGGCTTTAAGCGAGAGCATTCAATTTCGGTTATGCTCACGGCTCAGCTTGACGGAGAAATCAGCAACAGAAGATCTGCCTTGATAGGCGCTACAGATCTCTACCGCCGTCTTCCGTTACTAAAACAAAAATCGCCGTCCGATTCCCCGACAGGGATCGTGAACGGCGACCATTTTAGAGTCATCAACTAGGCAGCAGTCATTTCGCGTCAATGCCGATATCAAATTACAAAGCTAGTCGGCCAATTCCGCCAGCACCTTGCCAAGTCGGTCAAGCTGCTGTTCATTCGCTTCTACGCAGATGGGCTTAGCTTTTTCAAAATCCTCTTGTTTCTTGAAACGTTGACGGAAGGTGACTCTGGTCCGGCCATCGAAGACCTCGAAGGTAGCCGTCACCCGAAATTCGTGAACGTTTAGATGATCAATCACGACCCGCTCCGTCGGCACGAACTCAACAAAGACATTATGGTTGGGATAATCCACGCCATCCGGTCCGTGCATGGTGAACTTCCACGTACCTCCCGGCCTCATATCGCACTCGTGAAACGTATTGCTGAAGCCTTTGGGCCCCCACCATTTTGCTAATAAATCAGGGGTTGTCCATGCCCGATACACAAGCTCCTGCGGGACATCGTACTCGCGGGAAGCAATAAGCTCATTCTCACCTATGGTCATGTTCCTACCTCCACTTCTACTACCTTGCCCAGTGTGTCCAACATGATGTTAGTCCCGTGTTCCCGTATTTCTGGCGTATCGTGTCCGTCAAAGAATGCACCCTGCTCTGTGTAAATCAACTTCGTACCGCCTTCCACCTTGATAAGCTCGACCGTTGTGATCGAGACGGAGACACGTACGTCACCTGAATCCAATGTGTACGTATAGACAATACGCTGCTCTGGAACAAGCTCCTGGTAGCTGGCATCGAAGGTAAAGACCGGCCCTTCCGGCGGCCCGCCGCGGCTGTACTCCCGTCCCCCAACCTGGAAATCGAAGATCTCCGGCTTCGAAAACCACTTGGCTTTAGCAATCGGGTCGGCCCATGCTTGATAAACCCTCTCCGGTGTAGCCGCATAAATCCGTTCTACGACGAAGGTTCCATGCTTGACGAATCGTTCGTTCATTCATTCTCCTCCTTATGTTTCGAAATTCCATTCTCTTCGGCAAGAAAATCTCCCAACAGATCCAAATGTCGCTCCCAACCCGTTTGCCGCTCAATGACCGGTTTCTCAAATCTCATCTTCATCGCCTGCAGAAGGCTCGTGAAATCTTCAACCGTTAATTCCGCCTTGCCTTGCATAAGCTTGGATACGTATCTTAGCTGCTCCAATAGTTTCTGCTGCAGTTTAATCTGTTCTTTGATTTGGTCGATCTGCAGTTCCACGATCTCAAGCGGACTGATCTGCCCGCCATTTAAGGCCGATTTAATCTCTTCCAGAGATAATCCCAGCTCCTTAAGCGATAATATCTGGTGCAAACGCGACAAGTCCCATTCATTGTACAGCCTGTGGCCGGATTCCGTTTGTCCCGACGGAGAGAACAACCCTATTTGATCATAAAACCGCAGGGTTCGGACGGTAAGCCCCGTCAGCTTGGCGAGATCCCCGACCTTCCAATGTCTCTTCATGAACCATCTCCACTCTTTGGCGCTAGCTATGTACCGGTATCTCTATTGTAAAACATTACGTTACGTAAGGTTCAAGTGAAATCGTGACGCTCTGCCAGAATTTTTCGACGCCCTAATTTTGAATGGTCCAAGCTTGTAACAATCCTCCAGAATAGAAACAGCCTTTGCTAACAACTGGCAATTAGCAAAGGCTGTCATCATTCATTTTTCTGCTTCCCTTACTTGGACTCAATACGCCCCAGCGGGATGGCGCTCTCTTCCAGAGCTGAACAAGCTGCCGGCCAGCTGGAATCTTCAATGTCCAGCGCGTTGCGAAGGTAAGCCAACGTAAGCCGCTGGATCAAGCCAACTCGTTCGGGGCTCTCATCCGTCGTCTCCGCGACGCTATAACCGGATATCCCGCCGAGCGAGTGCTCTGCCCCGAAGAGAGTAAGCAGGCTCTTGCGGCCCGGGCTCAGGAAGTACGGGTCGGTGAACCAGTCCGGCCCCCGAGTGGACAGTCTGGACTGGTCATGGTCCCCCGCTACCACGAGGGTCGGCGTGCTCATCTCTGTGAAGCTCGGATTCATGAAGGGGAAGTGCTCTGCCGCGAACGGACTCAAGTCAGCTCCACCCTTGCCAGTCGTGGCAAGCAGCACGCCCGCCTTGATGCGCGAGTCGGACATATCCTCTCCCGGCTCGCCGTTGTGATCGAGGACTCGCGCGCCAAGCAGCATGCTCACCGTCTGGCCTCCCCAGGAGTGTCCGGCAGCGGCGATGCGGCTCCGATCGAGGCGCCCACTAAGACCGGGAACGGAAGCTTCGATAACATCAAGCTGATCGAGGATGCGTTTCAGGTCCTCGACTCGGAAACGCCAGATCCGTGGCGTACGGGGATCTTCAGGAGGAAGGTTCAGCGTCCTCGAGTCGAGATGAGTGGGTTGAATGACCACGAAGCCGTGAGCAGCCCAGTAGTCGGCCAATGGGCCGTAGCCGTCCAGCGACCAGCCAAAGCCGTGAGAGAACACAATAATAGGCAATTCACTTCCTGCGGCGGGCGCAGACACTCGCATTTGCAGATCCTCGCCGCGCCCTGGGGCTGATAGAACTATCGGTTTCACCGAGATGACCGGAGCAGACATACTAATGTTGATTTCCATAATAAATGTTCCTTTCTTGGAGAAAGATTAGCCCAACCGTTGCTGGTAAGAAGCGGTCAAACAGTATCCTGATATAAACCGAATTTACAGGTTGATGTATCAACCATAGCAACGATAACACATTGTAGTTGATACGTCAACCATGCTATGATGTTCCTATGGATAAGAACGAGCTGAACGAAGAAGAAATGCGAATATGGCATATGTGGAAAGGCTCCTTTCAGAGCATTTTCGGTCGGGTAATAAAAGAGATGTCTGAGCATACAGGACTATCAGAGGGTGATTATGGGGTATTGGATCGGTTAGACCTTTTGGGGAACGGAAGCCTTCGCCAACAGGAATTGGCCGACTCGATGCACTGGGATAAGAGTCGATTGTCACATCATCTGACGCGAATGGAAAAACGCAGACTTGTGATGAGGAAACCATTAGACACGGATCGTGGTGTTCAAGTCGTTATCACTCCCGCCGGAAAATCGGCATTGGATGATGCCCGTCCCATAGTCTCCAAGGCAATACGGAAATATTTCCTTGACCAATTAACGGATCAAGACATTGAGTCGATTACGAAGCTTGCGGAAAGGACAAAAGCAGGGTCTTCAGCGTCTTGTGAAGCCCCGTCGACATGACCGCGTTTTTGAGATGATTATTCATGAAGGGATAAGTAGATCGGTACTCCACGAAAGAAAAGAACTCTCCAGGTTTGGAGGGTTCTTTCATTTTTATCGATATAAAAAAGTATATCATTTCTGGTCACTGTACGAATTTAGCCGAATTGTTCGTGTCATGACGGAAATGAAGCGAACAAGCGAAGCAAAGGCTGTCCGTAACCTGAAGGTTACATTTAGACCCCTTGAGGATACAATTCGGGATACTGTAAATTGGTTTAGAGCCAAGGGCACAAATGGGTAAAGGTGAGTCGTGAAATGAAACTTCTTGCAAAAAAAATCGCGTCCTCCAAGGGGAGGACGCGATATGAAGCAGCTTGATGTTCCAGCATCGTCATGAACGCTTTCGGGCGACCACCGCTAACCGGCCGTTTTCGGTCGAGTACTCGCACGTGGACAGTACAATAAGCTTGTCGCCATACCGGGCTGTTACGCCCGTGTCATAAAGAGCGAGTTTTTTGATGTTGTGAACATACGAATCGAACTCGGCGGGCGTACTTACATTCTCAATCTGGTAGTATTTAAAAACGTCGTCCGATTTGCGATAAACTTGTGACAGAATGACGGCAACAATCTCATACTCTTCCTTGTCGTAAAGCGTGCTGAACTGGAACGTGGCATGCTCTTTATAAAAGCTTTCGTTCTTGTACTTCATTAAATCTTTAAACATCCAGCCGCTTTTCATGTGATGGCCATGAATCAGCAAAATGTCCGAACCGTTGGTCCGGCTATGCGCGTCCAAAAAGGGGAGGCCGCCTTTGTTTTCCTTTTTATCGAAATCATGATTGAGATAGTAATCCGCATCCTGTGGATTCTGCATGACCGGGTACTCAATTCGGGTGCCGTCCATCTTCAGCCAGCCGACGATGTCCGAGTTCCTCTCGTAAAGCTCTCGAAATTCGGGAAGCATGACCGGCTCATTCGCCTTATTGAACAAAACGGAGGGGGATGCAGCCCCTCCGCTTTTGTTCGATCCTTCCTCCCAAGCTGTTGCCAGCTCATCGATTTTCTGCTGCTCAGCATAATCCCGAACGAGAATTCTCGCAAGACTGACGAGAGAAAATACCAACACAAGGAAAGAAACGGCGATAAGAATTTTTTTGGTTTTGCTCATCTCTTACCGCCTTTCCGGTCACTGGATGTGCGTTTTCTTCTTGTTACCAAGTAGACAGAGGCCGATCGTCATCAAGGACATCAGCGCCAAAGCCAGATAGAAGATTGGCGATACGCTGTTGTCTCCGGTTTTCGGAGCATCGTCCAGCTCGTTAATTCCATTGCCCGCACCCTTATCGGCCAAGTCGCTGACATCAGGCACGTTGTCGTTGTTATTCCCATTGTTGACGTTGCCAGGCTCGGAATTGCCAGGCACAGGGCTGACAGGGCCTGGATTCTCCGGCTCTGGAACAGGGTTAACAGGGCCTGGATTCTCCGGCTCTGGTGCAGGGCTAACAGGACCTGGATTCTCCGGCTCTGGGGCTGGGTTGACAGGTCCCGGATTCTCCGGCTCTGGGGCTGGGTTGACAGGTCCCGGATTCTCCGGCTCTGGAGCTGGGTTGACAGGGCCTGGATTCTCCGGCTCTGGAGCTGGGTTGACAGGGCCTGGTCCGCCGCCGGTGTTGATCGGCTTCATCGGCACATCGTATTTCACAATGTCGAAGTCGACAGAAATCGTATCACTTCTGTGCGTCTCGTATCCGTCCTTCGTTACGATCAGATAATAATCCGCTTCAGGAAACACCATATATGCATAGAAGCCATTGGCGTCGCTATCCTGCTCCGGGCTCTTGTTGTCATGCGGCGCAAAATTCGGAACCGGAGGAAGCGTTACCTTCGTATCCGGAGTACGGCCTTTATCTCTGTTCCGCTGTGTATCCGCATAATACAGTGTCACTGTGGCTCCTTCAATTTTCTTGCCAGTGACGGCATCACCTGTCGTTTCATCATAAACCGTACCGTAAGGGTCGACCAATTCCTCGGAAATATTCAGCTCTCCGTTAGCCTTCACGTCCAGCTGCGTTACTTTGAAGAGCAGTTCCTCGCCGGTTTCAGCTTGATAGCGAACTTCCATGGTGTACTGCTGCGCACTCAGCTGTTCGTCTTCTATGGAGAAGGTGCCTTTCGAAGCCAGCGGGAACGCCTTAGGACGACCGTTCTCCTGAATATATTTGCCGTCCTTGTCCTTCAAGTAGATGCGCATCTGACTGGTAAGCGAAGGGTTGAACAGCTCTGTTGTTCCGTCCATCTGTTTGAACAGAACGATCCCTACGGCCGTAATATCCGCCGGCACGGTCTCGCCTGTCACACTGCTGTCCACATTTGCTTTTTGCGTGAATTCGATAGGCACTTCTTTTCCGCCTACCGTGTACACCTTCGTATACGTGATCGTATAGTCGGTATCCGCCTCGGCAGGGACGGAATATTCACCCTTCTCATTCGTCTGAATCGTCTGCTTCTCACCTGACTTCAGATTGGTCACCGTGATGGATGCATTCGGAATGACTTCTCCTGTGTTGTTGTCACGCAGTATGCCTTCCAGATAAGGGCGAATATTGACAAAATGCGCTTCAGCCTTTGTTTTCTCCGGAATGGTGCCTGTGTGTTCCAGACTTTCAGGATCCGTCACATAGCCGTCCTTCGAATAATCATCCTGGGTCACCGTATACTTGAGATACGTCGGAAGATCTTCGATAACGAGCGTCTGACCGTCGGTAAGCTCGAAGGTATCTCCGCTCGTGATCGTTCCTGTGCTGCCGTCCGACTTCTCATAAGCGTAGGATTTGTCCGCTCCCTCGCCTGTGAAGGTGAGCGTGTACTTGAACGGCTTCGTCTTGTCGTTGTCTTTGCCTTCAACTTTGTTGCTGATGATCAGGCCGCCTTCGATAACTCGCACGTTCGTGAATGGAGCAGCTTCATCCTTGCCCTCCATAATCCCGGTATAATGCCGTTCGATAGGCAGGGTCACGTATTCGTCCGTTGTGTAGTCTTTCTGCGTCACTGTGTATTTCAGATCCTTAGGCAGACCCACAATTTCCAGCTTCTCTCCATCCTTAAGGGTGAAGGATTCGCCAGACTTGATCGTGCCCGGTGTACTCGTCGCGCCGTCCGACTTCGTATACGCGTAGCTTCCATCCTTGCCTGCTTCTTCAAAGATGACAGTGTACTCAAACGGCTTCGTCTTGGCGCCGCCATTGCCCATGACCGTATTGCTGACGGTCAGCTTGTTTACGATCCGATCATTGATGAAGTCCGCCTTATGGTCGCCTTTATTCTCGATTGTGCCGGACAGCTCTCTCGTTTCCGGCGTGGTGATATAACCGTCAACGGTCGTATAATCGGCCTCGGTTACGGTATAGACCAAATCCGCAGGCAATGTCGGGAGCGTCACAGATTCCCCGTGCTTGAGGGTAAACTTGCCTCCGCTCTTGATTGTGCCAAACGTATTATCCGACTTCTTATAGGTATACTCTCCGTCCTTGCCTTCGCCGGTGAAGGTCACGGTGAATTCAAAATCCTTGGAAGCATCGCTGCCGTTGCCTTCCACCTTATTGCTGATGGTCAGCTTACCTTGGGCCGGCGTAGGCACGACCAGCGGATTATCGGAGGCTACTTTTACGCCATCTACCCAGATAGGCTTGCCTGGCGTATTTCCTACATACACTTGATACACATGGGTGATCGGCAGCCAGGTATTCAGATCAATGTAGGTTTCTTTCAACTCATAATACCCCGGATCCGGGAATAGCAGATTAAGTTTCCCTCCGCTATCGGTTGTTCCTTTGGCGATTTGAGTTCCGTCGTCTTTCTTATAGAGCGTAAACTCTACGCCTTTTAGCGGATTGCCATCGGGATCTACCTTTTTCAGGGGCAGCAGGGCATTGGAGCTTGAACTGCCGGCTACGTCTGAATTGTCCAGCGTGCTTTCACTTTTGGCACTGACCGTTTTCAGCTTATCATCGCCCATCAGCTTTACTTCGTTGCCCATTTTGTCGCCAGCTTTCGCTTTAGACGGATCAACCTCTGTTTGGTACACAAACTGGTAAAACTTATTAGGGTCTTTCATTTTGAATAGGAGAACCGTGGTGCCTCCCGCGCCTGGTGCAGCTTCTACTTGAACTTCACCATTCGGGTCGCTGAGGTCCAGCGCTGCGCCCTCTCGTTCCAGAGCACCGCTGGCAGACAGTTTAGCAGGATAGACTGCCATACTAGGCGCTGTCAGCACAAGCTTTCCGTTTTCTTCATAGCGCAGATTCATACCTGCACCTAGGATATCCTGCAGATAAACACCCTGCGTCATATTGAATGGCGGAGTATAGTTCACCGTCCATTCCAGCACGCCTGGAACTGGCTTAGTTACCGACTTGCCCAGGGTCTGAATAGGCACAATAACTTTGCGCTGTTCGGTGAGGACCTTCTCCACGCCGCCCCATGTCATGTGCAGGTCGGCTTTGTTATACATCACCTGCTTGTCTACGCCGTTGGTCGTATATTCCTCCAAGTATTTCTCCAGAGCCGCATTGGAAGGTCTAGCCTTTACTAAAATGACATATGGGCTTTCCAATTTAGAGAAGGTGAACGTTCCCTCGTTTCCATTATGAGAAAAACTTACTACATGAGCACTGGTACCTGGTTCAATAAGTGTTCTGGCATCGTTTCTAACACCATATTCTGTACCCGAACCATTGTCCGAAAATCCTTTCCAAAGCTCAAAATCCTTACCTTCAGAAAACGGCACGAATTCCCAGCCTTCGGGCAGCGTGTCCACTAGCTTGATGTTGCTGATGACTCGATTACCGCCGTCCTTAGCCATTTCCTCTGTGTTATATCCAGGCATATTTACCCCTAAACGGAAAGTGACCGTTTTGGTTGTCCTGTCATAGGCAGAAATCGTCCATGCTTCATTGTTATCGTTTCTAATATAACTGCTAACGTTATTCGGGCTAACATTTTCAGGCGTACCATCTGCTTGCAATGGCTTTGACGCAAAGAGCATATCCTTGTTCAGCATACGCAGATGCAGGTTGGTGCTGTTTTGCGCTTGTTTTACGGTGTCGCCGTCAATGAGCAAAGCCCGATTCCAGCTTGTTTTCCCTGCGTTGATATCCTGCCTGAAGAGGATGTCCGGGTTGGTCTCAAGCGCACGGAAGCTGAAAGATGCAGCTTTGTCGGTGTATCCGGTCACCTTGATCAAATCCGCCACCACTTTACCGTTCACGGTTAAAGGAATATCCTTCATGGTCAGGCCGGTTGCATTGGTCTTCAAGGTTCCTTTATGGTACTTTTTCCAAAGCTGCGCGGAATTCACATTTCCTTTGATTTTTGCAATCGTTTCCGCGCTCACCTCGCCGGTTTCATCCACAGCGTTGTCCAAGACGCTCAAATCTCCGTCATGCACCAGCACATCGTATACCGCCGCATTTGGCAGGGCATACTGTGGCGTTAGATTAACGGTCCATGTGATGCCGCCCAGGTTATAGTCCTCCATCGAAATAGAGCCTGTTTTTGTAAACGTGTGCGCGCCGATGTTGACAATTGCCTCATCCGTCACTGCGTTAGGTCTTGTACCGGTCACGACATCGTTGTTCTGTATGCCATCCGGCGTATCCAAATTCCAGTTGGCACGAGGATCTATTCTGAAGCTGGAGCCGCTTGTTACCTTGCTCTTAATCGCTAATTCTACTTTACCATTAATGTCGCCAAAGGAATAAACGCCGTTCGCATCTGGTGTAATTGCTGTTTTTCCAGATGCAGTGCCATCCTCCCATGTCTGCCATTCAGCTGATAAAAAGTCCAGCCCAGCAGGTAATACATTCGTGATAGTAAAGTCCTTTAACCCTTTTTTGTTATATTGGTTCACCGTGACCTTCCATGTAATGGTTTCATTCGGATGATCATACGAACCGGATGCTTGAATCCAGTCAGGTGCAACCCACGTTTCCCGTACTGAACTGGCTTTTACATCAGCGCTCGCATCCCTTAGTTCAACTTTTGGGTCAAAACGCTGTCCGCCACCTCGACCGGGATCGATTGCCACGCCTCGATACTCTTTATAATACAGATCCTTATGAAACCATGCTTGGTACTCAACCTTTGGATCCACCCCCGTTCCTGCCGGGAAGATGTAGCTCAGACTGCCATCTACATCAATGGTTGGGTCTACCTTAGTGCCGTTGACCGTGAAGGATCCCGGTATATAGACCATACGGTAATCGGAAGGCTTCGTATAGAACGTCATTCCATCTAGCGGCAACTTCATTGTTTCATCAAGCACATCAAAAGAGGATGGAGCAGCCTGGAAGGTCAAATAACCATCCTGATAGGCTGGGACAGTCACATACCACCAAGTCCAGCTCCCATTCTTTGGCCAGTTATTTCCTGTCAAGTTGATGCTGTACCCCGGGGTAACATCCGGGTTCTTTAGCTCATACGCTCCCCCGAAAATCGAGATAGGCTTTGTATCACCGTAATTCATGCCCGTTACATCCGAATTGGCAGTGGTTTCAAAGCCGAAGGTAACCGCACGTCCAATACCGTTAAAAAACCAATCGTCACCATTAAATACAATCTTGATGCTATCCGGGGTGAAATAGGCGATGCCAAGCTGCTTCACACCCATATCCGTTGTTGCCATCAACGGTTTGGTAGCTGTTGGCAATACCACTTCCGCGAAGTAGTCATCCCTTTTTAGTTCGATCCAGTCACCTTTCTGAATGTATAGGTCTGGATCCGCATTAGTCGGATCAGCGTCATCACCATTCACGGGCACCTTAAGGCCCTCTGATTTGAGGGTAAATGCCTGTCGGCCTTGGATCGTACCGCCTGGAGCAATGTCGGTTCCCTGCGTCACCTTCAGCGGAAAGATTGAATTGGCATCCATGAACAACACCGTTTTGTCCGTCGGGCCCGACGTCTTCACTAAAGAATTGTTCGGCACATCGTACACTGCCTCAGTTACTGACGGCGGTTCGTCCGCGCTCGGCAAATCCGCTTCGATAACAGCCGCCGGCCCGGAATCGCTTGGCGCGCTATCCGCATATCCAGTGACAGAGAATGCCACCGTCTGCAAGACAAGCATGATTGCCAAGCATAAAGAGAGTATTGCTTTACCTATGCTGCGTTTTCGTTTCAAGACTTATTTCTCCTCCATCCCGGAGCTGCGGAAATTTTTAGCGACACTAAGATCATCGACCCGATTACGCTCAACCGAATCGGCATCTTCTGTTTGCTCGATCCCAGCAGCCCTTTGCATCATCAAAATCTTGCGGAGTTCCCTCCTTTATACCTCCTCCTTAGTCCGAAATTCGGCACTTTCTTTTTCATAGTTTAAAAACCTAATCTCTACAAAATCTCTACAATTTGAAAAGCTTTTGCCTTCTCCTTGCAAATCTCAATAATAGAATGGGAGTGATCGTGAGGGAGGGTATCCCTGAAGCGATCTCAGTTATCGGAAAGAGGGCTTCAAAAAGTAATACGTTCACTTGCGGTCATAAATGAAAATGAGCCCGGCATCATTACCGGACTCATTTCATTCAACTGCCTAATACATATGGTGCCGTTCAAACGATCTTATGGCTTGCTCCGCCGTTAAGGCAAGAGGGTGCGGCTGGTTCGCGCTCCACCACTCCCCCGTTCCGATTGAGGCCGAAGAAGTGAAAGGAAGCGTGCCTTCAGAATCCATGCCTGGGTCGACTCTCTCCATATCGATTTGCTTCGGAGTCAAGGTTTTTAGCTCATAGGATGAAACCAAGCCGTCATACTCTGCGGTGATGATTACGGTTCCTTCCGAATTCGCCTTTACTACACCGCTAACGCTGATCTCCGCAATACTGGGATCACTGCTTGTATAGGTGACGTTTATTTCTACCTTTTCACGGCTTCCATCACTGTATACTGCAGTAGTCACCGTTTGATCACTCTCTCCAACGGCCAGCGTATGCAGCCCCTCGAGCTCAAGCCCAATCAGGCGAACCGGCTCTTCTCCGTTGCCTTCTGATATCGATTGTAAAACAGGTCGTTTACCCATACCGTCCCATCTCCAAATCGCGTTAAAGTCCCACCCTAACCTGTCTGTATAGGTGGATGGAGTCTCTATTTCAGTTTCAGCTAGACCTAAGCCTTTAAGGGTTGTTAATGCTCCCTCAGCGACTCCTTCTTTATCAACCATCATGCCGTCAAATGCATAATTATTTTCGAGCGTGGCGGTGTGCCCCGCAAGAACTCGTCCCATCACCCGGTTCGCCATCGTTGGCGCCGTAACCGAAGGGCCCAGGGCAATGACATTTCTGACGACCGTATCATTGTATCCGTATCCAGTCACTCCGCCCGCATTGCTCGTCATCGCCCGAACGGTTCCAGACGCATACACGTTTTCTGTTAGGCTGCCCGAGTTCGTAATTCCGATTAGGCCGCCGGCCTGACTTACCTGAGCGGTTACATCCGCGGTAGAATAGCTGTTTCTTACGATGCCATTGGAATAGCCCACTAGGCCGCCGACTGTGCTGGAGCCTGTAATGGAGCCTGTTGAAAGACTATTCTCTATCTCGCCATTGTTCGTGTTGACGAGTATGCCTATTCTGCTCCCGCCAGTGACGCCGGCATCGATCATGGCTATATTTTTAATCACTCCGCCATTAAGATGGACCAAGCCGCCGCTCGAGGAATTAAAGTTGACTATTTTCTTCCCGTCGCCATCCAAAACACCGGTGAACGAAACATCTTTAAAAAGTGACTCAGCCGGTTGTCCTGCGTAATCCAAATCATGGTCCAAAATATACTTTTCTGCCGGGAAGGCTTCCATAACATTCAGATCAGCAATGGACTTGATTCGGTAATAACCAGCTTCATTTCTTTCCAAAGGCACGACAGGCTCGCTTGCCTCTTCATGGTTACTGCTCAATACCGGACGCTTTAAAGCATCATTCCACATCCAAACCGACTCAAAATCCCAGTTCAGTCGATCGGTATACGTGTTAGGGTCTTCAACCTGCTGCTGAGAAAGCCCCAAACCCTTTCTGTTGTCAGTAGCGGCAATACTCTCGCCTTCTTTATCCACAATCATGCCATCGAACGCATAATTATTCTGAAGCGTTGCCGTATGCCCGGCAAGGACTCGTCCTACCACGCGGTTCGCCATCGTCGGCGTCACGACGGAAGGGTTAAGAGCAATCACGTTTCTAACAACCGTATCATTATAACCGTAGCCAGTCACTCCGCCTGCGTTGCTTCTAAGCGCCTGGACGGCTCCGGATGCATACACGTTTTCCGTTAAGCTGCCTGAGTTCGTAATTCCGATTAGACCGCCAGCTTGGTTCAGCTGGGCCGTTACATCTGCCGTAGAATAGCTGTTTCTCACGATGCCATTGGAATAACCCGCTAGACCGCCCACGGTACTGGAGCCTTCGATTGAGCCCGTGACATAACTATTCTCTACCGTTCCGTTGTTCGTATTAACGAGTATGCCTATATTACTTCCGCCAGTGACGCTTGCATCTACCATAGCTATGTTTTTAATGGTTCCGCCATTGAGATGAAATAAGCCGCCATTTTCTGATTTAAAATTGGTTAAGGATTTATTGTTCCCATCAAACGTGCCAAGGAATGGCGTCGCTTTAAATAGAGGTTCAAATAGCCGCCCTTCAAAATCAAGATCATCCTCCAATATATAATTCTCATTTGGGAATTCGGATATCGTTTTTAATTCTTGAATCGAGCGGATGATGTAGTCCCCCTCTTCATTCCGATCAAGCTTCGGTTTTGGGATATTGTCTTCGTTAATTTGCTCCAAATTACTTTGCAGTAATGGACGTTTGGCATCTTCGTTCCAGATCCAGATCGTATCAAAATCCCAACCGAGAGTCTCAATGAAAAAGGATGGCTTCGAGAATGTTTCTGCACCGACCCCCTGTCCTTTCTCATTGTTCGGATCATTCGCCGTAACGTTCTCACTGCTAACAAACATATTTTCATCGGCGTAATTATTAACTAAAGTTGCCGTCTCCCCAGCTAGTACTCTGCCGACAATTCGATTCGATGCAGTACCTGTAACAATAGATGGATTTAATGCCATACTATTTCGAATAACCGTATTGTTATATCCGTATCCGCTGATGCCGCCAGCATTTGATTCTTCTGCTATTACGGCTCCGGTTGCATAGACCTGTTCTGTTGTACTCCCCCGGTTCGTAATCCCGATCAAGCCGCCGGCTTGCTTGCCTCGCGCATGGACTCGAGCTGTTGAATAACTGTTTCTAACGATACCGTTCGAGTAACCCACAAGACCGCCAACCGTAGAATTGCCTCGAATAGATCCGGTACTGTAGGCATATTCCACGATCCCATCGTTCTGATCAACCAGGATCCCAATATTACTTCGACGAACATCAATGTCGGCATTGATGATTCCTACATTACGGATCGTCCCTTCATTAATAGCAAAGAGACCCGCTCCGCCCGAGGAGACCATAACGCCTGTAATCGTATGCCCTTGCCCATCAAACGTACCCGTGAATGGAGTGCCATTCACGCCAATGGCTTCAAAAAACATGCCCTTACCGTCAATGTCTTGAGCTAAAACAAAATGTTTGTCCGGGAACTCATGCATTTTATTGAGTCCACTGGCACTTTTGATTTGATAGGGGTTGCCTTCCGAACCATCGCCCAGCATGCCTTCTTTAGCTATTAACGGTTCCGTTAACGGCTCTTGATCGATTGGATTATTAACCACTCTTACGACGATCGTATGTTCATCGCCAAATGCAAGCGGGTTGTCAAATAAGATGATTTGTTCACGTCCGAGATGTTCTAGCGTTGCTTCTTGAATAACCGTTTCCAGCAGTTGTTCACCTGTATGATCCCGCTTTTCCCCGATAATGGTGACACGTTCAGGCGAGCTCGGATAATTCAGGACCCCAACGCCCTTCAAGACGTTATTTTCTATTATTGCGCTTGTTAAGTTCATATAATTTGCAGGTTGTTTAATCGTAAATGAATCAATTTCAACACCGTCGCTGTTGTAGGCTTTCAACGTGAGAGATTGATCGTTTGATTCTAAAATAACACCCGTCTGCTTATTTTCATCATATACGATATGATCCCAGTCAAACGATTTGTTATCATAGAACGTTGGACCTGATGAACCAACTGTCACAAAGGTTGTACCTAGATTCATCGCTTCTTCCGATATATCTTTTACACCGTTTCGTACGGTTGTCCGTTTATACACATGATCATGACCGCCAATGTACAGACTGACACCAAGCCGTTCAAAGGCTTGAGACAATTTCACTCTCATCATGTCCATACCGGTCTCATCACCCGATTGACCGCCATAATAAGGATAGTGCCCCATAACGATTTTCCACTTCTTGTCGGTTGCCCGCAAATCTTTTTCCAGCCATGACAGCTGCTTGTCGAAATCCACCACGGAATTCAGAACAGCAATGTGCATATCGCCATAATCAAACGAATAATTCGTTTCCCGATAACTGCCTTCGCCATTCTTCGGCAGGTTGAAAAACCCGGAGAATGGCCCGAATTTCCGCTCCGTCGCATGTTCACGATCCCCGACGATATGAGCAGATACTAGCCCCATATCGTTGTTGTAAATGTTGTTAAACACATCATTCCAAGCATAATGATTGCCGCCTAGTTCGACCAAGTCTCCGACTTGAATCACCGTCTGTCCGTTTGAATTCTTCTCCTGCAGAACGTCCAGCATATTGTTAAAGAGCTGGAAGCTTTCCGGATTTCGATCCGGAACTCCAAGATCGCCCATCACATACATCACGGCTTCCTCTGAAGCTGGTGCGGTCCTAAAGCTATAACTGTCGCTCCAAGGTCCAGTCGGCGACATTCCATACCGATAGTCATACGTAGTCCCTAAGCCGAGATCTGTTGCATTCGCTTCATGAGCTGCAAGCACCCGATAGTTACTCTTGGCAAACGTATCACCATAGGCAACTTGAAAATAAGAGACTTCCGCTTGTACTACTTCCGCATTGTCCCACGTCGTCTCGGACTGAGGTTTGTACTGAACATACGACGTTTCTAATGCCTTATCCGTCACTACATTTATTCCTACTTCACGTTCATTCCCGCCTACATTAACAATGGGTTGAAATTCATTTAAAATTTGTTCGGCATCCAGATTCTGCTGATCAACAAGGATTCGAATAAGTTCAACACGCGTATTTCCTTGAGCGTCGGTTGCCACATACTTAATGAAATACTCTCCATACATGTCGACCTTGAAATGCTGATTTAGAGCCGCTACTTCTCCCTTATCATTTAGAACGATGGCTTCCACCGATAAAGATTGACCGCTGTGATCTGTCGCCGAAGCGCCCAGCACTTCTACTTGATCCCCAAGCTTAATCGTGTCCGGATATTGTCCTTGAACCTTAATTTCAGGCGCATGCACCGTGCCCCTCGTTTCATCACCAATCCATATTGGAGCACTTATAGCCTCTTCACCGTCCACTTGGAAAGCTCTCACGAGGAAGTAGTCCCCATCTTTACTTGCTAAGGATACTTCCTGATTAAATTGATTGCTGGCAATATTGCCGTACTCCTTGATGATTTCACCGCTGTTTTTGTAAACAACGACTTTATCCAACACATCGTTAGCATCAGGGTCACTTATCTGTATCTTGAGATTAATTTTCTTTGTTTTGGCCGGAAGAATCGACCCCATCATCTGACCTTTGGCTGAAACCGCCATTTCTAAGTTGCGATCAAATGATACATAGGTGCGGTGGTTTCGCATCGCCTCGTAAAGACCTTCTCTAGTAAGCTTTTTTCCCCACATACCGGTCACATGGGGTTGAACCATCCCCCAATTTCCTTTGTGCTCGTCCCCGCCAAACACGGGAGAAACATGCCAGCCTCGATCTAATGCCTTGGTATAGATTGCAAAATCATTGGACGATTTGTATTCCATCAGATTAAGGTTTCTGTCAACTTCCCGGTTATAGTGTTTAAATTCATTGAAACTCCAATTTCCTGATGATCGTGGATGATTAAATTGCGCAATCGCATTCGGATCTTGGGCAAGTCTTGCGTAAAAGGTTGGCAGATCATATTTGATGTCGCTCCAGCCCCAAGTGCCATCCGCACCCACTCCATGTGTTCTTGCAAACCATGGGGCATTAAACAAATTGATATGGCCTGCTTCATCATACCAAGTCACTTCCGTACCCGGCAGCGTAATAAATTCGTTATCATGATTGTGAGCATCGGATTGCTCATGCAGCAGCTTGTATTCTTCTGAATAAGAGTCTTGAACATTCGTAATAAAGTCACTGCCCGTACTGATGTCATAGGTCACGTCGTGTTCAGTCACTGCAAAAAAATCAAAATCTGTATTACTTTTCACAAAATTATAAGCATCATTAGGCAGCAATATCCCGTCACTGAGAGAAGTATGGGAATGCATATGACCTTTGAACAGTGAATTTCCTAAGTACTTAGCTCTATCTTTTTTAGAGACAACATTCTCTGTCTCTGAAGACGCCGCGAATACATTAATGCCGTAATAAAGACTAACAACCCCCGCAATCATACAAGCCATCACAATAAAAGGTAGTCTTCTTCTTTGGGACTTCACTCAAAATCCTCTCCTTTTTCGGCTTAAAGTGTCTGACTGATAAACAAACAGCCCCTAAACCAAAAAATGCAGTCTGAAGGCTGTTCTATCCTCTATCTTGTTAATCACAGTTGCAACAATGGCTTAATGATTGGTGCAAGCGACTGTGCCATGCGCAAAAACCCGAGGTCCGTTGGATGTGTTCCGTCAACCGTACAATCATTTACAACGAAATCATCGCCCAGCAGCTTAAAGCCGTCAACGAAATGGATATTACGGTCTCCTTCTGCCTGCCTCTGTTCCACATGCTCGATCTGAATCAGCCTGCGGCGATCATGAAGCCCCCTTCTCTCCATATAGAACTGGTTTTCCGCAGTGTAAATCCTAGAGACTACTAATATAGGAACTTCGGGATGCCGCTCTCTCAAAATTTGGATGAAGGCAGGCAGCGTTCGTGCAATGTTACCGGCCTCGCCCGTATTCCCTTCATAATCAAGAATGAATAGAGCCGGATCATCGATTTCCGACATGATATGCGCGAGCTCCGGCTCGCCCTTTCCATTCCCCGAGAAGCCAAGATTGACGAACTCCACCGGAATCATACGGCTGAGAATATTAGAATAAGCCATACCCGGCCGGGAGGCGCATCCCCCTTGCGTAATCGAAGTTCCATATATAATAACGGGTCTACTGTTTGCATAGGCAGGTGCATCGCTTATGACAGCATCCTTATCTACACCGATCCACACCTCTTCTACCCCTTGGTAGAGCGGCAAATTTAAGGTGACGGCCACATCTTTTTGGCAATCCCACTGATAAAGCTGTGATTCATATTCACTTTCCGTTGGTTTGAATTTAGCCGTGGTGATAAAGCTCTGCTCTCCCGGCTCTCCAAGATAGCAGTCAACCCCGCACTGCCCTGTAGGCGGCATATGATACATATTGGCCGGTCCGGCAAGGCGTACCCTTATGACCAGCCTTGAAGAATTGGTGCGAAAGCGAATTTGCCCGCCTGCCGTACAATAAGCAAGCGTATCAACCGCGGGAGGCAAGACCGCCTCGGAAGCCAAGGGCAGGCGTCTGTATATCCCATCCTGCGCAAGCCAAGGGAGGCCCGCGATGTGAAAGGGCGCTTCCAGCGGAGAATGCCATCTCAACTCTTCGCCATTAGTTGTCTCCTGGTGTATCGTTCCGCCCAGTTGATCTAAGTTTATCTCTTTCGATTGAACGGTCATCTATTTCTACTCCCTCATTATATTTACTAGCAAAGCTGCGTTTACTCCATTTGGAATACATACTTCCGAATCGCCATAGCAACGCCGTCCTCGTTGTTGGTAGCCGTGATTACGTCCGCTATGGATTTGATATGCTCTTCACCGTTGGCCATCGCCACACCGAGACCTGCTGCCTTCAGCAGCTTCGCGTCATTATCACTGTCCCCCATAGCAATGACATCGGACATCGAGAAGCCCAGCGTCTGACAAACCTCGCGCACTCCGCTTTCCTTTGTAATGCCTTTAACTGAAATCTCCATATTAGTAAGAGCCGAATGGGTAACCTCGAGCGTGCCCCAGCTGAGCAGCTCTTCCTTAATTTCCGCAAGCTTCCGCTGATCATTGCTGCCAATGCCGAATTTCATCCAATCCCGTTCGAACATCTCCGGCGTCCATTCCTTGTCGCCCGTCAAGCTTTCCACGCTGTAGCCCCAGTACCACTCGCCCCGCTTGGCAGCAATGGCGTGCATATCGCGGACCGTGTCCCGAGGGAGGAAGACTCGCTTTTTAAGCCTGCCCGGTCCCTCCCAAACTTCTGCTCCATTGAGCAGCACCATGGGGGAATCGAGCCCAAGCTCATCCCAGAAGCCCTTGGCAGTTTGCAAGCCTCTCCCGGTGGAGAACATGACTTTAACACCCTGATCTACTGCATATTGAAGCCACTTTTTGGTCTCATCCGTAATGTGCTTTTCATCCGTCAGAAGCGTCCCGTCCAGATCCAATGCAATCAGCTTATATTTCGCCTTCACTTGCTCTGCAGTATTCATCCCTTTACCGCCCCCATGGTCGCGCCTTCCATAAGAAGTTTTTGGAATAAGATATAAATAATAATGGACGGTACCATCGCAATGGTTACACCGGCAAACAAAGTCACCCAATCCGCAGTAAACTCCATTTGCTTATTCGCAGAATACATTTGCACCGCAATGGGATATTTCTTGGGATCGCTCAAATAGATGAACGGCGCTAAGAAATTGTTATAGAACCCTAAGAACTTGAATACGCCAACGGTTACAATTCCCGGTGTAGACAAAGGAACGATAACACGCCAAAACTTTTGGAACAATGTAGCGCCATCCATCGTTGCGCTCTCTTCAAGCTCCATCGGCAGAGAGCTCATAAACCCTCCGAGCAGCATAAGATAGAACACGCTTTCACCCAGACTGGACAGAAGAATTAATCCGGTCAAGCTATTGGTCAAACTCAGCTCCCGCATAATGACATACTGGGGTACAAGCGCATTGATGCCCGGCAGGAACAGGGACAACATAATCAAGCCCCAAATCAATTTTCTGCCTTTGAACTGCATTCGAGTAAGCGCATAGGCGTTAATTGTCGTAAAGAAAAGCCCAAGCACCAGACTTCCGCCAACATAATAAAGGGTATTTAAGAGTGATTGCCCAAAACCGTATTGATTCCAAGCCTTCGAATAATTCTGCCATCTTAGTTCCGAAGGCAGCGCCCATATATCTTTAAAAAACTCAGGATTGCTTTTTAACGATTCATAGATAACCCAGACTAAAGGAAATAATATGGTCAGCGACCAAGTATAAAGCAGCACACGCCACACAACGTCCATAAACGTTCGTTTTTCCTTCAAACTTTATCCCTCCGAACTTCATATGGAAACTAATACTCGTAGCCTTTGTTCGGCACAAATTTATCGATTAACAGCTTTGCCGTTACTAATATGACGAACAGGATCATACCGACTGCGGAAGCGTAGCCGTAATTCCGATACTCTACGCCAAAAGCCAAGTTAAACATGTAGAGGCCGATGACATCCGTCGACCCGAATGGGCCCCCGTTTGTCATAATGAGGATGATTTCAAAACCCTTCATCGTGCCAACGACCAGGAACAATGCGCTGACCCGAATAATGGGCGTAACAAGCGGCATTGTAATTTTAAACAAACGCGTCATATGTCCGGCCCCTTCAAGAATCGCCGCCTCGTACAATGACTTTGGAATCGCCAGCATCGCATTGGCAAAAATAATGACGTACAAGCCGACGCCGCCCCATACCCATGCCGGGATAATCGACGCAAGCGCCGTATTTTCATTGCCCAACCAATAGAAATTACCGGTATCAATGCCAATGAACTTTAGTAGCCCATTCAGCAAACCGTACGATCCGTCATAAATAAAAGCCCAGAGGAGCGCGACTACGACCGTAGATAAAACATTCGGAAAGAAAAACAATATCTTCAAAAACTTATTTTCTTTATACGATTTATTTGTAATTAAATAGGCAAGTATCAAAGAGATGATAATAACAAAGAAGGGCACCGTTATCATTAAAATCAAGTTGTGGGTAAGCGCGCGCCACACGTATTTATCTTGAAATGCGTTGACGAAATTGGACAACCCGACAAACGTTGCATCCGTAAACCCGTCCCAATTAAGCAGCGCATAATAAACGGATAAAATGTTCGGAAACAACGTGAAAAGCAAATATCCGCCAAAGGGAGGCACAATGGCTATGAACAGAAATATCCACTTCTGCGTATTCGCTTTATCAAGACCCAGTTTGCGCAGCACAGAGGGCCTTGGTGTCTTCACAGCGGTTAAATCAGACACGAGAGATCAACTCCTATCTTACTGGACGTGAAAATCCGACTTTTTGAACACGTACTATGTGAAGCCTATAGGGTCGCAGAAGTTAAAACGGAAGAGCGGAGATGAGTCCTCCCCGCTCCATCACGTCTTATTTTTTCATTTCAGCCTCTACAGCTTTCTTCAGCAGCTCTTCAGCTTGCTCCAGAATCGGTTTCGGATCCTGCATACCCATAGCAAATTTAACAATATTCTCATTCAATAATTTTTCCGCTTGAGCAAGATTCGGATCGGAAATACTGATAGACCGGCTTGCTTTATAAGTTTGAGCATTATTATCCGCAATGTACTTCAGAACAGATTGGGCGGAACTGGAAAGGTTAGCCGTTCTGGCAGGGTCTTCCGTCAAATCCTTGCGCATTGGCAAAGCGCCTGCCTTTTCAGCAGCAAATTGTTGATTTTCAAGCGTAACCATCCATGTGATCAATTCTTTGGCCCACTTTTTGTTAAGCTCCGGCTTAGCTGCCCAGATATAGTTGAAGTTTGAAGTTCCGCTTCGAATCCAAAGCGTTTGATTTGTGTCATCTCTGAAAGGAACAGCCATGAAGCCCCAATCGAAATCCTCGGGTGTTGCTTCCTTCATCTCATTCTCGACATGAGTCCCTGTCGATACCATCGCCGCTTGCCCCTGAATAACCTGCATTTGCGATTGCGTATGGTTCAATGCCGGAAGTCCTTCTGCAAAATATCCCAGCTTCCCAAGCTCATAGATGCGCTGCCAGGTTTCAACTGTCTCCGGATTTGTGTATTGCGGCAGACCATAGGTTCTATAATTTTCGATAAATTCATCCACATGGCCATTGATATCAGCCAGCTCAAAATTTTTGGCTGTTCCGAAAGCCCAGTTATGGTAGCTTGGATGAATACCCGGGAACGTTATGGGAGCAATGCCGTCCGCTTTAATGTCTGCTAGAAGTGCTTTAAATTCATCCCATGTGTTCGGGTTTTGGTTCCAGCCATGCTCTTCGAATAGCTTTTTATTAAAAAACAACCCGCCAAAGCTGCTCGCCGTCGTAAATTCATATCTTTTCCCATTGATCAGCTGCGTTGACTCGTACATGCCCGGCATCATAAGATCCTTGACCTTTTTGTCCGGCACGTCTGGAAGAGGGTATTCCCAAATGTCATCCATTGGTTCAAGCTTGCCGGCTTCAGCGAGCCCCACAATACCTCCCGCTGGATCGGTATTAAATAGATCAAACATGTCATTATCATTGCCCGCAGAGATTTTTGTAGAAAGAATCGTCTTCATATCAGCTGAAGCCGTGATGTCTACTTTGACATTTGGATACTTGGCTGTAAACGATTCAACTGCATAATCGAACCACTCCCGGCCATATCCTCCTACAAAGAAGCCTACCTTTAGCGTTACTTCCTCATTCTTCGGCAATCCATTCTCATAAACCTCTACTTCTGCAGATACACCCGGCTTATCCGAACCAGCAGGAGTTGTACTTGGACTAGCCTCATTCTTACCGCTGTTTCCACCGCAACCAGCCAGCATGGCTAATGATAATGCCGCTGCAACACCCGTGCTCATGAATCGTTTCATTTTTCCATTAAACATTATTTCGCTCCCCCGTTAATTAATAAATAAATTGGATTAACTATTTAAGCATAACTATGATTTGTTAATCAGCAATCAAATCAGGGTAAATAATTTGTAAACAAGTACTGGCTTTGGCCTTTTAAGCCTCACCTCCCATATATTCTGGAAACGCTTACATTTTAATTATTAAACGGCCAGTTGTCAACCTTTTTGTCAATCGTTTTGATCATTGATGACCCTCTTAATAATAGGGAGAGTTAATCGAAATGCCCGAATCTCCAAAAATGTTAATTTAAGCTGGAATCCCACGATGCTTCTAAGGCTTCGATTGGCGCAGAATCCGCCCTTTATGCCAAGACGATGCATAATATACTTCGTGCGGCGGACATGAAATAAATTGGTTATGATAACAAAAGATTTTAGCTGGTACTGCTCCATCAATTGCTTGCTAAAGATTAAATTTTGAACGGTGTTGTTTGACTTGTCTTCTTCTAACACTCTTTTTGCTGGGACGCCCTTCTCAATCAGGTACTTCTTCATCAGCTCCGCTTCCGAGCGACGTGAACCAACCGCTCCCCCCGATACAATGATATATTTGGGTCCATACTGCTGAAACAGTTTGTAAGCCTCATCCAGTCTTTCTTTAAGCAACGGGTGTATTCGGCCGTCTTTAGATACATAGCCAAGTACAATAAGTGCATCTGCTTTACCAGGTTGTAACATAACTGCATGCAGCCAGCATATGTAAGTCAGCACCGTCATCGCTGCTATTGCAATGATCCATCCAATCCATACCATTACTTACTCCTCTAGGCGTCAAATTATTGTATTTAATCAAATCAGTTTACAAATATAATATCCTTTTTTATCACAATGTCAATACAATTGGCTGCGTTTTTTTCATTGTTTTTGGATTGAAAGTTTCCGTACTGATTGTATCATGCTGCATAAAACCGCCATCTATCGTCGTTTTTAAGAAATTTAAAAATGTACGTTCGTTGAATTAAACGAACTTGCAACTTTTATTCGCCTCGTATTAATGCTACACTTGAAGCAAAGTATGTTCCTAATTTGTCAAATGTTTTGAATCTATATTATATAAAACGTTGTTGGAAAGAGGATGCATATCGTGAGTGATTCGGTTAAACAAACCAGCCATATGTTATTAAAATCAATAAATCAGCAGAAGGTTCTTTTTCTCATTTATTCAGAGGGGCCGATCTCTCGCGTAGAGCTTGCGGAAAAGACTGGACTAAGCAGACAAACGGTAACCAATATCGTGAATCGCCTGTTGAAGGAAAAAATAATCGTGACAGGGGAGCTTATCGACTTGGAGGCAGGCAGCGGAAGGAAAAGAGTCGGCCTTCATATCAACAGCGGCCATTTTTATGCCATCGGGCTTGAGCTCGCCGGCAAATACATTCGCGGAAAAGTGTTCAACCTGCGTCAAGAAGCTGTCGCATCCGCAGAACGAACGAGCAACAAATATGGTTCTATAGATGTGCTGATGCAGCTGTTGCATGAAGTTATCGATGAGCTGCTCACCCAGGTGCCCAACGCCTCCAAAGTAAAAGGGATCGGAATCAGTATGCAGGGCCTGGTAGATTCTCAGCATGGCATCGTTCTGCGAACACCCGGCATAGGCGTTCATCGCCTGCCGCTCAAGCAGCTGCTTGAAGACAAATATGACATACCCGTGTATATCGAGAACGATGTCAATCTTCTCTCTGTCAACGAGAATATGAACGGCTGCTTGAAGGATTCCAATAACAATATCACCATCAAGTTTGATTATGGTACAGGCGGCGCGATCGTCCATGATAAACAAATTATTGCAGGATCAAGCTTTGTTGCAGGTGAATTCGGGCATTATAAAGGCTTCTATGGAGAAGATGCCTATCCATGCCATTGCGGCAGATCCGGATGTTTAACGACGCTGGCTTCCAGCAGCGGACTTAGTGTTTCCATCAAATGCACACTAGAGGAGTTCGCAGAAGGCATAAGAACAGGAGATCCTAAGTTCCTTGGTTTATACGAAAAAATTGTCGATGGCATCGCGATCGCCGTTACCAATATCATTACATTTATCAATCCAGACAGCCTGCTTATGACTGGCCGAGTCATTCCTACCATCAGTCCCGAAATGTTCAACGAGATTAAAGCCAGGGTGATGCACCAGTTGCCTGTGACAGTTAATAACGTACAATTAATCCACCTTCAGGACAAACCGGATGAAACCAAGCTTGCTGCCGGGTTAGTTATTAAACGTGCATTTGAAATACCGCTGGATACTTTATCTCTTTAATTGCGCCCCTTCATGAATTCTCTCCCCCTTGGATGGAGTTCTTCGGTTAGATTTTTTGCACGGTAGGATACCTTGATTTCTGGACTATAAGTAAAAGCAGGCCCTCTGTAAACTTGCAGATGGCCTGCTTCAATAACCTTTATCCTTATGCCTTTTTCTTCAGATCAGGAACAATCCTGCAAGCAGCAGGATGCATCAGCCAACAAATAGCTGTGCATATTCGTAGCCGTATTTGGTACCTTGTTGTTCTTAAATACGATGTTATTAAAGTACAGTAATCCCACTCTCAAAAATGACTTTCAAATAGTCACCTTCAACGTGAAACTCAACGCTCAAAGTCAAATCATTGGGTTCGCCATCGGTCTTCAATGCATATTCGTAAGCAATTCCGCTTCCATCGTTAAAGTGATAGAAAGATTCTTGTTGATAAACACTGCCATCTTTATAAACAGGCCTAAAGGTGCATTCTACATCAAACCTATCGATCTGTTCCAACTCATTATCTTCCTTAAAACTCTCGATGACCTCTTTTAATAGCTTAACGTCCCAATTCTGCATATCATCAACGTTTCGGGCAATTTCCTCATATCGTCCATCTGCGATGGAGTCAACAATCTCTTTTGCGAACGCCCGAATAACATCTTCCTCTTTGCCTAACACCCGTTTAAGCATACCATGTGCTCCCTTATCTCCAGAATCATATGTATCTAACGAAGACCGTCCTTTCACTGCTCCATCACGATGTCTTACTCACCTGCAGCAACTCGTCCCGCGCTTCGGTCAGCGCGAACCCCAGCAGGTTTCGCCCCCGCCATTTCACGGGATTCTCCGCATCCGGATTGGACTGGCCCATGCCGATCCCCCATATGCGGTCCCGCGGGCTGGCTTCGACGAGGATGCGGTTCTTCGTCGACTTGAGATAATCGCCGAGCTCCGGATTCTGCGAAAACTTGGCCAAGCTGGCTCTTTTGACGATGCCGTAGCATTCCTTGTCCCAAGTATCCTTGTCAAAGTTACGGACCGCGCGCCCATAAGCCTTCATTTCCTTGGGATGCTTAGCCGTAAGGATCGACTCCAGCATTTCGTTGTCGCCGAACAGCCTTGCCTTCTCGGCCATCATAAACTGCTCGGCACAAGAATACTCGGTCCCCTCTACCGTGAACGGGCACATCCACCACTGGCTGAAGCAGCTTTTGTCGACGCTCCCGTCCTTAGGCGGCGTATGGCCCCAAAAGAATACATACTTGAACGTTTTTCCTTCGTTATAAGCTTTTCTTAGCTCATTGAGATTGTAGATCATCCGTTAGTCCTCCAGTTTTCTCCGATACAACCGGGATGGTCGATGTCCCGCATTTTCGGTGTAATGATCGGTCTCCGCCACGAGATCGGCTACCTTGCGCCGGAAGGCCGCCTTCAATAGCTCTTTATCCATAATGACCTCATAAACCTGCTGCAGTTCCGTCAAGGTAAAAAGCTTTGGCATTAAGTGCAGCGCAATATCGGTATCATTCACTTTTCCCCGCAGCCGCTCGATCGCGCATGCTATAATCTTTGCATGGTCGAAGGCCAACCCGTTATTCGATACGATCTTATACTCCGTGCTAGTCGATGTCGTCTTCACCGTCAACGTTCTGGCCACGACCGCCGAAAGCTCCTCTTCACCGCTTAGCTTGAGTTCATACTCCAGCGTCTTGACGTATCCGTCCTCCATCAACTCTTTCTGCTCCCGCAGCTGCCGATAGGAGACCTTGAACCAAGAGGCGTCGGCCGCATCGTCTCCCGCTCTAAGCTCCAACTTATCACTGTTGATCAGCGCCATGTAGCTGCAGCTCATCACCCAGGTTCGGGGATCTCGCCCGATATCGCTGAACGTATATAGCTGCTCCAAATAAACGTCGTCCACGCCGGTTTCTTCACACAATTCCCTTGCAGCGGCCTGCTCAGTCGTCTCGCTCGGCTGGACAAAGCCGCCAGGCAGCGCCCATTTCCCCAGGAAGGGGTGACCTCCCCGGCGGATGAGCAGGATGCGGAGCTCTTTTTCCGGTAATTTGCGATAACTGTCAGCCACCCCATCCGTAACCGTGAAGATCACCATATCGGCTGCCACCGAAGGCCGCTCGTAATCTCCTGCCCGGTACTGCTCCAAAAATTCGCGTTCCGTAAGTCCGTTCCGATCCAACAAATCCAATGGGGGCGCCTCCTTGTTTTTTGATTCTAAATGAGCTGTGGTTATGGATTCATTTTACTCCCTGCCTGCATCCAATTCTAACCGTTCAGCTCCCCGAAATAGTTTCGATAGGGCTCGAACTTCGCCAGCACCTCGTCTACCTTGCGCATGCGTTCCTCCAGGCTTCCCCGCAGCGTAATGTAGGGAATGCGCCGCTCCTTCAAATCCGCGATGATCTGCTTATGAAAAACATGCCGCTTCTGATCCCCGCTTCGATCCCACGTATCGTCGTAAGGAATATCGTCGTCGCACAAGAAGAACAGATCGTAGCGCTGCGCATTCTCCAGAGCAATCCGGGTCAATAGCTCCGGTGCCTCGCCGTGGTAATCCATAGCGAACATATACGTCGTAATCGCATTGGTATCAACGAACAGAAATCGGTTCGCCGAAAGCAAAGCCTGCTCTTCGCGCTCGATATGACCTACTGCGATTTCATCGAACGCCTCTAGGCCGATTCTGCGGTCCACCTGATGCTCGGTCCAATAATCGCGTCCGTATTCGCTCGCGTAGGCCGTGTTATACCGTCTTGCCAGCGCTTCGGTGATCGTCGACTTCCCCGTCGACATCGCCCCAACAAATACCACCTTCGTGATTAAGTCCCGGTACACGATATCACTTATGAACTCCCTGTACTTATATGGGTCGGAACGGATCATCGTTGCAGAGATCGGAACCCGCTCGCGGGCTTCATCGACCCGTCGGTCGACCGAGCCCAAAGCGAGACTCATATGCCTGCCGTAAAACTCGCTCGAGTAAAAATGCGTGACTTGCTCGCCGTTCAGTAAACCGAGTATATACTGTTCTTCCCGAATCTCATGCGCTCTGTCATCCGAATACCCGTCCGGTCCGTCCCAAGCTTCGATGACCCGGACTGCCGGGTATAGTCGCCGTATCCAATTCGCCCGGATATGAAGCGGAATCGGAGTGACCGTCGTCTCGTAAATGACCACGATTAATTCATCGACCTCTTGCAGCGCCGTTTCGATCATGAACTGATGCCCTTTATGCAGCGGGGCAAACTTCCCCAGCGTTAGTCCGAGCGTTTTCATGCCGCCACCTCCTTGGCCCCTTTGTTCCAATTGTAATACCCGTATACCGCATTGACCAAATACGCGCTCCACATGACGATCATCAGCATGCCTTCGCTGCTGCCCTCCAGCAATCGAATCGCCCACAGCAGCACCGTAAACAAATTCAACACAATATAGACCAGCCATTGTTCCTTGAATCTGCTGACCATTAAGAAGGTAGCTACAACGGACAGCACCGTCGTAGTCGCATCGATGTAAGGCGAGTTCTGTCCGGGGATGAACGAAAGCCCATATCCCAGCAGCAAACAGCCCAATACACAGACTGCCCCAACGAGAAGCAGACCTCTAAGCTCCATTTGGCGCATGATCAGCTTGCCGTCTTGGCGGTTATTTTTCCACATGTAGAAGCCAATGACGTTCATCGGAACGAAGAATAGCAAATTCAGCATAACCTCTCCAAACAATCCGTTAATGTAGGCAAGATAAGCGTAACCGACGGTATTGTACATGCCGAAAACATAGCTCATCAGGTTGCCCTTCGCCGCAAGCACCACGCATAGCACCCCGGTAATAAAAACGGTAAATCCGAATAAAGAGTCCTTTGAAATCACCGTAAACAAGGCGGCAATCGAGGTAAACAGCGCCAACCACGCTATTTCGAACAGGCTCCAGCCACTCGCAACCTTCTTCACATTGCATCCCCTCCGTCTTCTCCACTGAGTTTACAGAGCGAAAACGCCCAATCAAACTTAGTATCATTTTGTTAATAACAATTTGTTACTATCAAAAATAACAGAACATCCATCGTAGGGCAAGTGAAATCTCCCCATTTATCGCAGGCTTGATTTTTACCTTCTGTAGCCCGGTCAACAGATAACGAAAAACATGGAGAGGACGAACACCACTTGTTACAACACAGAATATACAAATATATAGGCACTTATCCCAATCATGCTTATTCTGTACACTTTGCGAATCGGAATAGGCACAAAGGAGTGTGTAGGTTGGTACAAAAATCATCTCACTATTTTGCCCACGGCAACACTGCGCGCGGGGCTCATTTCTTGTATACATCCGCATTTGATGGGTTGAACAAGATCTTTGTCCTTACGGGGCCCCAAGGTACGGGGAAATCGACGGTCATGCAAAGCTTGGCGGATAGCCTGCTGGATAAAGGCAACCATGTGCAATGCTTCCACTCCCCTCTCCGTCCCGACGAACTGGATGGCATCATTTGTACGGAATTGAAGGTTGGTATTGTCGACGGGCGAGTCTGTAAGGGGATTTCGGATAGCGGAGCTGGGGAAATCGTCTTTATCGATTTCGAGGAAGCGTTTGATGACAGCCTTGTTTTACCGGGAGACTTCATCACGATAGAAGATCTTAGAGTCAAGCTTGAGAGTGCCTACTCCAATGCGTATGAAACGTTCGCAGCAGCATTGCGGATTCATGACGAGTGGGAAAAATTTTATATCGATAACATGGATTTCACGAAGGCTGACCAGATTGCGCTGGAATTGATTCAAGAATTATACGCCGGTCATGAAAGCGATACGCCAATCGCTCCGCGTCACGTATTTTTCGGAGCTGCGACTCCAAGGGGGGCTTATGATTTTATTCAAAGCTTGACCGCTCAGCTGGAAAGACGGATTTTCATCAAAGGAAGGGCGGGATCCGGCAAATCGACGCTGCTGAAAAAGCTTGCCTCCGCTGCCGAACAGAAAGGAATCGACGTTCAAGTGTTTCATTGCGGCTTTGATCCGAATAGTTTGGATATGTTGATATTCCCGAAGCTTCAAACAGCCATCTTCGACAGTACCGCTCCGCATGAATACTTTCCAGATCGGGACGGGGATGAGATCCTTGATATGTATATACGGACTATAGCTCCTGGAACAGATGAAGCCCACGCTGCCGAAATAGCCGGTATCAAAGCACGCTATTCGGCAAAAATGAAAGAGGCCACCTCCCATCTGGCCGAAGCCGAAGCCATCGATTCTCAAATTAAGGCCTACTATGTTGCGGCCACCGATTTTTCGATCGTAGAGAAACTCCACCTGCAATTACAGTCCGAATTGAATGAACTGATCGGCTCCATTCAGCCTTCATAATAAGATACCACCCAAAAGCGTTCGATTTCAGACGGGGCTCAGCAGTCTAAAACAAGCTGAGCCCCGTTTGAGATTGAATCTGCTTCCGCTTCTCCTATGGCCTTCTCCAAAACGACTGTGCGTATGGGACTGCAACGGAGCGCTCTCCCTTTATTCATGAATACATCTCTATGATCTTCATGTACAATCGCCGTTTTCCCGTTATGCGAGACACACTATAACGTGTGTCGTATACAGGGATATTTTTAATTCGGTTACCAATTTGCATCTAATTTTCGCCGTTACTTATACTTACGGCTCAACGCGTTGTCTGTAACGGCAAGTTTGAAGGCCATCCTTTACGGCCCGTCAATGTCTACCTCTAAACCGTTTAATCGCATCCTCGGTCACCGGCTCGAAGAGGTTAAGAAGGTTGCCATCGGGATCGCGGAACAGCATAGAACGGTTCCCCCACGGCATCATGGTCGGTTCCTTTACCCAATGTTCGACAAATGGCTTCAAGCGCACATATTCGGCTTCGACATCGTCGACCCGGAACTCGATAATGACCGTGCGATTATTGGCGCCCACTACGGAATCGGCACCGAATAGCTGCGTCGTCTGGGAGTGGCCGATGGCAAGGGTGCATGATGGCAAGGCGAGTTCGGCAAATACGGGCGCGGGTCGCTCCGCCGAAACCCCCATGACTTTCTCATAGAACTCAACAAGACGATCCACGTCGTCCGTAATGATGCGTACAGAAGCGAAATTCACAAGATATCATCCTTCCTAATCATAGGTTTGGCTGTGTCCCACAGCCGTTGTAAAACATACTTTTTACTTATCTATCTCCTTTACATTTACATGTCCAATATAAAAAAACGCTACTGACAACGTTATGTCAGTAGCGTTTTAGAATTCTTTGGGCATCCTCACGAATATGATTTCGGAATGCTTCGGGTTCCAACACGGTTACGCCCGCTCCCAGCCAAGCACCCATTGCAGCAATTCATCCAGCTGATTCCGCTGCGACTACCTCTGCAGGTCCTAGACTACTTTTTTTCTTCTTGTAAAGTGGCAGCCCCACCTATTAAACAGGGAATCTCAATATCATCAATGTCAATCATCTTATCTTTCTCCGCATCATAGTACTCCCCGAATAAAAATAGTGACTCACTTTTCCTATTCAATAAATAGGGGATAATTGTTTCACAAAATTCTGTAACGCTTTTAAAAATACTCTCTGGTGCAATCCCCGTTTCATCGATAACCAACAATTCTTTGTGTTCAATAAGAGCAGGGTTGCGATTTAAATGGTAAAGTTGAAAAGAAGTACCCTTGCGATACGCTTTATAAATTGGAACTTCTATGTTTTCGATGAAATCTCCTTCCGTATAATTCAAGATAAACTTTACAGTCATCCCCAGTCTCCTTTCAACATGAGTTCAGCATAAATATATATGTTTCTCTATCGGTAATCCATATTTATTGGAGAGAAACTAACAGTCGTTTTCAATTTTTCCATTGCTTTTTTGATAAAAGAAATTAAACTAGCGAGATTTTCTTTGCGCCCTACTTATGATACGGCTCCCCCCGATTAATCTTCACCGCCCGGTAAATCTGCTCCACCAGCACCAGACGCATCAGCTGGTGCGGAAGAGTCATCCGACCGAAGCTGAGCTTCGTCTGGGCGCGCTTCAGGACGTCCTCGGAGAGGCCGTTAGAGCCGCCGATGACAAAAGCCACGTTGCTGGTCCCGTACGTGCCCAACTTGTCCATATGGGCCGCCAGATCCTCGCTGGACCACAGCTGGCCGCCGATCGCAAGGGCAATGACATGGGTGTCCGGCTTGATGTGGCCGAGAATGCCGGCGCCCTCCTTCTCCTGCACTTGACGCATCTCGGCTTCGCTCATGTTCTCGGGCGCCTTCTCATCCGGCACCTCGTGCACGGACAGGCGCACATAAGGCGCAAGACGCTTGCTGTATTCGGCAATGCCCTGCACCAGATACTTCTCCTTCAACTTGCCTACGCATACCATCTGTATATTCATGGCGTATTTTCGCTCCTTAAACTCTGTTGTTATGTCGTTCATTCTAACATTGTACCGCGGCCAATTAAAGGACATACACAGACCCTGCCCTGCCTTCTACAGCAAGCTCCCTCATTTCCTTGTCAATACAAAATCAATCCTGCAAAGCATTGTATTGAGAATCGCCAACTCGTTTAATTCTAAGCTTGCTCGACCGAGTTTGACCAACTTACATGAATTATCGAAAAAAAAACCACTCTCCCTAAGAGTGGCTTTTCTCTTCCTATCTATTTTAAAATGACCGGCAGCTCTTTCAGCGCAAACATCATCGTGCTGTCCATCCGTGCCAGCTCTACGGAGCGGTCCCGGCGGTATTCGGGGTAACGGTCCAGCAAAGTCTGGAGGGCGATTCGGGACTCCATGCGGGCTAATTGAGAGCCCATGCAGTAGTGGATGCCGCTGCCCAGACCCAAATGAGGGTTCGGATTCCGGTGAATGTTGAATACGTCCGGCTGATCAAACACATCCTCGTCATGGTTGGCCGAGGCCATCCAGATATAAACGAACTGTCCCTGCTTCAGCTCCTGTCCCCGCAGCACCGTGTCCTGCTTCACGCTACGGAACATCAGCTGAACGGGCGAGAAGTAGCGGAAGACTTCCTCAATGGCCCCAGGAAGCAGCTGTGAATCTCCAAGCACCGCTGCACGGACCTCCGGCAGGCTGTCGAAGGCGAGCACGGCCGAAGAGATCAGGTTGGTCGTCGTTTCGTTGCCGGCTACGAGAAGAAGAATGCAGAACCCGATAATCTCCAGTTCGGTCAGGTGTTCATTGTCGATACGGGCCTCGACAAGCTTCGTGATCAAATCGTCCTGCGGATGCCGGCGACGGTCTTCTGCGATCTCGGAGAAGTATTCGCTCATCTCGCGCTGGCATTGGAAATAGGCATCGGCATTGTCGCCCACCAGAGCATCCGACCAGGCCTTGAACCGTTCCCGATACTCCATCGATACGCCGAGCATTTCCGCGATCACCGTGATCGGTAACGGACTTGCGAGATCGGCCACGATATCCATCTTCCCCTTCTTCTCGGCTTCGTCTAACAGGGATGTCGTGATCTCCTGGATCTTGGGGGCGAGCGATTCGATCATGCGAGGCGTAAAAGCATGGGATACCAGCTTGCGCAGCTGGCGGTGCTTCGGCGGATCCTGACGCAGCACACTGGATTCAATAGGGTCATCGGAGGATGAGGAGCCCTGGGAAGAGAACACTTCGTAATTCGTGAAGACCGCTTTGACATCCTCGTATTTAAATACGTTCCAGGCTCCGCCACCATCAATCGCCGCCACCGGAGATTCCGTCCGCATCTGGCGGAACCATTCCAGCGGGAGTAAACCGTTCTTATTCCATTCCATGCTTAACACCTTCGCTTTCCTCATCAAATTTGAACTGACTGGTCAGTTATAGGCATGTAAAAAAAGAAGGCCTTGCTTATTCAAGCGATATAAACAGGCCTTGGGTAATCATCGTGAATGCAAACCGCTCCAGATCCTCGCGCGAATACCGATCTTGATTATTCAAGTAGTAATTGCAAGTGCTCTCCAGCGTACCGACGATGCTGGCAGCGGCCAGGTTGGGATCCACGGCACGGCACAGGTTCTCCTCACACTGTCCTTCCTCAATCATGCTTGCCAGAAAGCTTAAATAATTCCTCTTAAGCTCCTTTAACTCATCCAGGACATCCTGCTCGATACCGTTCGAAATCTCATTGAATACGATATGCGAGAAATGTCGGGATTCAAGAAACAAATCCAAATGATGGCGAATCGTCCGCTCAATCTTCTCCTTCATCGGCAGCGAGGAATTCAGATCCGCTTCCGTCCGCTGCATGATATCCTCAAAGCCCTGCTTCACCACCGTCTTGAAGAGCTGGGATTTGCCCGGGAAGTTGTAGTACAGCGTCCCCTTGGCAACCTGGGCGCGGGCGGCAATCTCGTCCATGCTTGCGCGGTGGTATCCGTTCTCGGAGAATACTTCAATGGCTGCTTGGATAATTTTTTCTTTGCTCACAATAGGGTCGGCCCTTTCACAGCTAAATTTAGTTCACTGTTCTTATTCTGACTGGTCAGTTCAAAAATAAGATACCATGCTGGCAAAAATTAGTCAACGGATACGCCTTTCCTCCATATGAATGTTGGATTCCATCTCGATCTATTTCGATTCTTAGGTTTATTTCCGTGGTATCCTATACATATGGACAAATACGGTGTATATTTCAACAGGGCTGGTAAAGAATCAGCATATAGGAACAAGAATATACCGTAACGGAGTGATGGTTTGAGTAAATCCAAGGGCAAGGGCGGAACAGGCAGAGGCACGGGCAAGAAAGGCTGGAGCCGATGGGATGCAAGCGCAAGAAGAGCCAAGAGTAAACCCAAACCTTATACCAGTAAAGGGACCAAGCAGGCGGACAATACAGCGGACGCCGATAATCATAAAGGTACCCCATAATGAACATATGGTTTTAAGAACCCCTGATACAACCTAATGAAGGAGATGAACGGATTGGACAATCAAGAAGTTTTGACGGACATGCCGTCGAATTATGAGGAATTGAAAAGCTCCGCCAACCGAAACGCCAATTGGAGAGAACGCTTAAGCGCCGTTGAAGAGCTGGGAAAATGGAAAAATCAAAAATCCATCGATATTTTGCTGCATAGACTGAATACGGATGCGGTTCACCAAGTACGGGGGGCTGCCTATCATAAACTCCTGGCCTTTGGCGAGGACGTGCAGATGCCCGAAAGACGCAAAGGCGAGCTGATGAAAGACGTTTCGAAGGTGCTCCTGCGCATCAAAAAAAGCCTTCCCCGTGACCACACGTATGAAGACTTCAAAGAAAAGCTGAAGAAGATGAGAATCGACATCTACGATACGTACGAGGGTGACAGAGGCGCCGACTTCGACAGCTGGCTGGAGCAAACCTGGTCTTCCTTGTTAAGAAGATAACGGTGCGCTCTGCCTTCCGGATGCTCACCATGTATATGAGAATTCCGGTTATGTTATACTGAACACAAATATTAATTTATAGGAGTGGTACTCTGAGAAAGCAAAAGCCCATGTCGTTTGATGATCTGCTGAAGGAATTGCAAGGCCAAAAATCGGTACAGGAGGATCCGGATAACATCTCTCTGGAAAAGCTGTTCAATGAATCGTTTATGCGTAAGCATTCATCCCACAACAGCTTTGGGGATTTTGTCGTAAAAGGCAACTTCCAAGTGGAAACGCACGAAGATATCGATAACATTCCGGACGAACTGTTTGACCGTCATGTCTCCAGAGAAACCGATTTCCCGGATTGGAAATCGATGCTGGAGCAGGCCAAAGCCGATCATGCGGCTGCCATGAAGTAATATCGCTGCTATGACGCAGCTATGATCAGGGGCCGAAGGCCCCTTTTTCTATTCCATCCTTTTAACGTGGTATGCATTTCGACATCGACTTGCTTACTTCGACTCGGACTTGGATTCCGAATCCGGTTCCGTCTCGGCCTTCTCTCTGAATTTCTTATAGAGCTTTGTAATATTCGCCGTATTGATCTCGATGTTGTGCTCGTAAGCGTATTTCACTGCATATCCCAGCGCCAAGGTTGTAGCACCCGCTACCGTCGCTCCGGCGACCGATCCCGCGCCAGGGAACACCTTCACGATCTGCCGGAAAATGCTCTTCCCGATATTCCCGAATATCGTGGCAATGACGAGCTCCTTCGCCGTCTCCTTGCTGATCGGCTTATTGTACAGCACCGCAAGCCGGGTAAGCAGACTCACTTGAATGCCGGTAATCGGAATGATATCCGACCCCGGGATGGGGGATGCGCCTACCGCTCCCGCCGAGATCGAGGCACCGATGATCCACCCGTTGGCGGTCGCCGACTTTTCCTTGATGCTTTTGGCAAAGAGGATGTCTTTAGACTTTTTTTTAAGTATCTCCAGAATGCTGCTCCGCAGCCGATCGATGTTCTGGCCCGTCCGTGAGGACACCGGCACAACCTCATAGCGCCCTCCGGTCTCCTTCCGCACACGCGCCACCAGGCGATCGATTTCATCCGCGGCGTCGATTTTGTTCAGCACGATCAGGATGTTCGAGTTAACGCCTTGAATTTTCTGAAACGACTTCTTCTCCGCCTCCGAGAAGACGGTGCCTGCAGCGTTCAGAAAGAACAGCACGATATCCGCCTGTTTATAGTAATTCAAGGTCACCTCCGAATTGGCGGTGTTCACATCATTCAATCCGGGTGTATCGATAAAGGATATATGGTCCTTGTACTTGTGCGGATGAATTTCCGTCGTTTCCCCAGGCTCTGCCCCGACGCCGGCCACCTCTTCGCCCACGATCTGGTTCATGGTGGAAGACTTGCCCGTATTCACGTCGCCAATCAGCGCAATGAGGATTTCCTGCTTCAACTGGCGGTTGATTTCATCCATTTCCTTCTCGTAGGCCTCATCGGCTGCCCTCTTGATCTCTTCCTCCCAAGCTTTTCCGTAGTCATCCATTTCTGATCGTCTCCATTCACGATAGGTTTTCGCGCCTCCGTGCAATCTATACATTCATCATACACTACGCAGGACTGTCCACCGAAGCTGCGTTTCTTCGATTCCCTTCATGATTCTCTTAAACAAAAAAAGCGTGAATTCATCACGCTTTCCCATTCGCATTATTTATTGAATTAAAAAATTCACGTTACACAATTAAAAATTCAGCATGCTTCTCGCACTCCGCGCACTTCACCGGTGGGTCCCAGTCCGAAAACTCGGTCTCCTTCAGATCAACAATATCCGGGGCATCCTCATATTCATCCACGAAATTTTCGATCGCTAGTTCCACATGTTCCTTGCATACGACGTACATTCTATGCATCCTTTCTATCTTTCGCCTCATGTTGTGTTTACCTTCAAACCAGTATAGCCACTCTTCTGTTCTACCACACTCTACGAGAAAAAGAAATGTTTTTAACCCAATTGCCCATCCTCGTTGTAATTCAACCCACAAAAGCTTCCGATCGATCCATGGATTTCACATCCAAGGCCTTCCGCACAACTTAATACAGGTGTGAGCAGCAAAAAAAGAGCGTGAAACACGCTCTTCTTTCGCGGCCGTTTCAACGGCTCGTATCTAACCTTTTTCAATCTCTCTATATATGGATACTATTCCATGCTAACGATAATATATACCCGCTATTTGTTTCTATAAACAACGAACAAACACATCTTTGCGGGAATTTGCACACTTACTGTGCAAAATCGTCCGCCAAGACAGCCTGCGTTATTCTCCAGGCTTCTCTTCCAGCTTGACCTTCAGCGACTGCAGCTTTCCGTCACGATAGAAGGTCACGTTTAGGTCTCCGCCCACCTTCGTGTTGTAGTAAAGGTGCTTACGGAGCTCGAGCGTCGTTGTAATCGGTTTGCCATCCAGCTTCACGATCACGTCGTTCAGCTGCAGACCGGCATCCAGCGCAGGGCCAAGCGCATCCAGCACGACCACGCCTTCGGTTACCGTCTTCGGCAGCTTGAGATCCTCCTTCTCCTTCTTGCTCAGCGGAGCATACGGATTGCTCAAGTCGACGGTGTATACGCCGAGATAAGGGCGGGCAATATGCCCCTTCAGCATCAGCTCGGTTACGACCTCCGTAATTTCGTTGACCGGAATCGCGAACCCGAGTCCTTCGACGCCGGTGTCGGCAATCTTCATCGTGTTGATGCCGATGACTTTACCGTTCAGGTCCACCAAAGCGCCTCCGCTGTTGCCCTCGTTAATGGCTGCGTCGGTCTGGATGACCTCCTGCTCCCAGTCATAAATGCCGTCCTGGTTCAGGGATACCGGAATGATGCGGTTGGTATAGCTGACAATCCCGGAGGTCAGCGTATCGCCCAAACCCAGCGGGTTGCCGATGGCGATGACCGTTTCGCCGAGACGAAGCTTGGAGGAGTCTCCAAATTCGGCAACCTCGCCGATGCCTTTGCTGTCAATCGACAGAACGGCAATATCGCTGACGTTGTCCGTGCCGACCAAGGTCGCTTTTTTCTTCTCGCCGCCTACCAGCACAACCTCCAGGGAATCGGCGCCTTCCACCACATGGTTATTCGTAATCACGAAGGCTTTGCCCTCGAGTTTCTTGAAGATGACGCCAGATCCAAGGGCATCCTCTTGCGAGCCGCCGAAATCTTCGCCGAAATCAAAATCATCGCCGAAGTCGAACCCTTCCGGAAGCTCGAAGTCGCCCTCATCCTCAGGCAGCGTGCCGGATTCCTCTTCCAGACCTTCACCCTCGATCCCTTTCTCTTCAGGCAGCGGAGTCTCTTTGTGCGTCAATACGCTGACAACCGCAGGACGCACCTTCTGGGCAGCGCTAATAATCCGTTCATAAGGATCCCCATCCGACGTGGACAGCTGATGACTGCCATTGATCATGGTAATCGGTGACGACGTCGCAGGATGACCTGTAATGAAGCTGAACAGCATCACCGCAATCAAAGCGCTGCACACGGAACTGATCGCGGAAATCTGGAATGTGGATAAACCCTTCCTGCGGCGGGTGGACCGCCACTTCGTTCGCTCAGATCGGTCCTCGCTGGTATTTTTGCTCCGTCTGGAAATTTTAGTTGAATAGAAATCATCGTCAAACAATCCCATTGCGATCCCTCTCTCCCCTTGGTTGCTACGCGTCAAGATACTTTACCAGCTTCAGACCTACCGCCATTACCGACTGACCTACTAAAATCATCTTGTCGTCATAACAACCGCCTTGCACCGCATGTATCTATCTTTCTATGAATCGGCAGCGTGCCACCTGTTAAATATCTCTCTATTGTATGACTCTTCTGCGGCTCAAAAAGTTGCATTTTTGAGCTCTGTCTTTGAACTTTTAGTGAAATATCGCTCCTTATCCAATATTTGAACCCACAGCCAGAAATCTAGTTCCAGAAAAGGTATGTATTGACACCCGACCGTTCAAAAAAGACCCTGTATCCTTCTATTACCACAAACAGGGCGTTTTAAGCGCGAAACATCCGTTTTTTTCTAAAAAAGATGGGAATACCTGGGTTGGCTTCATTTGGCGTATACAAGCACCCTGTCCTCTAGTTCGTTGCAGGTGCTTAACCACAGCCCCCAGACCTTCCGGTGCTCCTATTGTACCACACGAACACAGGTTCACGTCAGCTTTCTTTGGTAAAAACAAATGCTAAATTGATGGCAATTTTAAGAGTCTGTGTAAAGAGAGATTTTACATTCGATTCATAGCGATTGTCCGGGTGAACACAATACCCTTGTATACGAGCCAGACAGCCAAAAGGTTCCATTTTTCGAGGATATTCCATGACCCCTTCTTCCGGCATACCCGCAATCCTGGCAGCGGCAGCCCTTGATTCGTGCATTCCCCCTTTAAAGACTATACCGAACAAATGTGTTAAGAAAATGGCAACACGGTTGGTCTTCCAGGCCAAATATGTTCATTTCGGAGTACCGCGCTACATCTCTCCGGCGACCCACACATCATTCCTATTTGGATTCACCGTCACTTATTCTTTCCTAAGCTCTCCGCTGCAAAAATACTTCCCCGTCCCCTCTGCAGTATGCCTGCAGACAAGGCTCGTCTACCCTGTTTGGCCTATCAAAAAAGCACATTGCCTGCGCAAGCCATAGGATTTCGACCTGCTTCTCCGCTTTCTGGCACTGGTTAGGTTATCCATTCATCTGCAGGTTGCCCGCAGGGAATGTTATGAAGGGGAAACCATATGCAAGGAGGGTTAGGGATGGCAAGAAGATCACGGCGGCACCGGAGTCCCGAAATGCAGCAGTTCATGACGAACGTGATGCGAAACGAAGGCTATCAAGTCGACCCGCAGCGGCAGCAGGACCTCAAATATGAGGTAGCCAAATCACTCGGCGTACCGCTGAAACCCGGCGACAACAGAGACCTGACCACCGAACAGGCGGGTAAAGTCGGCGGTGCCATCGGCGGTTCCATGGTTCGGGAAATGGTTCGTATGGCGCAAGAAAGCCTCAGCAAGCGTTAGAGACGAGCCGTTTCTCAGCATGTGATGCGTCCGTCCGCAACAGCAAAACAGCCCCACGTCATCATGGGGCTGTTTGCTCATGCCTATTTTAAGATATCCATGTTATGAATGCTGAATTCGTCCAAGGCAAGCTGTCTCACTAAACTATTCCCCGACTTTATCCCAAGGGGTCGGACGGTCATAATACGTATCGCACAATTTAAACTCGCTGTCCTTGAAGAAGCAGCCGCGGTCTTCCATCGTATCGCGTACGGTCATTCTTGCCAGGTCCATCATGTTATGATCCAGGCTAAGATGGGCCAGATACGTCCGTTTGGTATCGCCCGTCAGCAATTCGCTTAACGCATCGCCTGCCGAATTATTCGACAAATGCCCCATATCGCCGAGAATCCGACGCTTGGTATTCCACGGATACCGTCCCATCCGGAGCATCTCGATATCGTGATTGGCTTCCAGCACCAGCACATCCGATCCATCCAGCGCTTTCTTCACCTTGTCGCTGACATAACCGAGGTCCGTGGCAACGCCCAGCTTCTCGTCGCCGTCATAGAAGCAGTAACCGACCGGTGCCGCAGCGTCATGGGATATTTCAAACGGCTCCACCCGCAGCGTGCCAAAATCCTTGACCTCATGACTCTCCAGCACAATCCGGTTCTCTTCCGCAATCTTGCCCAGCGACTTGCTCATCGCTTCCCACGTCTTCTCATTCGCATAGATCGGCAGATTGTATTTGCGCGCCACCGCGCCAAGCCCCCGGATATGATCCGAATGCTCATGCGTGACCAGAATTCCGTCGATTTCTTCTCCCATCATTTCGCGTTCCTTCAACAGCTCATCGATGCGCCTTGCACTTAGGCCCGCATCGATCAGCAGTGTCGTATCCTCATTGCGGACAATGGTCGCATTGCCCGTTGAGCCGCTCGACAGCACGGAAAATGAAATCCCCATAGTCTTGTTACTCCCTTGTCGTATCGCTTTTTGGCGTCAGCACATCCCCGCTGATGCCCTGCACATAGATCATCTCGCCATGATCCAGCGTAAACCGCCAGGTCGGTGCTGCCAACTGATCCTCTGTATTAAACAACTGCCCATAATAACCAAGCTGAATATCGCGTACCGCCGAATCAGGCGGGATGAAATTACGTTCGATAAGGGTTTCCAAAGCCTTCGATGCAGGCAGAACCTTCTGTTCCTCCATATCGCTGCTTGGCAGAATCTCAAACACGGGTTCGCGAAACGCATGAATCTTCTGGGCTTCATGGATAAACTCCAACTCCACGTTAAACAGCGGCCATTCCTTCTGCACCAACGGCCGGAATATGAAGACATTCTCCTTGTCCGACGGCTCGTCATGGCGATAGTTCCCGAGATCCGCAATCTTGCCTTCCAGCGCATTGCGCAATTCCTTCTCATCGGCATAAATCAGCTTCGTGTCCACCGGCTGCTCCAGTCCTACCGGCTCGCCCTGGGCTTCCGCGCTGTAGATATAATTAATTTTGGGCAGCTGCGGCGTTTCCGTCGGGATCGGACTCAGCAATTGAATCCCATTCTCCTCCATCACCTGCTGGGTGCTCTCGGAAAGCGAGGTGAAATCCAGATTGGAGCCGACCTGCTCGCGGTAATCCATCCAGAGCTGATAGCCCAGTACCAGATTCAGCAGCAAAAACGCGTAAATCAGAACATTTTTGGCACGGCCCCAATCCATGAATATCCCTCCTTGTGATTCAATGTACCCCGTATGATTACTCGAGTATGACAACCGAGCCGTTCTGGAGCTTTAAAGCCCATACCGGCTTCAGCAGCAGCCCTTCTCCCGTCAGCACCGGTAAATAGGCGGGATCCAGACCTGTAACCACACTCTCCTCGTAAGGCTTCAGCTTCGCTTCCAAGGCCTCGCCTCCCGTAAGCTTTACCATCTGTTTCTTCAAAGAGGCCGGCTCGAGATATAACAGCGAGCGCTCATAGGAGGTTACCGTTCCCTGCTGCAAGTCCAATTCCATGACGCCATATTGGAAGCCTGGCGTATTCAGGATCGGAAATCCGCCGTAGTATTGCTGGAATTTCACCAGCGTCCGATCCTCGGATTCACCCGCTTTAGCCAGCCTGTATGTGCCGTTCCAGCCCCCGTGCTGATTCACGAAATCGATGGCGGACAGCACATCCTTGCCGGGACTGCTCTCTCCGGATGGCGGCGCAGCCGGATCGGTATAGCTGATCCATTTCTGTCCCTGGTCTACCTGGAGGCTCCGCTTACTGTCCGTATAAATCTCGGAGCCGTCTTTTTCCCGAATGTTGCGGGTGATGCTTGGGTCAAAAAACAGGCTGCGCTGCATTTGATCAACCGTATATTCCCCGATCGGCAGCTCAATGCTGACCATATTCAGCTCCTTCTCCGGGGTATAATACCGGCCTTCCACCATCTTATACGGCGTCCAGCTCAGCCCGAAGTCCACCAGCTGATCCACGTCCTGTACGGTCAAATCCGCCTGGGCGGCTTCATAGACGACATCGCCCTCCGTACTGAAAAACATGACATGGATCTTCGCTTCGCCTTCCACGCTGTACAGCCACATTTTGTTGATGCTTTCCCCTTCAAACAGGGTATCCGGGACGATTTGCATCACTCTCTGGAGCAGCGTTACCGGAATGCCTGAATCAAAGCTCAGCTCAATGCCTCGATTCTCGGAACGAACCTTGGCCCAATCGATGTTGCTGACCATCCGCCGCTGGAAATTATCAAAGGTCCGGCCTTTAAGCCGGTTATACACGAGATTATAGAACGTATCGTTCGGATAGAACACCGTATGCTTGTCTTCGCCCAGATGAATGACCATTTTGTCGGGAAAGAGCAGATTCTCGGGCTTCTCTTCCGGCCCCATCTCCTCGGTTCGGATATAGGCGTCCTTCGATTGCACAACCGAGTCGCTGCCCGGAAAACGGAAAATCAACACATAACTCTGTACCAAGCTGCCAACGACCAACAGGACCAGCAGCACGGTTTTCAATCGTTCCTTCACGCTAACACCCTCCCCTCATCGTCCAGGGGCAAGGTAAAGGTCACCGTGGTGCCCTTCTCCAATTCGGATTGAAGCGTAATGAAACCTCCATGTGCCCTGACAATTTCCCGGGCAATGGACAGACCGAGGCCCGTTCCGCCTAAATTGCGCGTCCGTGCTTTATCCACCCGATAGAAGCGCTCAAAGATCCGGTCCAGATCCTTCTTCGGAATACCGATCCCGGTATCCTTAACGGATAAGGATAACATGCCTTCCTCCGTTATGCTTGCATCCATGGTGATGGTGCCTCCGTCCGGCGTATATTTAAGGGCGTTGGATATCAGGTTATCGAGAACCTGGTCAATGCCGTCCCGGTCCAGCATCGCCGTGGATACGCCCGGCTTCACTTCGATAATGGTGCGAATATGCTTTTGCTTCATTTGGAAAGAGAATCGGTCCTCTACGTCCTCCAGCATTTCCACGATGTCCGTCCGCTCCTTATGCAGAGCGGCCTCCTTGGAATCCAGCCGGGACAAATGCAGCAGGTCCGTCACCAGCCGGATCATCCGGCCGGTCTCATTCTGGATGACGCCGACGAATCTCGGCCCCATCTGTTTATCCTCCAGCGCGCCATCCTCCAGCGCCTCGGTGTAACTCTTGATGGTGGTCAGCGGCGTGCGCAGCTCATGGGATACATTCGCCACGAACTCCCGCCGGGATGCCTCCAGCTTCTCCTGCTCGGTGACGTCCTGCAGCACGGCAATCGTACCCGTGATGCCGATCTCCCGCCGGTGAATCGGCGTGAAGGTCACGCGCATCATGAACGGCTCGCCGCCCTCGCGCGGCGTAATCTCAAGCAGCTTCGAATCATGGCCTTCGCCGCGCGCCAAGGCTTCGGATTCGGATTCTTCCAGGCCCAGCAGGGACACGATATCGTGTCCTGCCAGTTCTTCCCCCTCCACGCCCAGCATTTCGCCGGCGCGCCGGTTCATCAGGATGACACGCCCTGCCTCATCGGTTGCGATCACGCCGTCGCTCATATTGGTCAGGATCGAAGCAAGCTTCTCCTTCTCTTCTTCGTTCTGCGAGAGAGCTTCGCGCAGACGGCTGGTCATATAGTTGAACGCCTGGCTGAGCTGGCCGATCTCATCGCTGCCGAATACCGGCGTTTTCTCGGTAAACCGGCCGTCCGCGACGGCCCGCGCGTGCTTGGTCAGCTCCTTGATCGGATGAGTAATCGTATGCGACAGGATGACGCCGAGCACCGCGGTCAAGCCGAGGGCCAAAAGAATGCCCGATATAAAAATATTGTTGATCCGCTGCATCGTGCTGTACAGCTCGCTCATGCTGGCTACGATATATATCGCGCCGACGATTTTCTCGTTGTACATGACGGGCTTGGCCACCACTTTTTTGCGGATATTATCATCGTCGATGATGTACTCTTCATTATCCTGTATTCCCTGCAAGGCCCGACTGACAACCGTCTGCGTGTTCTTGGTGCTCACATAATCGGCATGGGAGGGCAGCGAGGTGGTCAGTACCCGCCCGGTGGAATCCAGCACCTGGATCTCGGCGCCGTTCAGGTTGAACAGATTGTTCACCATGACGCGCAGGCTCTCGATCGGATCCTCCTCGGTATCGTTCTCGCCGCCAAGGGTTTTGGCCGCCAAAACCGACATCAGTTCGGCGCGTTCCTGCAAGTCCTTCGTGAAGTTGCTGGTCAGCGAGTTCTTCATCGCACTCACAAAATACACCCCGATCAGCTGCATCGCGATCAGAATGAGAAGGACATAAATGATGATGACCTTCGCCTGGATGGTGCGGAAGAAGGACAGCCACTTCATTACAGGCCTCCGTTTTTCGCGCTGCGCATCAGGTAGCCCAGTCCGCGCCGAGTCAGGATATATTCCGGTTTGCTCGGATTCTCTTCAATCTTCTCGCGAAGCCGGCGGATCGTCACGTCCACGGTTCGCACATCGCCAAAGTATTCAAAGCCCCATACCGCCTGCAGCAAATGTTCCCGAGTCATCACTTTGCCGGCATTACGGGCCAAATAATAAACCAATTCATATTCGCGGTGCGTCAGATCGAGCGCTTCCCCGCTTTTATATACCATGTACATGTCCGTATCAATAAACAGCTCAAACAGCCGCAGGCCTTGTCCGCCTGCACTTGTGCCGCCTGTGTTATCCGCCGAGTTGTCCGGCTTCTGCTGACGTCGCAGATGCGCCTTCACGCGTGCGAGTATTTCTCTCGTGCTGAACGGTTTTGTCACGTAATCATCCGCCCCGAGCTCAAGCCCAAGCACCTTGTCGATCTCTCCGTCCTTCGCCGTCAGCATGATGATCGGGATCTGCAGGTTAGCGGCACGTACCTCGCGGCACACGTCCATTCCGTCTTTGCCGGGCAGCATCAAATCAAGCAGCATCAAATCCGGCCGCTGCGTGAGCGCAATCTCCACGGCGCTGATGCCGTCAAAGGCGCAGATGACCTCATAGCCCTCTTTTTCCAAGTTAAACTTTAAAATATCGGCGATGGGCTGTTCGTCATCCACCACCAGAATGGTTCCCTGCATCTTCCTGTTCACCTCATACCTTCTTAAAGAGGATGTTCAAAAAGTCCCTTTTTGAACTCACACTTAAACGGTCTTCTTTTCATTTTACCACACCTGCCGCCGCTACACACCCACTGGTCCGCCATTCGGAGAGCGGCAGCGATCGCCTTTGGATTCGGAAAATCTCATCATAAGCGGCATTCCTATTTTCCGAATTCAACAGCGACGGAGGAGGATACCGCTTGCGACACCACTGCAGACTATTTTCCCGTTCTGCCCCACATCCCCAAATCACCGCCTGCAAGACGCAAAGATGGCCGCCCCCGTTAAGGAGCGGCCATCTTCACTATTATGATATATGAACCAATAATGGCTTATGTCGCATTGGTTTACCTAGTATAACACAGAACTACAGATATTTCATCGGATTTTGGGCAACTCCATTTTTTTGCACTTCGAAATGTAGATGCGTCCCGGTGGAACGGCCCGTATTACCCATGACGCCCAGCTTGGAGCCTTGTCCAACAGACTGGCCGTTGCCGACGGAAATCTTGCTCATATGCCCATACAGCGTGCGATATCCATTGCCGTGATCGACAATGACGACGTTGCCGTAACCGCTCTGCTGACCCGCGAAGACCACTCTTCCGGAGGCCGCTGCCATAATGGTGCTTCCGCCAACCATATCAATGCCCTCATGGCTTCTTCCCCACCGATGTCCGAAGGAGCTTGTAATGCGCGCCCCGCTCACCGGCCAAGCGAACATGCTGCCGCTGGACTTCTGGGTCACCGCTTCCGCTTTTTTCTTCGGTGCTACCTTGGTTCCTTTGTACACCACTTCCGGCAGGGATTCCTGAACCACCTGTTGGCCTGTCCACTGCTTGGAGATAACCTTGCCGTTCTCTTTGGTCACGATGTAATCCACCGTCTTCACGCCGTCGCGTCCGGGACGGACGACCTTCCGCTTGCCCAGCGGGAGCTCGCTGCTCTTGCGAACAATCGTCTCTGGTTTGCTCGGCTGCTTCACCGACACCGTCTCCACCGTTCTGACCGTCAGCGGCGCTTCCGGCTTCGTCACCTGCAGCTCGGCCCCGATCTGAACGTATTTCTCTTCGAGCCCGGGATTGAGCGCCATGACGTCGGCAGACTTCATGCCAAAATGCTGTGCGATCGAGGAAATCGTATCTCCCTCTTTCACCGTGTACACCACCGGCTTGTCCTTCGTGCCGGTCAGCACCTTGACCGCTTCTTCCACTTCCAGCACCTTGTTCGGGTCAGCCTTCGTGTTGGCAAGCGAAATCTTCTCCTTGATGTCCACGGACTCGAGCCCGCTTGCGTCATCCTTCTTCTTGCTCGATGCCGATGCGGACGTTTTCGTGAAAGCGACTCTCTGCGTCTTCTCCCTCTGCGCAGCAGCCGGAGCGAACTTCAGCTTAGCCGCTTCGACGGCAGCCTTGGCCGTCTGTTGATCCTTCACGATCGCCACCGTCTTGCCATCCACCTTCAGCTCCACGCCGCGAGCATATGCTTTCAGCATGCCATCCAGCTTATGAAGCGTCTCCTCGCTGTTCACGACCGGTTTATAGGAACGGTCGGCCTTCGTGGTGATGCCGTCGGTATGAAGCACCATGGGCACATCAGGGTACTTCTCCTGATATTCCTTTTGCTTCGCTTTCAGCAGCTGGTCAAGCTGGGCATCTTCTTGAATGGTACCGATCGATTTCCCATCGACATACACATGATAGAACGGAATTGTATTCGCATTCACGTAAGCTTTTCCGCCGGTATATATCGATCCTGCTATGAGCAATACCCCTGCCGACATCCAAATCCATCTGCGCGGTGATGTCCACCCCCGCTTTGGCGGATTCGACGACATCGGGGACTCCTGATTTGAGTTGTGATTGAGGGTAGACTGATCGGCCGCTTGCTTGCGCAAGATGCTGTCCATCCACCGTTTCCCCTTAGAACCTTTCATGTCTCTCTCCTTTAAGCCTTGTCCATATGTAAGAATCCGTTATTCGTTCATCTGAACTTGCTGACTTAGCATTGAATGTGACACAACCTGTCAAAAGGTATCAAAATTTTAACCTTTTCGATCTTCGTATACTTTAACATAGCCTTTACAATCATTTCAAGTTTACGAAAATAGCGAAAAACCCGCGCCCCGCGCGGGTTTCCTGATATTTTCCAATATGGGGCTTTTGCATGTCGGTGACAAAACGGTGACAGAGCCTGCCTGAAACCCGTCATACCACTATTCTTTGAGCATGGTGATCAGTTTATCGAATTCATCCGGATTCAAATATTTGGATATGCCCTGCTCGATCTCCGCAAGCTCCGCAGCGGTCAGACCGTCCTCCATCGCCTCAGAGATCTTCTGCATTTCGGATTGGGGCAGCTTGTTCATCAGCATGGTGAAAATCTCTTCCTTCTCCTCCGTTGGCAAACGGTCCTTCCGGTCCACGATGTCCCCCGGTGTCATGACAATCTCCTGATCTTCCAGGGAGGAGTCGCCAGACTCTGTCGTATTCGTGCCCATGACAGGCAGGGAATTATCCGGTGCCTCTTCATCGTTCGAAGTCTCCCCTGACGTTCCCGTTGATCCTGAACTCGTCGCTTCGTCCTCCTTGGCCCCTCCATTCGTTTGGGTGCCGGCTTCCGATTCCGGTTCATCGTCCGCAGCGCCCTGATCTTCTTCCAATTGGCGATTGTCCTTCGCGGCATTGACGCTGCCTGCATCCGGCTTGGTGCCGGAGCCCACGCCCAGCATCGACTTCATAATACCTCCCACCCCCATTGGCTCCGCTTCCAGTTGAATGTTAAAGCTGGATAACACCGATTGAATATAGGCATTCACGACGATGCCCGTGGTCACAATCGTAAGCGTGCTCACCAGAATGGCGGTCAAGCTGATTTTCAGCAGCCATTTCATCCACTTCATCCGTATCTCCTCCTTCCTCATGCACGCTGCAATGACATGACGATGATTGCTTTCTTTTTCCAGTATTGACCACTCGGTATTGCTTCAATCGTGGGAATCGCCAATTTTTCTACTTCGAATCTGATATATTTCATGATTCGGTTCCTTTTAGGCCACACTACTTCCATGCGATAGAGCGCTCCATCGACCGCACCAGGGAATGTATGATACATATATAGTCATTGGAACGCTTATGAAGGAGGTCAATCTAGCAATGATTCATATATTGATCGCAGATGACGACGCGCATATTCGAGAGCTCCTGCTATATCATCTTCAAACCGAAGGATACACGGTATTCACTGCAGCTGACGGGGAAGAAGCTTCTGCCCTTTTGGCGGAAGAACAGGTTCACCTGGCTGTCGTGGATGTCATGATGCCGAACAAGGACGGGTATCAGCTCTGCGAAGAAATCCGGCGTTATTATGATGTACCCGTCATTCTTCTGACCGCCAAGGATCAGCTTGTAGACAAAGAGAGAGGTTTTGCCGTCGGCACGGATGATTACTTAACCAAGCCGTTTGAACCAAGGGAGCTCCTGTTTCGAATCAAAGCCCTGCTGCGGCGATATCAAATGGTCAGCGCGGACAAAATCCGTCTGAACGAAACGACCATCGACCGCAAAAGCTACGAAGTTCAGGGACACGGAAAAGTACTGATGCTGCCGATGAAGGAGTTTGAGCTGCTCTCCCAGCTTGCGAGCTATCCGGACCGGACGTTCTCGCGCGAGGAGCTGATTCAGCTCATCTGGGGAACGGATTTTGACGGAGATGACCGGACCGTGGACGTTCATATCAAACGACTCCGGGAACGCTTCGCGGACCGAAGCGGCGATTTCCGAATACGGACCGTTCGGGGCGTAGGATATAAATTGGAGGCGGCGCCGCAGTGAAAACCCTCTATTCGCGCATCGTCCTCACCACCATCGCCATCATGGTGATCAGCAGCTTGATTGCTTTTGTGCTGTCTAATCTGTACTACCAATACAATCTCAAGCCCTTTAACGATCAGAAGGTCACCACCATGGCCAAGGATATCGGGGACTTTTATGACAGCCACCCGGAGACGGACATCCATGATTATCTCCATCACATCGGCCAGCTCGGTTATCAATTCTATTTGGTGAATGATCAAGGCAAGGAGTGGTTCTACGGCGGCATGTTCCGTGAACAGGACCTCTCGCCCGAAACGGTGCGGCAAGTGCTGAACGGGAAGGTGTACCATGGCATTGCGGAGTTTCCGTCGGAGCTGTTCATTACCGGCTTTTTCGACAATGTCCTAAGCAACTCCATCGGCATCCCCATACAGGTAGAAGGCAGCCCTCACGCACTCTTCCTCAGGCCCGATATTACCGTCCAGTTCGGGGAGATGCGTATCTTCTTCTCCATCATTATGGTCATTGCCATCCTGCTGAGCATCCTGCTTGTCGGCATTATTACGCGCTATATCGTGAAACCGATCGTGAAGTTAACCGAGGCCACCCAGAGCGTGGCGCAGGGCCAATATGACATTAAGCTAAACGTTACCCGGCGTGACGAGCTGGGGCAGCTTGCGGACCATTTTTCCCAGATGGCCAAAGGACTAGCGCAATTAGAGCAGATGCGCCAGGAGTTTGTATCCAATGTCTCGCATGAAATCCAGTCGCCGCTGGCCTCCATTCAGGGTTTCTCGCAGACGCTGCAAACCAAGCGCTTGTCCGAGGAACAGCAGCAGCATTACTTATCGATCATTGAGGCGGAGAGCCGCCGGATGTCACAGCTCAGCAAACAGCTGCTTATGCTGGCGTCCCTGGATAAGGAAGAGAACATTCTCGATAAATCCACCTTCGACGTGGCCGAGCAAATCAAGCAAGTGCTGCTCCACACCGAATGGAACTGGCGCAGCAAAGATTTGACCATCGATATGTCGCTGCCGCCGACCTATGTTTACGGCGATCAGCAGCTGCTGCATCAGGTATGGACGAACCTCATCACCAACAGCATTAAATTCACCGCACCTGAGGGCGCCATCTCCCTGCGTGTGATCGAACACAACAAACAATGCCGCATCGAGATCTCCGATACGGGCATTGGCATTCCGCAGGAGCATCTGCCCCACATCTTCAACCGGTTTTACCGCGTGGATGAGGCCCGTGACCGCTCCGAGGGCAGCAGCGGATTGGGTTTATCCATTACCCAGAAAATTGTCGAACTGCATGGCGGACGTATTGAGGTCACGAGTCAGCCTGGAAAGGGAGCCACCTTCACCGTGATCCTTCCTAACGTATAATGCAGCCTAATCTCAAGTTCATGCTCTGTTCATATTCCATTCCTATACTTGGGGCATATCCCGCAGAGATTAATAACCGAGGGATGTGCTGCTTAATGATCAGGAATGGAGATGAGAAACATGTTTCTTGCACTGCGTGAACTTCAACATGCGAAGCTGCGCTATCTGCTGATTGGCTTCATTATGGTACTGATTGCCTGGCTCGTCCTGTTCGTCACGGGATTGGCTCAGGGGCTTTCCTCCGATAACGCCTCTTCCATACAAAATATGAAAGCCGACTACCTGGTGCTTCAGGAGGAGTCCGATCATCGGATCAATCGTTCCGTACTAACCAGCGAGATCTGGAACGAAGTGCAGAGCCGCCCGGGTGGAAACCCGGCCACTCCGCTCGGAGTACACATGAACACCTTGACCAAGGAAGGCTCCGCAGCCAAATTCGATGCGGCTTTTTTTGCCATTGATGTGGAGAGCATGCTGGCACCCCGAGTCGTTGAAGGCACCATGATTAGCAATACGGATGCCGACCTTGTGATGGCCGACCGCTCCTTGAAAGAGGACGGGTACCGGCTGGGCGACCGGATCGTGGATCAGGCTACAGGCGCCACGTTTACGATTGCTGCCTTTACGGAGGGACAATCCTTCAGTCATGCCCCGGTCATTCACATGAACTTTGAGGGGTGGAAGGCGCTTCAGCCAAACCCGGCGAAGCCAGCGCCTATCTATAATGCCATCGCTTGGAATGGAACTCCGGAGCAGAAGGAAGCCTTGGTCCGGGACGTATCCGGCATCGAGATGATCACGAAAGAGGAAGCCCTGCAGGGGATTCCCGGTTTTCAGGAGGAGCAGGGTTCTCTCATCATGATGATTGTGTTCCTGTTTGTGATTGCAGCCTTCGTGCTGGCCGTGTTCTTCTACGTCATGACGATTCAGAAAATGAATCAGTTCGGGGTCCTGAAAGCCATCGGCGCGGGGACCGGCTATCTGGTGAGGAGTCTGATCTTTCAGGTCCTGACCCTTACCATCGTCAGTCTTGCGATCAGCATCGGCTTGACGTACGGGGTTTCGCTCCTGTTGTCCGGGATCGTGCCGTTTTCGTTAACGCCTTCGGTCGTTCTGCTCTGTTCCTTGCTGTTCCTGGCGGTTTCCCTGATGGGATCGCTATTATCGCTATATCGGGTCATCAAGATCGATGCAATCGAAGCTATCGGGAGGGCTGCATAATGACATCATCCAAGCTGTTGATGGATCAGGTAAGCAAAGAATTCGGTGACGGGGACACCTCAGCTAAAGTACTGGACAACATTTCACTGGATATCAAGGGTGGGGAATTTGTCGCGGTGGTCGGACCTTCCGGTTCGGGCAAAAGCACCTTTCTCTCCATTGCCGGGGCACTGCTATCCCCTACCCGGGGACGAATATGGATGGGCGATCAGGAGGTCACCCGGCTCCCCGCCAAACAAATGAATCAGCTGCGGCTGCGCCATATCGGATTTGTCTTTCAATCTTCCAATCTCATTCCGTATCTGACGGTCCGCGATCAGCTGCTCTTGATGGCCAAGCTGGCTAACCAGCACGGCCAGGAGCCGCATCGGCGGGCAGATGATCTGCTTCACCGGCTGGGCTTGTCGCATCGCAAGTCTCGGTATCCCGAAAGCCTGTCCGGCGGCGAACGGCAGCGGGTTGCCATTGCCCGGGCATGGATGAACGATCCGGAGCTCATATTGGCAGACGAGCCGACGGCAAGTCTGGATTCCGAGCGCGGCCGGACGGTCGTTCAAATGCTCGCCGATGAAGTGAAGCTGCGCCGGAAAGCTGCCATCATGGTCACGCATGACAAGCGCATGCTGGATCTATGTGACCGGGTCGTCTATATCGAGGACGGCAAGCTGTCCGAACGGACGCAGCCGATTGTGTTGTAGCATGACAAAAACCGGATTCATCCCTAGGCAACCTAGTCGATGAATCCGGTTTTTTACTATGCTGGACCGCCGTGTACCTTGTCCAGCGCTCAAGAAGGCCATACGTCTATTCGAAGGTTCGTATGGCTTCTGTCCCCCCTACATGGATCTGACTGCATTCATCCGCTGTTTTTAGCCCCAATTCCAAATGATCAGCGTGCTGCCCTCTATGTCTATCTCCATTATAGGGTGGATGGGCGGATGACTAGGGGATAATATTCTTTAGCTGAAGGGACAAATTCTTCTACCTATTGACCAGCGATGGTATGCTCGAAAGTCATCTCCTATCCCGGATCTTTCACAACCATAAAAAAAGCCCCGCCGAATCCAATCTTCGGCGGGTGTATTTCACATATCTTAAGGTTGAACTTTCACTCTCTCTATTCTTGGGCCAACGCTTGATTACTTCTCATAAATCGGCAGCACTTGATTCGTCTGCTCCCGGTTGCGGCCGACGGAGAAGATGGCAATCGGAATGCCGGTCAGCTCCGATACCCGCTCAACATAACGGCGAGTGTTCTCAGGCAGATCCTCCAGCGTCTTCGCGCCGGTAATGTCTTCGCTCCACCCTGGCAGCTCTTCATAGATGGCTTCGCACTCGGCTAGCATTTTCAAGCTGGCCGGGTAGTGCGTAATCTCCTCACCGCGGAATTTATATGCGGTACAGATCTTCACGGTCTCCAGTCCGCTGAGCACGTCCAGCGAGTTCAGGGACAGGCCGGTAATTCCGCTTACGCGACGGGCATGGCGCACAACTACGCTGTCGAACCAGCCTACGCGACGAGCACGCCCGGTTACCGTGCCGTACTCATGTCCTTTTTCACGGATATATTCGCCGATTTCATTATCCAGCTCCGTTGGGAATGGTCCGTCTCCTACACGCGTCGTATAGGATTTGGCCACGCCGATGACTTGTTGAATCTTCGACGGCCCTACGCCGGAACCGATGCAGACGCCGCCTGCAGAAGGATTCGAAGACGTAACAAACGGGTACGTACCTTGGTCGATATCCAGCATGACGCCCTGCGCGCCTTCGAACAATACTTTCTGATTCTCATCGATCGCATCATTCAGGACAACGGAAGTGTCGCGCACATATTTACGAATAACCTCGGCGTACTCCAGGTATTGCGTCAGGATCTCTTCAACATCAAGCGCTTCCCCGCCGTACACCTGGGTAATCACTTGGTTCTTCTCCTTCACCATATGGCGAAGCTTCAATTCGAACTCTTCCGCATCCATCAGATCTGCGATACGGATACCGTTGCGTGCCGCTTTATCCATGTAGCACGGGCCGATCCCCTTGCGCGTTGTACCGATTTTGTTCGGACCTTTGCGGTCCTCTTCCAGAGCATCCAATACCATATGATAAGGCATGATAACATGAGCACGATCGCTGATTACCAGATTGTCCGTGCTGAACCCGTTATCATGAATATAATTAATCTCTTCAATGAGTGCAGCCGGGTTAACGACCATACCGTTACCGATTACACAGGTTTTGTCTTTATAGAATACTCCGGATGGAATCAAGCTAAGCTTGAATTTTTTACCGTCAATCAGAATGGTGTGGCCGGCATTGTTGCCGCCTTGGTAACGGGCTACCACGTCGGCGCTTTCCGCCAAATAATCCGTGATCTTCCCTTTCCCTTCATCTCCCCATTGTGTTCCCACAACGACTACCGTTGACATATTCATTCCTCCGCCCGGGCTGTTACACCCTTATGATTTCGCGTAACACTGATGAAATAAATCTCTGTAGGCTGATTAAGTTCAACCTCACTGCACTAAAGCAGCAATACCAGTGTAACAGTCCCCATTTTTAAAGTCAAATACAAAAACGAACAATCGCACATCAGTGTGTACGATTGTTCGGAATTAGGACGAGATTATAGATGGATAACCGTATTATTCGGGGAACTGCCATAAGAAATGCCCTATACTTACAGCGAGCGGCAGGTATTGGCCTGATCTCCGAACTTTACTTTAGGGCTTCCTGTTCATTAAGCAACCATGAAAGCCCGGCTAAGGGTGAATACCGTCGCTACCCGGCAGCAAAGGCATCGGCATGCGTTCGCTCGTAATTGACGAATTTATTAAAGTTCTTCAGGAAGACCAATTCCACTGTGCCTACTGGACCATTACGCTGTTTGGCAATGATGATCTCGATGATATTCTTCTTCTCGGTTTCCTGATTGTAATAATCATCCCGGTATAAGAACGCAACGATATCGGCATCCTGCTCGATCGAACCGGATTCCCGCAGGTCACTCATCATCGGACGCTTGTCCTGACGCTGCTCCACGCCCCGGCTGAGCTGTGACAGCGCGATGACCGGCACTTCGAGCTCACGGGCAATTTGTTTGAGCGTACGCGAGATCTCGGATACCTCCTGCTGCCGGTTCTCTCCGGGCTTGCCTCGCCCATGAATGAGCTGGAGGTAATCGATCAGAATCATGCCGAGCCCCTTCTCTTTTTTCAAACGGCGGCATTTCGCACGGATATCGGCTACCGTGACGCCAGGTGTATCATCAATGTAAATCTCCGCCTCGGATAAAGCGGCGATGCCCATCGTTAGCTTGGACCAATCTTCGTCGCCTTTGAAATCGCCGTTCCGCATCACGCCCGCATCGAGGTTTGCCTCGGCACAGATCATACGCTGAACGAGCTGCGGCGCGGACATCTCCAGACTGAAGATGGCTACCGTTTCTTTGGCGCGAATGGCCACGTTCTGGGCGATATTCAGTGCGAAGGCCGTTTTACCTACGGAAGGACGAGCCGCCACGATAATCAAGTCGTTGCGCTGGAATCCGCTTGTCATTTTGTCCAGATCCACAAAGCCGGAAGGAATCCCTGTCGTATTCCCCCGGTTCTGATGAAGGACCTCCACCTTCTCGAAGACTTCCATCAGTACGTCGCGGATCGCAATAAACCCGCTGCCCGTGCGTCGATTGGAGATCTCGAGTATGCGGCGCTCCGCCTCGCTGAGCATACCGGATACATCTTCTCCTCCGGTATAGCCTTCACTGACAATCTGCGTTGCCGTTCGGATCAAACGCCGCAGCATCGATTTTTCTTCGATGATTTGGGCGTAATAATCCACGTTCGCAGCCGTCGGGACGGCATGAGCCAGCTTCGCTAAATAGCTGACTCCACCGATCTCTTCCAGTTGTCCTTTATCTTGCAGAAGAGATGTAAGGGTCACCAGATCGATCGGTTGATTGCCTTCCCCGAGCTGCACCATGACTTCATAAATCATCTGATGTGATTTATCGTAGAAGTCCTCAGCCTGCACCCGCTCCATCGCCGTGATCAGCGCTTCACTCTGCAGCAGAATGGCACCCAGCACGGCCTGCTCTGCCTCAAGGTTCTGCGGGGGGACCCGATCGAAATAGAGTTCTCCTCCCATATTACTCCTCCGTAATTTGAACCTTGAGCGTCGCCTTGACGTCAGGATGCAGCTTCACCGGAACCTGGGTAACGCCCAGGCTGCGAATCGGATCGCTAAGCTCAATTTTGCGTTTGTCGATTTTGATCTTCTGTCCTGCCAATGCTTCCGCAATTTGTTTGCTGGTAATGGCGCCGAACAGACGTCCGCCCTCTCCAGCTTTGGCTTTCAGGACCACCGTCATCTCTTCCAGCTTCTTGCCGAGCGCCTGCGCCTCTTCCTTCTCCTGCGCCTTGCGCTTCTCCTCGGAGGCCTGCTGCTGCTCCAGCGTTTTCATGTTCCCATCGGTAGCCGGACGAGCGACTCCCCGCGGAATCAGGAAGTTTGTTGCATATCCTTCCGAAACTTCCTTCACTTCGCCTTTCTTGCCTTGGCCCTTCATATCTTTTATGAAAATGACTTTCATTCAAATAACCCCTCTTTCGCTTCGATGTCCTTCAGTACCTCCATCAACTTCTCCTCGGCTTTCTCAGGCGTCGTATCCAGTTGTACTGCGGCGTTCGTTAAATGTCCGCCTCCCCCGAGACGTTCCATAATCATCTGAACATTCATCTTGCCCATCGAACGGGCGCTAATGCCAATCTTGCCGTCGGTGCGCTCGCTAATGACAAAGGATGCCTGCACATCCGTCATATTCAGCAGCATATCCGCCACTTGAGCAATGAGCAGCTGCGGCATGGGCTCCCCGCTCTTCGCCACCGCGATAGCGATATGGTCAAATACCATTTTAGCATGTTTCACGATTTCTGCCTTCGCTATAAATTCTGTCAGATCTTCCTTGAGCACCCGCTGGATCATCATGGTGTCCGCTCCGTGACGCCGCAGGAACCCGGCCGCCTCGAACGTTCTCGATCCCGTGTGGAGGGCAAAATGCTTGGTATCCACCGTAATCCCTGCCAGCAATGCCGTGGCCTCAACCGGAGTAAGGGATACCCGGTCGTGAATATACTGCAGCACCTCCGTCACCAGCTCGCAGGTTGAAGAGGCATACGGCTCAAGATAGATCAGCACCGCGTCATTAATAAATTCTTCGCCGCGCCGGTGATGATCCATCACGACCACCCGGCTTGCGCGATGAACCAGCCTCGGCTCCATCGTCATGGAGGCTTTATGGGTATCCACGACAACGAGCAGCGTGTGCTCCGTCATCATCTGCATCGATTGCTCGGTCGAGATGAATCGGCTCATCAAGGCTTCATCCTTGCGGACCTCTTCCATAATCCTCGAAATGGACGGATTCATTCCCTCCATCACGATATAAGCCTCGACTTTATACATTTGGGCTGCTTTCAGGATGCCGATCGCAGCGCCGACCACGTCCATATCCGGCAGCTTGTGGCCCATGATGATCACTTTGTCGCTCTCCTGCATCAAATCGCGCAGCGCATGGGAAATGACTCGCGCTCTTACGCGCGTTCGTTTCTCTACCGCGTTGGATTTACCGCCATAGAAGGAGAGCCTTTGGCCGGCTTTGACAGCGGCCTGATCTCCGCCCCGGCCCAGTGCCATATCCAGACTGGATTGGGCTAGCTGTCCCAGCTCCGTGATATCGTCTGAACCGAAGGCAAGACCGACGCTCAGCGTAAGCGGTACCTTCAGATCGGCCGTCATCTCCCGGACTTCGTCCAGGATGAGAAAACGGCTGTTCTCCAGCGCATCGAGCGACCTGTGGTTCAGCATCATCAAATATCGGTCCGAGGAGAGCCTCCGTAAGTAGACGTTGAACTCCCGGGCCCAATTCGTAATCTCGCTGGTGACCTTTGCAATGAGTGCCGTCCGCTGTTGATCATCCATTCCCTGCGAGGCCTCATCGATGTTATCCATCATGATAATGCCCAAGGCCAGCCGCTCATCCTCGTACCGCTGCCTGAGCACCGCCAGCTCGGTGATCTCATCCAGATAAATGAGTCGCTCATCCGGAATTACCGTGGCTCCATAGTACTTATCCTCATGGGAAATCTCCAGCCGAATTTCCTTCGGCGGCTTCTCTTTGCTATCCTTCTTCTCCTGGATTTCCTTTAGCGCTGTCACCAGCTCGGGGAACAGCTCCTGCAAGGATGCGCCCACCAGCGGCTGTTGGGGAAACATATTGACTACGAATCGGTTATGCCATTCCACGGTCTTATCCTCGCTGTACAGCACAATGCCAAATGGCAGCACGCTGACCGCTTCGCCCTCGACCCGCTGAATCCGAAACGACAGATCTCCGATATAATCGACCAGCTCGCGGCGAAACTTCATCTCCGCCTTCAGCATCGCGTAGCCGCCTACCACCGCAAGCAGCAGCCCGACCAGCCCCAGAATCGTATTGTAGAACGACAGAAAAATAACAAGCAGAAGCACCAGCGCAAACGCCCAGACGGTATGATAGCCGTGCCAGCGTTTCTGCAGAAATTTAGGCATGACTCATCACCCTATCTTTTGTTTTTACTAAATGCCTGACGAAGTGGGAACGCCAGATCCAGGATTCCGATAATCATTGCCGGCGGGAACAGAACAATCGGTATGGCCGTCAAAAGCGGCGCGATGGGATGCCACTTCCGCTCGTGTGCCAGATAATAGAAGAAGCTTAGCGCTTGAATCATGAAGCAGATCTGCAGCAACGGCGTAGCGTTGGCTACTATCATCTTCATGAAGGTATTGTCCGAATTGACGGTTGCTATGTTGATGAAGAAAATGAGCAGGTAGTACCAGATCAGGGAACGCGGAAGCATCCATTCTCTGGCCGGCTTCAGCCGCGGCACGGATAAGCCCATGCTGTTGAGGGTGGGCCGTGCCAAAGCATGAGTGACCACCGTCATAAGGAACGAGCTGATAATCATCGCGAACGGAACCAAACGCATCGTTTGATCTTTAATGAGTTGTGTATCGAGTTCGGTGCCAAGGAACTGGCCGCCCAGGCCGCCTTCAACACCCATCTCGGTGAGCGGAGCGGTCGTCATCTTTACGATCTCATCCACATATTCCGACAGATTCAATTGGAAGAAGGCCGTGCTGATCATCAGCAGGACAAGCAGTTCCACCAGCATGACGGCCATGCCATACTTCAACACCTGCATGGCTGCCTTCCGTTTCCGGTATAAATACCCCATCACGATCCCCGGAATCGCAAAATAGATCGCAAGCAGTAAATAAATGGGATGAATCAGAAGAGCAATCAGCCACACCGGCACCACATGCATGATAAATGATTTTGTATTCAAAGCCGTAAACAGAATCGCAACCGGCAGAACCAGCAAGAAAGCCGTTACGATCGAAAAGGGTGTGAGTAGTGACAGCAGCAGCAGCAAATATACAACGCTCCATACCGCCGTAGTCCAGCGCAATTTCAATATGTTCACCTCTTACGCAAATGTTCTTCGAGCGCGGAAATATCCTGGTACCAATCCTCCAGCTGATGTCCTTCCTGCTTATGCTTTTTCAATTTCTCCAACAAGAGATCGTCCAAATCCCGATAGGTCAAGCCGAGCCTTCGGCCCAGTATGTAGGAGCTCATCATCAGGCTTGCCAAACTGTCTCCAACCTTTGTAGTGCTGCCTTCCCATAGAGCTTTGAATAACCGGGATACATGATCAATTACTTCGGTTTTAAGCCATTCAATCACTTTGGCGCGTTTCGCTACATCCAAGTCCTTCGGCATATTCGGCATATCCATCTCTCCCTGAAAACAGCTTTATTCTCCATTATAGCATAAAAAAAAGCCGCCCACACAAAGGCCCCGGGGCACCCTGTCCAACCTTAGTCCCCATGGCGGAGATAACTTACCTTCTCTTTGTACTCCAAATGGCCACCGGTTATTCCCACTGCAAGCCGGCTGCAGCCCCGTCTCTATAGAAATAGGACGTGTTACCCACGGTGTCCCCGTGGTCCCACGCCCTTTGTTGTTTGCGTTCCTACATGATTATGTTGCCCCTTGGGATTCCATCGTCTCCTTGGAAACAAAGCGTTCACAGTACTCGATGATAAGGCTTCTGCGGACAATCCCGATAAATCGGTTCATGTCGTCCACCACCGGCACAAAGTTCTGTACCTTGGCCAAATTAATCAGATCCTCCATCCGGGCATCAATCGATACCGGCTTGATATCCATACGGAACGGAACATCCTTCAGCAAAAATTTCGAAGCGTTCTCAAAAGTGATTTTGCCTTCCGAGTTCTTCATATGCCATAATAGATCGCCTTCGGTTACGGTGCCTGCGTATTGCCCGTTCTTATCCAGCACGGGCACCGCCGTGTACCGGTGAAACTCCATCCGTTCCAGCGTCTGCCTGAGCGTGGAGTCCAGCGTTAAACAAATCACTTCCTGCTTCGGTAATAGAAAAAAAGCGATATTCATAATGCATTATCCTCCTTATGACTCCAACCTCATGGAGTCATGTTAAGTAACCTTCCTGATCCAAAAGCTTGGTATGCAGGTTACTCCTTCCCCTATCCATACTCATACATACGTTAACTCCGTCGTTTCGATTCCCTTGTATAGGGCACAAAATCAGCAGCCAGGCAATCCGGACTGCTGATTGAGATGAAGCAACGTACTATGACATCATCCGGATGTACCGGTGTTTATGTTATTGCAATTTCTGTTTCTCTGCATCTTTAGGCTGCAGCAGCTGGTCTGCCGGCGTATCCGGGTTCATCCAGTTGTCGATTAGGTCGCGGGCTTCCTGCACGTCCTCCATGTCGGCATCATTATAATAGATGCCGTTAATTTTCATGCCTTCTCCCATGATCGTATAGCTGGTCATATCCACTTTGCCCCCGGTCAGCATCTGCTTCGCCAGGTCGATAATGAATTTAGGCTGCATATCGGTCTGGAAATTATCTCCCATAATCTCGATCAGTTCAGGCACCTTGCCGATCTGATCCAGCTTCATGACCCGCTTAGCCGATACATCCAAAAATACCTGCTGTCTCTTCGCCCGATTAAAGTCGCTATCTTCACGATAACGGACATAATTCAAGGCTTCCTCGCCATTGTAAATCGGTTTGTTGGCTTCAATCGTGAACTTCTCATGATCCCTGCCTTTGTTGACGATATCCTTGCGGATCGGCAGCTCAACGCCGCCAAGGGCGTCAACGACATCCTTCAATCCTTGAAAATTAATGGAGGCATAATAATCAAGTTCCTCATCGAAAAATGCTTCCATCGTATCTTTCGCCATTTGATGACCGCCATATGCAAACGCATGGTTGATCTTGTCTTTCTTGTCCTTGCCGATAATATCGACGTACGTATCCCGCGGTACCGAGATTAGGAGCACTTTGGACTCCATGGGACGTACAACCGCATAGATCAACGTGTCCGAACGGGCCGGCTCGTCTTCCCGTTGGTCGCTGCCCAGCAGCATGACCGAGAACGGCTTGCTCTGGAGTACGACCGGTTCAGGCGTCTTGTCGCTCTGGAGCGGCTTATACGATTTCTGTAACGATTCCTCTACGTCCTTTGCCATAAACAGATCAAATGCCACGACCGCAAGCTGCGTTCTGAACAGAAATGCGGAAGAGCCCAGCAATATGACAACAGCGAGCGTAATATATAATGATTTCCTCTTCATGAGTTCAATTCCTTCTTTATTATAAAATAAAATAATGGATAAGTCAGGTCGTTAAAGGCCTTTGCTTGCACCCTAAGCTGCTTGGCTCACCCTCCTCTCTTATTAAACGGGAACTCCTCCCGTTGACTCACTTCATACTAGTAGGCCAGTTGCAACACATCATCTATTGTAAACCAGAATATTGTCAAATGTGAACCCTTCACGGGCAGTTCTATAAATCTACCAAATCCTCATTGATCCGTTAAACCGGCCTGTTCTCATGCTGAAGAGCGGCTGCGGTTCCCGAATATTGGAACCAGTCGTCCAGCCGCTCTCTCCACGTCAAGGTCTTGGAAAATCCGTAATCGAACAGCTTTCGCGTCTCTTCAAACCTTGCTTCTTTGGATTCGGTACCCATGACAACGGCAATAAGCCGGCTGCCTTGCTTCTCGGCTGTTCCCGTAAAGCAGTACCCTGCATTCGCCGTGTACCCTGCTTTTAATCCATCGGTGCCTTCGTAGGAATAAGGGCCGCCAAGCGAGGGCAGCATCCAATTGGTGTTGCTCAAATATAAATTGCGTCCGCTTATCTTCGTCTGCGTTTTGCTGGAAGTGCTTAGAATATCCGGATGGCTTCTAATGAGATGCGCGGCTAGTTTAGCCGTATCTTCTGCGGTCATTACCGTTTCTCCATCCGAGGACCAGGCGTGACCATTGGCATTGGCAGTGCCCTGCTCGACGCCTGATGCGTTCACGAAACGGGTCGCGCTGGATAAGCCAATCTCTTTGGCCTTGGCATTCATCTTCCGAACGAACGCTTCCTCGGAGCCCGCAAAATGCTCGGCAAGCGCCACGGACGCATCATTGGCGGAATAAACCGTTATGCTCTGGAACAATTCGCGAACCGTCAAAATTTCGCCGGACTTCAAAGCGATTTTAACGCCTCTGACGTCGCTTGCCGTATCGCTTATCTTGACTTCATCGTCCCAGGATCTCCTCCCGGTCTTAATATCATCCAGAATGACCAATTCGGTCATCAGCTTGGACATGCTAGCAGGCGGTAACGGTACGTCGCCATTCTCGCTGAGCAAAATACGCCCGGTGTTTAAATCCATTAAGACGACGGCTCGCGCGTCGACCTTCGGTTTAAACCCCGCTCGTTCTATATTTACTATGACAACCGCCCCTATGGGGACGATAATTAGCAACATCATGACCAGCCAAAGCCACCGTTTTTTCATAGAATTAGCCCTCCATAGTTATAGACGGTTGAAAGAGGCATTTGGTCTGCTTTTTTTTTGAATTTTCTGTTTAGAAATTTTTGTAAATGAAACGAATGTGTCAGGAAACCGAAAAAGACCTCCAACCGTCCGCAGACGATAGGAAGTCCTTCTATGAATCTGTAAATCTTCTAATCATCACGCTGATTGCTGTCAGAAAACCTGAATATGAAGAGTCCTATTAAGCGTAGTGACAAGCAACAAAGTGATCATTTCCTACATTGCGGTATTCCGGCACTTGCTGTTTGCACAGGTCTGAAGCCAGCGGGCAGCGCGTGTGGAATTTGCAGCCTGAAGGCGGGTTCGCCGGGCTTGGAATGTCGCCTTTCAGTACGATCCGGTCGCGCTTCAACGTTGGGTCCGGTACCGGCACGGCAGACAGCAAAGCTTTCGTATAAGGATGCAGCGGGTTGCGGAACAGCTCTTCCTTGCTTGCCAATTCTACCATCGATCCCAGATACATTACCCCAATTCGGTTGCACAAATGCTCTACAACACTGAGATCATGAGAAATGAACAAGTAAGTTAGCTGCTTCTCGCGCTGCAAATCACTTAACAAGTTGATGATTTGTGCTTGAATCGATACATCCAGTGCAGATACCGGCTCATCCGCGACGATAAAGTCGGGATTCAGTATCAACGCGCGTGCAATCCCGATCCGTTGACGTTGTCCGCCGGAGAATTCATGCGGATACCGATCGTAATGATAGGCGGCAAGGCCGCAAATTTCCAGCGTTTCAATCACGCGGTCTTTAAGTTCCTTACGATTAACCAACCCATGGTCAATGAGTGCTTCGCCGATGGCTTCGCCCACTTTGATTCTTGGATTCAGCGAGCTGAATGGATCCTGGAATACGATCTGCATCTTCGGACGCAAGGCACGCATTTTCTCCTTGGACAAGGAATGGATGTCGGTACCATTAAAGATGACTTTGCCTTCCGTTTTTTCCAGCAATCGAAGAATGGTTCGTCCAATGGTGCTCTTGCCGCAGCCCGATTCACCTACGAGCCCGAAGGATTCGCCTTTGTTGATGGTAAAGCTGACTCCGTCAACGGCCCTTACATTGCCCACGGTTCGTTGAAATACGCCGCCGGTGATGGGAAAGTATTTCTTCAAACCGTCTATTTCGATCAGTGCTTGACTCATTAGGCTTTCCCCTCCTCTTCATACAGCCAGCAAGCGACCTTATGGCCGTTAGGATCCGTACCGAGCGGAGGCGTTTTCTCCTTGCAGATCTGCATGCAGAATTCGCAGCGATCATGGAAATGACAGTTGTCTCCAAGATCTACCGGGTTAGGCACTTGTCCCGGAATCGAATACAGACGTTCTTGCGTCTGATTAATGACCGGCTTCGCCTTCAGAAGACCTTTGGTATATGGATGCTTCGGTTGTTTGAACAGCTCGATGACCGGTGCTTCTTCTATGACTTTGCCTGCGTACATAACAACAACATAATCCGCCATCTCGGCAACAACGCCTAGGTCATGCGTAATAAGCATAATCGAAGTGTTGAGTTTACCCTTAATGTCACGCATCAAATCCAAAATCTGGGCCTGAATCGTTACGTCAAGAGCGGTTGTAGGCTCATCCGCGATCAGCAGCTTCGGATTACAGCTAAGGGCAATCGCGATCATGATCCGTTGGCGCATACCGCCGCTGAGCTCATGCGGATAAGAGTCGAAAATCTTCTCCGCACGCGGGATTCCAACCAAATTAATCAGATCGATGGCGCGTTGTTTTGCTTCTTTACGGTTAACGAGCTGATGAAGCAGGATCGGCTCCACAATCTGCTCCCCGATCGTTAATACCGGGTTGAGCGAGGTCATGGGTTCCTGGAAGATCATGGCGATATCGTTGCCGCGAATCAAGCTCATCTCGCGCTTGCTCATCTTCAGCAGATCCTTGCCTTCATACAGGATTTCTCCCCCCACCGGAGGTGTATCGATCAAACGCATAAGAGACATGGCTGTTACGCTCTTACCACAGCCCGACTCACCCACCACGCACAGTGTTTCACCTTCACGGATTTTGAAGCTAACATCGTCGACGGCTTTCACGGTGCCTGCGGAGGTTTGAAAATGCGTTTTTAAATTGCGGAATTCTACTAATTCTTTTGCCATATTCGCATCTCCTACTTCTTCATTTTCGGGTCAAGTGCGTCGCGAAGCCCGTCACCGATCAAGTTGATTGCAACTACGGTAACAAGAATACACATGCCTGGCGGTATCCACAGCCACGGCCGCTTACGGAAATCAATCAAACTGTTTGCGGCCGAGATCATGTTCCCCCAAGAAGGTGTTGGCGGAACGACCCCAACTCCCAAGAAGCTTAACGCCGATTCGTAAATAATGGCTCCGGCTACGCCAAGCGTTGCGGATACGATAATAATCGGAATTGTATTCGGCAGCAGATGGCGGAAAATTTTGCGTCGGTCTTTAAGTCCCAGCGCTTCCGTTGCCTGCATAAACTCTTGTTCACGTAGCGTCAATATTTGTCCGCGTACAAGGCGGGAAATTCCACTCCAGCCTAAGATACCTATAATCAACATCAAGAAATAGATTCGCTCAGAAGGATCAACCTTTAAGTCTGACAGCACCGCGCCCAAAATGATCAGGATCGGGAGCGTCGGAATCGCCATAAATATATCGGCAATACGCATAATCAGAGTATCGACCCATTTTCGATAGAACCCGGCCAGCGCGCCAAGCGTCGCCCCCACGATGACCGAGATGCCCGTTGCGACAAGGCCGACCGTCAGGGAAATCCGGCCTGCAAGCATCATACGCAGAAGAACATCGCGGCCGAGCTTATCCGTGCCTAGCCAATATTTGGAGCTTGGAGGCAAGTTTTTATCTTTTACACTGTAGTCATACAGTGAATATGGCGAGAACAATGGACCAATAAAACACAGCAAAAACATAAATACGATTATGATAAGTCCGATGACAGCGAGACGGTTTCTGGAAAAACGGCGAATAGCGATCCGCCACGGGGAATCCGGCTGCTTCTTCGGTACTGGTAGATTCGTTTTTAATGGTGCAGCCTCTGCGGACAAATGAATCTCCTCCTACTTTAAGCGAATTCTTGGATCTGCAGTTCCATACAGAACGTCAGACAACAGGTTGCCCAGAAGTGTCAGTACGGATATGAACACCGTGAAACCAAGCATGAACGGATAGTCCCGCATATTGATCGATTCCAGATAAACTTGACCGACCCCTGGCCAAATGAAAATTTTCTCCATGATGATGGCGCCGCCAAACAAAGCTGGCAGCTCAAAGCCCATCAGGGTGATCGCAGGAAGCATGGCATTACGCAGAGCATGCTTGAAAATTACCGTACGTTCCTTCAACCCCTTAGCACGAGCCGTCCGGATGTAATCCTGACGAATAACCTCCAGCATGCTTGTACGGAAATACCGCGTCAAGCTGCCTGTGCTAAGCATCGTGAGTACCGTAACCGGCAAGAACATATGCCAAGCGATATCAACCAATTGTTCCCACGTATTTCCATTCATTCCGGATGTCTTCATACCGCCAACCGGGAACCACCCTAGATCCAACGCCAAAAATTTGATGAGAAGAAGTCCGATGAAGAAAGAGGGCAGTGACATACATAAAAAGATTAATAGCGTAATGATTTTATCGAATAAAGAATACTGGAATTTAGCCGAGAAAACGCCGGCAAAAATAGCAATAATCCAACTCAATATCAAACTGAAAATAGCGATGAAAAAGGAGTTCCATACATAATTGCCCATAACGGTTGTAACAGGTTGTTTGTGCACAAGGGAATCTCCGAGATTACCCTTCAGCATATTGCCGACCCATGTAAGATAACGCTCTACTGGCGGCTTATCTAAACCATAAATTTCCCGAAGCTGAGCTGCCTTCTCAGCAGTCATCGTCGGGTTATTCACTGCAGTGATATAGTCACCTGGAACCAATGCTGATATTGCAAATATGATAATCGAAATCCCGATCATTGTCGGGATAATCTGCAGCAGCCTCCGGATAATGTACTGCTTCATAATATTCCTCCCGGCTTATAAGTGGATATGCCCAGCTCTTGCGAGCTGAGCATATGTTTCCTGCTGTTATTGTTGAATTTCGGCTTTATAGAGATCGATGGTGAAGTCTTTGTATGGAGTGATGTCCATGCCGTTGATTCTGCTGTTAATACCCCACATATCGCGTCTTTGATAGATCAAGAGATCCGGAACGTTTTTGTTCAGCACTTGATATGCTTCAGCGTAAGCTGCTTTACGTTCTTCAAGATCAAACGCGTTCAGACCTTTTTTCATAGCTGCATCGTAATCTGGATTGGAGAAGCCGATATCGTTCTGCTGTCCATCTGTAATGTAAACCGTGGAATCCGGATCCGGAGTCAAGCCCCAAGCTGCGAAGAACATTTCGAACTCGCCTTTGTCCTTCTTATCCATGATAGCGTTGAAATCCAACGTTTCAGCAGTCAATTTGATGCCAAGTTCTTGGTAGTTTTGCGTCATAACCGGAATCAGAGCATCGATTACCGGGTTGTCGGCTGTTGCAGAGAAATGAATTTCGAATTTCTTGCCGTCTTTTTCGCGAGTACCGTCTGCGCCGGCTACCCAACCTGCTTCATCAAGAAGCTGCTTCGCTTTTTCCATGTCGAACTCGTACGGCTCAATGCCTTCGTCCGTGTAAGCCCAGGAAACGCTGGATTGTGGAATATTCAATACGTTCGCATAAGGACCGTAGATGATTTCTACTACTTCTGCACGGTTCAAACCGTACATCAATGCTTGACGAACCTTAACGTCTTGGAATTTAGGATCATTGTGGTTCATGGCAACATATCCGTAACCGTTGGTTGGGAAGATGTTGACGTCCAGGAAGCCCATGCCTTTCAATTCTTCTACGTTGTCTTCGTTAACGGTAACCATGTCCATATCGATTTCGCCGGATTGGAACATAGCCAATCTGGTTTCTTCAGTTGTAGTCTTGTAAATAACGTTCTTGATTTTCGGTGCGCCCAGGAAGTAGTTAGCGTTAGCTTCGAGTACTACCTCTTGACCTGGGGAGTAGCTCTTCAATACATATTGACCGCTTCCGATTGGTTTAGCGTGCAGATCTTTCATGTACTCCAGGTTGCCTTGCTTGTAACCTTTGCCATAGTAGGCTTCTGGTGCAAAAGCAACCGTACCGAGGTTATCCTTGGTCATTGCATTTGCTTCGGTAACTTCGATTTCAATGGTATTGTCGTCGATGACTTTAATACCGGAGATATCGGTAGCTTTGCCTTCGTTGTACTCTTTACCGCCTTTGATATGAACGGACAACAGATCGGATTGGCCGTCATAGCTGGAATCATGGTAAACTTTCATTGCAAAAGCATAGTCTTTTACAGTAACAGGAGTGCCGTCGGAATACGTCACGCCTGGCTTCAATTTGAACGTGTACTTCAATTTATCCTCGGAAACTTCTACGCTTTCCGCCAAACGGTTCTGGTACGTTCCGTCGCCTTGAACTGCGAAGAAAGAATCAAAGATAGCGTCTACGACATATTTGTCATAAGCAGTCTGCCAGTAGAACGGGTTAAATACCCCTTTAGGTGCAGTCATACCGACAACAAGCGTGTCTTTACGATTCAATGCAGTTGCTGGATTCAAAGATGGGTCTTCAGCTTCAAAATAGCCTTGGCTTTCGTCACCAGATTCAGCTGGCGGTTCTGTAGTTTCTTCGCCATCGCCTTCAGCTGGTGGAGTTTGCTCCGTTTGATCCCCTTGACTTGGTGGCTGTTCTGCTGTTCCTCCGCCTCCGCAAGCTGCTAATACCGTGATGGCCAGAAGCATGATTGCCAGCAGGAGTGACATTCTTTTCTTCATGCGAATCCTCCTCTTAAAAAATGTTGTTGCAATATAAATTATCAGGACGAATATTGAAATCATCCTTAAATAATTTCGGTACTGAACGTTACGTTCTCTAGGATGTCATTGCATGATGTGAAATAACTTGAAAGTTTTACAGAAAATATACCATTGGTCAATTAGTGCCAAAGTCTCTAGCAATATCTTCTTGCCTATAAAATTAATGTTATGATACGTGTAAATTTAGGTAACGTCAATTACTTTTTTTCATATTTCTCAAAAATCATGTTTTTATCGTCGTTTTCGAGGTTAATAATTAAGTTTATCTCCGTTGTATATCCTTAGTTTACTGAAAATGTATGTAATATCAAGATTTATTTACAATTTATAACTATAATCGCTTTCGATTTTGTTGAAATGATGTAATGTTATATTACAAATAATTTGAATTCAGAGTTAAAACCTTGATTAAAAGTGCTAAAAGTTAAGTTTTATGTTAAATTATATCACACAACCCTAGTCTATCTCTGCTCAATCTAAATAAAGCCCATTTTTATGTAATATTTCATCCTAACCGTATGCTTCAATTCCGTATTAGGTGACGCCTGTTTGAAGGTATTGCCTTTCATGGTTTCGTCCCTCTACTGCATTAAAGCCTAAAAAAAAGCAATCCGGGGGCATCTTCCGGATTGCTTTCATGTTCTGTTTTATGTCAGATAAATCAACCTCGTTCTTTCATACTTACGAACTACAGGTTCTTCACCCAAGCAAGCTTCAAATCCATTTCTTCAATGCACTGCTGATGATCATGCGTATCGTCGGCCACTAAAGGCGTTACCGGATATATGCGCATCTGTCCGCGGTAAGTATGGAGCAGCGGATGAACCGCATGCCTTCCCTGGATTTCCGGGTCCAGCCACTTGGCCATATTTTCTTCTGACAAGATTGCCGGCATCCGTGTTTCGAACTCCGATATCGCTTCATTAGCATCCGTCATCAGAACTGTGCAGGTTCTCATTTCATTTCCTCTGGCATCCCGCCATGTCTCGTATAGGCCCGCCATACCGAATATTTCATTATCTCCGATCACGGTCCGTACGGCATAACTCCGTTTGCCGACCGTCCTCCAGTAATATAGTCCGTTGCAAGGTATAACGCAGCGTCTCGTATCAATCGCTTTGCGATAAGTGGGATTCTGATCAACTGTCGTAATATCGGCGTTGACCGCATCTTTCCCCCAATACGGAACCAAGCCCCACCGATACTCATCGAGTACCCGCTCCCCCTGTTCCTGTACAATGACCGGCATGGTTTGGGTAGGACTAATGTTGTATCGGCTCTTGTAGTAATACATGACCCGATGGATGCCAAAGCGTTGATTCACTTCTTCGAGCCCTGCGGACAGCGAAAATCTTCTGCACATACAACTACCTCCTTTTTCCTTTATCGTTTGGATAATGGAGGAGGAATATGCATAATAAGACTAACATCATGGAGCTTCCACTCTATGTACGCTTGTATCCCTGGAGAGGACATCATCAGATTGAAAAATTTCTGCAATTTTAATGTAATCGCATTATTAAATTTTCCTTACCTCACGGTTCGTGGCCATGTTCGTATACCATGTTTGTACACGATAGACATCAAACTTCATACGAGAATAAGAAATAGGCCCGTACCAATCTCTTTTTTCGATATATGAAAAGGATCGCATTCTATATACTAGACAAATATCATTCCACCCTTCATGCAGAAAGGCTACAGATACCTATATATAATAGAAGGAATTTTTTTAGCCTACTTTGCGATCGGCCTACATTTATGGATTCTTTTATAGCAGGAACATCCATTGTTCTTATCGTTGTATTGCTTACAATAGACACTGTCCTTTCGAAGTAGACATGATTTCAGGGCTTTAAAACTGGAAAGCTTTACACCAGGCTTGTATTTATCGATCGCTGCTACTCTTTAACAATGTACACTCTGAGGAGACACGATTCTTCCGTGAAGACATTATATCCCAACATTTGGTTAAGCCTGTTTGAAACCGAAGTGGTCTGTCCCTGCTCTTGTTTCATATATGATTTAACCTCTGCCACTCAATATGGATGCTTTCACGATTTCGCAATGGACAGCGACGTGGTCTTGCAAGCATCTGCCGACATTGCTTACTCGACGACAGACCGCATATGGCCGAGGTATCCCTTGCGAGATGTTGAAGTAAGCACTTGAGTTTGTACCTAATAAAAAAGCGGCCCAGCCTATGATTAGGCTGAACCGCTTTACACACAAAGGATTACTCCGTTGTGTATGGAAGCAATGCGATTTGACGGGAGCGTTTGATCGCAATCGTCAGGGCACGCTGATATTTAGCGCTAGTACCTGTTACACGACGAGGCAGGATTTTTCCGCGCTCGCTGATGAATTTCTTGAGCAGGTCTGTATCTTTATAGTCAATGTGAGTAATTTTGTTCACAGTGAAGAAACATACTTTACGACGCTTGTTGCGGCCGCCGCGGCGTGCCGGTCTTTTGTCGTTGTCTCCGCCTTCTCTTTGTTTAAAAGCCATGTGTTGTCAGTCCTTTCCGTATTAAAATGGCAAATCATCATCCGAAATATCGATCGGTTTTCCTTCATCGGAAAAAGGATCCTGATTGTTGTTTCGCGAGTAGTTATTGTTCCCACGGTTTCCGCCACCGCTATTGCCGTTGCTTCCTCCGTTAAACGATGATTCCTCACGATTTCCTCCGCCACCGCTTGTTTCACGGTTTGACTCCAAGAAGCGAACATTATCGGCAATGACTTCGGTGACGTATACACGCTTACCTTCGTTATTCTCGTAATTCCGCACTTGAATGCGTCCTTCTACAGCCGTCAGACGGCCTTTGCGCAGATAGTTTGCACAAGTCTCCGCAAGCTGTCTCCAGGTCACGACCGGAATGAAATCCGCTTCGCGCTCCCCGCCTTGTCCGGTAAACGGACGATCAACAGCAAGTGTAAATTGCGTTACAGCAACACCTGAAGGAGTATATCGCAGCTCGGGATCCTTAGTCAGTCGGCCAATCAAAATGACACGGTTCAACAATCCAATCCCCTCCTTAGAACGAAATCAATTACAAAGTTTGGTCCGTATTAAGCAACGTCGTTCGTGATGAGATAACGAATGACTTCGTCAGAAATCTTCATGAGACGCTCAAGCTCAGCTACAACTTCAGGTGTTGCGTTGAAGTTTACCAGAACGTAGACGCCATCACGGAATTTCTTGATCTCATACGCAAGACGGCGTTTACCCATTACGTCATGCTTTGTAATTTCTCCGCCGTTGGAGATGATGCCTTGGAATTTATCGACTGCAGCTTGAACAGCTTCTTGTTCAATGTCAGGACGAATAATGTACATCACTTCATATTTGCGCATATGTTTCACCTCCTTATGGACTTCGGCCCTCAATCGATGTTGAGAGCAAGGAGCGAGTCTAACTCGCACCATAATACTATATCAGAACGGATGATCGGATGCAAGTTTCTTTTCGAAACCAAACATGCCCTCTTCCCTTTATTACCGCGCCTTTCTCTCTTTCCCTGCAATGATTTAAGGTCTGTTGGCGCATGATAATACATGCAGTCCATCCATCATAATGAGGAGGAATTCCATAATGGGAGAACAGACCGAATTTCGTGCAGGCGACAAAGCGCCAAACAACGGCATTTATATGGAAGTTGGCGTTAGAGACCATATTATGGGCATCGAGAACCCGCGTCAAATAAAAATGAGCAAGGGCGACACCTTTCCTGAAACTCAAAATGATGATCGCGTGTGGTTAAACAAGCGTCGGGTGCAGCCTAAGTAACAGCCTGGAATGTTCCAGACGCATGGTATTGTTCAGCGTTCTATTACATCCTGAGCACTGCCCCATGATCGAGCTTTGCCTATATGGGTGTCGTACAAGCAATGAAGGCTGACCATTTACTCTAAATTGCCATTCGATGAAATTAGCATGTATACAAACAGCCCTTTATGCGCACATTATAATCAGGCGGTGCATGAGAGAGGTGTGGTTCCGTTGAACGTTGCAACTGAACAACGCAGAAGGTTTCTGATCGTCGCACGAATTGCAAGCTGAGGAAATGAGCCGAGTGCTTGACCTTTAGGACAAGTGAAGCTGTTGACAAGGTTCGCAGAAGTGCTGATAAAATGATTCCAATTCACAAGCACCGCCTACCCAGAAGGAAGGGCCCATTAGGGCCCTTCTTTTTATGCCCGCTTCCTGATCTGGAGTCATCCTCTCGACAACGAAAAACACCCTCAGCAGGTCATCTGTCCTGCATGAGGGTGTTTTATTCAAAGGCGTCCGAACAGCTTAACGCCTCGGTTTATGTAACAATATCGTCTGCATTCATAACAGCGGAACTTAGAACGATTGGTGGCGGAAAGGGTGGGATTCGAACCCACGCACGCCTTGCGACGCCTAGCTGATTTCGAGTCAGCCCCCTTGGGCCTCTTGGGTACCTTTCCACAGCAAGATTGATTATATCATGGAAACGTTATCTGGTCAATAGCTTGTCTCCACATCTTTTTAGATGCTCGATCAGATTCGCCTTACCGGCTCCATGAACACTGGCTTGGGAAGCTTCCGGGGAGGAAATATTAAGGTGTATCCCCTGCCCCTTCCGATTCCTGCGCCGAACGTAAAACCTTCTTCATATTCTTCTCGAACTTTACACGGGGGATCAATACGCTGTGCTGACACTTCGTGCATTTAATCCGAATATCCATCCCCATGCGAATAATCTCCATCTCATTATTTCCACAAGGATGGGGCTTCTTCATCTGAACGATATCCCCTAACTGAAAAACCTTGCGCTCCATGGTTACCGCTCCCTTTTGTTTCGTCGCTTCATTATCTATTATATAACATCGGATCACCGAATAGATCAACCTTGAGCGCGTTCTTGCCCCAGCTCGCGTGCTTCAATGGCCTGTTTGATATCGGTAAAAATCTGGCGTTCCACGGCTTCCCTGGCATTCGGATTACACTCGGCTACGATGCGCACCACATATTCCGACGTTGTCAAAGACTGGATCCCAAGCACTTCCGGCGTACGCTGCACCTCGGGCCGGCGGTCGATGATTCCCGTAAGTGCCGATTGAATCAATGTGATCGTATCCTTCACCTGCTGATCGTTTTTCACTGGCAGATCCACTATCGCAAGCGAATTGGAAAGAGAGTAGTTCGTAACGCTGGTAATCATCCCGTTCGGAATGATATAGGTTTCCCCGTTCAGACCCCTGACACGCGATGTGCGCAGTCCGATCATTTCGACCGTTCCCCGGTACTCCCCGCTCTTAATCACGTCACCTACGGCGAACTGATCCTCGAATATAATGAAGAATCCGGTAATAACGTCCTTCACCAAACTCTGTGCACCGAAACCGATGGCAAGACCCAGTACACCGGCACCAGCCAACAGCGGTCCTAGCTTGAAGTTGAACTCCGATAGAATAATTAAGATCATGACAAAATTACATACGACGGAGGTTACATTTTTTAACAATTCCCCTACCGTGACAAAGCGTCTTGAGTTCACCTGGATACGGCTCTTCTCCTGCCGGAGCAGAAACTGATCAATCATTTTATACACAACCCGGATCACGAGACGCGTCAGAATAAATATGATGATTACCCGAATACCGGATGACAGAATATTCATCCACATCTCTTCATTCGTTAACCATCCCCAGATCTTATCTTTCAAGCCCTCTGCCTCCTCAGCTATCATTTGCAAGTCTACACCATCTTCTGTAGTCTCCCCAGACAAGTAACCAAAGCCCCTCATCCCTGATGTCCTCCCTTACTCTTCGATGTTGATATACCTCTCGTTGTCATCAAGCGCAAAAATGCCCCGGATCTCCACATGCTCCAACCGGATGATCTCTTGAACATCCTTTAACGCATCAGGGGGGAATTGAATCGATAATGCACAGCCAGCCGTGATCTCTTTCGGCGTAGGGAACAGATCTATTTCGATATCCGCATACTCCAGCAGCATTTCCGCGCGCAGCGCCTGCTGGGTGGAATCGAATGCGATCACCATCGCACCTTCCACTGCCCAATCCTCCTTCATGCTGCCTATCATTTTAGTTATATGTATCTCTAATCATCATGTCCGGCAAACAAGAGTTTTATATAAAACTTTTAAAATAAATCAACATTTCATAGAACTTCTGCGGGTCCATGTCCTATACATATATCCAAAGCACGGCCACCGCTCGAAATGATTAAATCGCATTTTAAGCAAAACGCAAAGTATAAAAACAGTCTTTCATCCATATACTGATACTACCAAATGCAGACGAAAGGAAGATTCTATGAACCGTCTATCTAAAATCACGTCTCGCCCGGAGGCTTCCAGCTTAAAAATACCACACACGGACCCTAATATCCATTCTGCTATTATACATCGCTTGCTCTTTCATCTTTCCGACGCCCGTATTCAGCACCGGCCGCTTGTCATTGTCTGCATCGGCACCGACCGGTCCACCGGTGACTGCTTGGGGCCACTGGTCGGCACATCGCTTGCCCGCTACAACAGTTCACTGTTCCATCTTTACGGGACGCTGGACGAGCCTGTCCACGCCATGAATCTAAAGGATACGCTGAGCGCCATATATGAGAAATTCGATAACCCTTTTGTGATCGGGATTGACGCCTGCTTAGGCCAATCAACCAGCGTAGGCTCCATTCAGATCGCCGATGGCCCTCTTAAGCCTGGAGCCGGCGTACATAAAGAATTACCGCCGGTTGGCGATATCCACGTCACGGGAATCGTCAATGTCGGCGGCTTTATGGAATACTTCGTATTGCAGAACACTCGATTAAGCTTGGTCATGCGGTTATCTGATATTATCGCAACTTGCCTGTTTGCAGGGATCAAAGAGTGGAACCGTTCTTCCCTTCTTGCAGCGCAAGAGTAACGGCCTCCTTTTCTTCCGGAGACAATGGATATTTGGATTGCCCATCCTTCAATGGTTTGGCGTACACATAGGAGCTCTCCCGGTTATGCAGACCGGTCAGAACGATCCCTTCCTCCTCCTCACTCAGGATAGCCAGGGAGAAGCTCATTTCGTTCCCCCGCTCGCCAAATGCATTATATCTGACGATGCCAACTTTGGATTTCATTCCTTTCAAGTTGCCGTTGATGGAATCCAGCATTTTTTGATGACTGGCATGCCCTTCTTCAATTTCATCCATTTGGATTTTCAACTGGACCAGCAGCGATTCGATATCTTCTACCCCGCTGCCTGCCATCATCACATCGTATCTGCGCTTCATCTTGCGCAATTTCGCCCCTTGAACAATTAAGGTTATCCATAAGATCAAGATGATCATGACCATTCCGACGACAAACCAATGAAGCTGCTCCATGATCAATTCATTTAATTCAGACATGCTTTCTTCCTTCCTCTTCTCCATCTTGATCTGTTTGTTTAACTGTGAATTTCCTTGATCGCTTTTCGCATGAATTCGATATCGTCACGGCTCGTAGAAATTCCAACGCTCGCTCTGACTGCACCCGTATGTTCCGTTCCTGAGGCCATATGGGCAAGCGGTGTACAATGATAACCGGCACGCACGGCAATCCCATATTCCCGGTCCAGTCGAAAAGCTATTTCGGACGCGTCGAATTTTTCAGACACAAAAGCCACGATGCCTGTCCGTGCTTTTCCAAGAGTAGGGCCGAGTAAACGAAGGCCTCTTACCTCTTGCAGGCCCTCCATCATATATTGTGTCAATTCCCATTCATGCCGGTAAATATGCTGCGGTGTCCATTCAAGCACCTTCTGCACACCCGCTTGCAATCCCGCATATCCAATCGTATTCGGCGTTCCTGCCTCATATCGATCCGGACGCACCGTCGGCTGTTCAATAGCCTCCGATTGACTGCCGGTACCTCCATGCAGCAATGGTTCCAGATCAATATCAGGCGAGATATACAGCCCCCCTGTTCCTTGTGGCCCCAGAAGCCCTTTATGCCCGGGAAACGCCAGCATACCCACGTGCATCTTCTCCACATGAATTTCCAGCACACCGGCACTCTGGGCTGCATCCACGAGCAGTATAGCCCCTTTCTTCTTCGCCAGTTCTCCTATCTCAACAAGTGGAATAATGGAACCAAGCAGATTGGAACTATGACTGCACACAACAAGCCTAGTATTAGAACGAAAGGCTCCCTCGATTAGTTGCAGATCAAGCTGACCTTCCTCATCAACGGGAACATAGTCAACTTGTATCCCCCGGGTGCGCTTCAAATATTCCAGCGGCCTGCGCACAGAATTATGCTCAATCATGGTCGCAATGACATGATCGCCTTCACGCAAACACCCTTTGATGGCTAAATTAAGCGCTTCGGTCGTATTCGATGTCAACGCAATATCGTTGGGGTTCTTCACCCCAAACAAATCCGCCAGCGTCTTCCGAGTCCCATAAAGGACTCGGGATGCCTTCACCGCCATTCGGTGACTGCCTCGCCCCGGGTTTGCAGCCGCCTCTTCCATGGCCCTCTTCATCGCCTCAAACACTTCAGGAGGCTTGGGCCACGAAGTGGCGGCATGATCCAGATAAACGATCGGGTCCATGATGTTTCCCCTTCATTTTTCCGTAGTATTTTCCCTTTACAATACACATTCAAGCATCTTCAACTTCCGCCGCCAAATGAGGCGCCTCACGTTTAGTTAAATAAAGACATATCTCATTCCCTTTCAGGAACGTCGACATGTCTTTGGTTTTAATCAAACTCACTTTTTAACCAGCCACTCATCAACGGAGCCTTCAGATACCAAACTGCTCTTATTGGAGAAGTTCCAACAACCGCTCCAAATCCTGCTTACTGTAATAATTAAGCTCAATCTTCCCTTTATCCTTATTGTGCTTAATTTTGACGGTCGTTTTAAATCGTTCTCTAAGATCCTCTTCCAGATGATCGATATAAGGATCGCGATTCTTGACCTTAGGCTTCGCTTTATCCGCTGGTTTGCGGTCCAGATTCTTAACCGCTTCCTCCAATTCGCGGACACTCCATTCCTGCTCCACGCATTGTTTCGCCAGCTGTTTAACAAGAATCGGATCCTTAATTCCCACGATCGCTCTAGCATGTCCCATCGACAATGTTCCACGTGAAACATTTTCCTTCACTTCTTCTGGTAACGAAAGCAATCGCAAAAAGTTAGCGATATGGGAACGAGATTTACCGACCTTCAATGACAACTCTTCTTGGGTTAAGGAAAATTGTTCCATAAGCCCTTGATAAGCTACCGCAATCTCCATGGCGTTCAGATTCTCGCGCTGCAAGTTCTCAATGAGGGCAATCTCCATTACTTGTTGGTCACTGAAGGAACGAACCACCGCCGGTATCGTTGCTTTCCCGCAATATTGGGATGCCCGGAATCTTCGCTCCCCGGCAATAATCTCATAGCCCTTCAGCACGCTGCGGACAATAATCGGTTGAATCACACCATGCTGACGGATCGATTCCGCCAGCTCCTGGATTGCCTCATCGTTAAAAGTCTTTCGCGGCTGATACGGATTCGCTCGCAATTGACTGAGCGGAATTTCCACTACCTTGTCATCATCATGAATAGACAAAGATGGAATCAGCGCATCCAGCCCTTTTCCCAAACGTTTACTCATAAGAGATCACTTCCTTTGCCAGCTCCAAGTATACTTCCGCTCCCTTTGAACGGGGATCATACGTAATGATCGACTGCCCATGAGACGGTGCCTCACTCAAACGAATATTTCTCGGGATAATCGTTTTGTACACTTTTTCCTGAAAATACTTCTTCACTTCTTCAATCACCTGAATGCCCAGATTCGTACGCGCATCCAGCATCGTCAGCAATACGCCTTCTATCTTGAGTGATGTATTCAGATGCTTCTGAACGAGGCGAACCGTATTCAGCAGCTGACTCAAACCTTCCAATGCGTAATATTCACATTGAATCGGGATGATAACCGAATCGGCCGCGGTCAATGAATTGATCGTTAAAATGCCAAGCGATGGAGGACAATCAATCAAAATATAATCATACTGGGGTTTGACTAATTGGAGTGATTTCTTCAATCGTACTTCACGAGAAATCGTAGGAACAAGCTCAATCTCGGCGCCAGCCAATTGAATGGTGGCCGGAATGATGTCCAAACCTTCGATATTAGTCCCACAGATGGCGTCCTTCGGGTGTACTTCATTGATGATAATATCGTAAATGCAATTTGCAACATCGGCTTTGTTAATGCCAACCCCACTCGTTGTGTTACCTTGGGGGTCTATATCCACCAAAAGCACCCGTTTGCCTAGCGAAGCCAATCCAGCTCCCAGATTGACGGAAGTCGTCGTTTTGCCGACACCGCCCTTTTGATTTGCTATGGCAATTATCTTTGACACTCATTTCACCTCAATGTAGGAAGACTCTTCTAAGTAGTCGCAATAGATGATATACAGCGAAAGGCTGTATATGTAATATGTGAACGATCCCGTAAAATACGGGATGCCCTGGATATAGCGCTCGATGATAATGAGTAATAATAAAATTACATATTTCTCATCTGCAGCATAAAACCTAATAAGCAAAGATATCGCTGCTGCAGAGAATCTTGATCTCTTGATCAACAGAAAAAGCGGTACGATGCATACCGCTTCACACCATATCTTAACGTTTAGGTATTTTTATAACGATTTCATAGTGATCTTCGTGATCATTCTCCGTTGTTTTGATCGCCATCCCGGAACCGGATACCATATCAATCGATTGACGAATCGTATTCAGGGCCAGGCGAACATCCTTACTATACGATATGCGCTTGGCTTTCTTCATTGTCGTTACTTCTTTATAAAAGGCGATACGTGCTTCCGTCTGTTTCACATTCAGTTCTTTGGTAATGATTTCGTCCAGCACTTTAAGCTGGGTTTCTTCATTATCCAAGGAAAGCAGTGCACGCGCATGACGCTCAGTGACCTTGCGTTCCATCAAAGCCACTTTGGCCGCTTCCGGCAGCTGCAGCAAACGAATCTTGTTTGCAATCGTGGACTGGCTTTTGCCTAGTCGCTGTGCCAAGCTCTCCTGCGTTAATTGGTGAAGATCGATCAACTTCTGGTAAGCTACTGCCTCTTCAATCGAGGTAAGACCTTCACGCTGCAGATTCTCGATTAACGCAATCGAGGCTGCTTGTGAATCGTTGAACTCCCGAACAATGGCCGGAATCGTGTCCAGACCCAGCTTCTTAACCGCACGCCAGCGGCGTTCCCCTGCAATGATCTCATACACGCCATTTCGAACGCGAACGACGATAGGCTGAATAACTCCATGGGTTTTAATCGTCTGAAGCAGCTCATCAATCTTCTCGTCATCAAAAATCGTCCGTGGCTGGTATGGGCTGCTGACAACCTCGTTTACCGGGATTTGTTTCACTTCATCCCCTTGGTTCCGCTCTGCCGCTAAGCCAAACAATCTCGAAAATTGTTCTTTCATTCCGTATATTACCACCTAATTTCATGATAGCACGGATAAGCCTCCGGTTTATCCCGGAATCGGTTAAACGATTGAACAACCACAATGTGAAGCATACACGGATCGTTCCAGCCACCATGTAGAACTAGTCATTTAAGTTGTTACGGTGCTGGAAATCATTGTGATGTCAGGCATTTCCCTGCAAAAACAGATTTCATGCTGATTAGAGAAAAACGTCTGTGTCATAGCCGTGTTTTCTCTGATCGAACCCGCTGCATGAAGCGGTTGCTTCTTGAGAGATAGATCAGGAGGCAATATCATGATGTTTACTATCAATCGATATCTCACAAGCGGTATATATTTTGTTCTACTTCGTATGAGGCCAAGAACCCCCTTGGGTTAACCTGGCACTTCCAAAAAACAGCAGTCACAACAATCGAAGGTTGTTGACTGCACGAAGCAAGGATGGAAAAGTCACCAAACCAGGATTTATACTCTTTCATCCCTTCAAGGATCGGGCAATAGGGCCCGCCAGCTCAAATGGATACTACGTTTCTATTCTACCACTTTTTGTCCTATAACTCTATTCTCCAATATCACCTTTTTTCCTGCATTTCTCGCTTGCTTTATACAGGATTTGTGCACAGTTCCAAAGTTTATCCGTCAAAATGATGCTCTTGAACCGCATCTCCCCTTCCATAGCCTTATCTATGATCACAACATCCATAATAATTGTGGGATTTGCCAATTCAAGAACTCGCTTCTATCCTCATCTGCTAAGAAAGCAATCGACTCTCTCTTAAACGATTAATAAAATGGGAAGCTTTCATTCAAGAGAGTTCCACCTAACTTATTCCTTAAGAAATATCTTGGCGCAGATCACAACTCTAACAGGAAATATAATCCTAATATAATAATAGATATCATTTATTCAACGCACCTCAAACATTTGAAATGTTTCACGTGAAACATTCAAAGCTTAACAGATATATCCAAGGGACAAATACTTAGTAGCCAATGTGTTACAACTGTTTTAGAAACAACACATTTCCGAACTCAGCCTTTCGCTACCCAACGAATGACACTCAGCCGACTAAATACCCGGAATTAAAGTGAGAGCCTCACGATATTACTCCATATAAGGATGAATGAATGCATCAAGTTCACTAACATGCCCTCTCTTCATCAATAATACAGTAAATAAAAAAAGAGGAGGACTCTTATAAGAGTCCTCCTCTTTAATCCGTTCGCATCTCATTTCCGAAGTCGCTTTCGCTTACACGATCGGCGTTTTGCTGGCCGTACCCGCCTTACGGGGATACTTGGAAGGCGTGGCTCCCTTTTTATCGATCACCACAATATGCCGGCCAGATTCCTCTACAGGCAAAGAGAACGAATGAACCTTGTTCAACGCCCCTCTCAGCTCTTTCAAACTGCGGGCCGCCTCCTTCACTTCTTCCGTAGGGTCACTGCCCTTCATCGCCGCGAATTGTCCCCCTACCTTCGTGAAAGGCAGGCAGAACTCATTCAATACAGCCATTCGAGCTACCGCTCTTGCCGTGACCAGGTCGAACCCGTCACGGTACCCATGTTTGCGGGCAACCTCTTCCGCGCGCCCATGGATCAGCTCAACCCCGGACAGTCCGAGGGTATCCGCAACATGCTTCAGAAACGTAATTCGTTTATTCAGCGAATCTACAATCGTCAGCTTGAGATGGGGAAAACAGATTTTTAACGGAATTCCCGGGAAGCCGGCACCTGATCCGATATCCGCCAGATTGGCGATCTTGTTCATATCCACGTAAAAGGCAAGCGTAATCGAATCATAAAAATGCTTCGTATAAACCTGCTCCCGTTCGGTTATCCCGGTTAAATTCATTTTCTCATTCCATTCCACCAGCACTTCGTAATACATCTCAAACTGATGAAGCTGTTTCTCGTCAATCGTGATCCCGTGCTCGCCGAGCCGGTCAACAAAAGCTTTCTGAATGTCGTCCATTCCTTATCCTTTCGCTGCGGTTACCCGGTTATAATGCTCCAGGTAAACGAGAAGTATCGAAATATCCGCTGGCGTTACGCCGGCAATGCGCGATGCCTGGCCGATGGAAATCGGACGGATTTTGTTCAGCTTCTGCCGAGCCTCCATGGCCAGTCCGTTGATCTCGTCGTAAACGATATCCTCCGGAATGCGTTTCTTCTCCATCTTCTGCAGCTTTTCCACATGTCCCAGCTGTTTCTCAATATAACCCGCATATTTGATTTGAATTTCGACTTGCTCCTTCATTTCCTCATCCAGCTCGTAAGGAGACGGCGAGAGCGACTCAACCATGGCAAACGTAATCTCCGGACGACGCAAAATGGTCAGCATATTGCTTCCGTCCACGATCGGTGCTGACCCGGCGGCTTCCAGCATCGCATTCACCTCAACCGGTTTCACCTTCGTTTGGCGAAGACGTTCGATCTCCTGCTCAACGAGCTGCTTCTTCAGCACGAATTTGGCATAACGCTCTTCCGAGATCAGTCCGATGTCATGACCGATTTCGGTAAGTCGCAGATCGGCATTGTCATGACGGAGCAGCAGACGGTATTCTGCACGGGAGGTGAGCAAACGATAAGGCTCGTTAGTCCCTTTAGTCACCAGGTCATCGATCAGCACTCCAATATAACCCTGGGAGCGATCCAGGATGACTGGCTCTTTGCCCTGCACTTTACGTGCCGCATTGATTCCAGCCATAATACCTTGGCCTGCCGCCTCTTCATATCCCGAGGTACCATTGATCTGACCGGCCGTGAACAGGCCCGGCAGCTTCTTGGTTTCCAGAGATGGCCACAGCTGCGTCGGCACCATGGCATCATACTCAATCGCATAACCGTTACGCATCATTTCTACCTTCTCCATTCCGGGAATGGAACGAAGCACCGCAAGCTGAACATCCTCAGGCATGCTGGTGGATAGACCTTGCACGTAGTATTCTTTTGTATTTTTACCTTCAGGCTCCAGGAAAATCTGATGTTTCGGCTTGTCGGCAAAACGAACGATCTTGTCCTCAATGGACGGGCAATAACGCGGACCCGTTCCTTCTATAACGCCAGAGAACATCGGCGCGCGATGAAGGTTGTCATTGATGATCTTATGCGTATCCACCGACGTATACGTCAACCAGCAAGGAAGCTGCTCATTGTCGGAGGATTTCGTTTCGTAAGAGAAGAACTTAGGCTTCTCATCCCCAGGCTGAATTTCGGTCTTGGAGAAATCAATCGTATCCTTATGCACCCGCGGCGGCGTGCCTGTTTTGAAGCGAACAAGATCGAATCCAAGCTCGCGCAGGTTATGCGCAAGTTTTACCGAAGGCTGTTGATTGTTCGGACCGCTCTCATACATGAGTTCGCCCATAATGACTTTACCGCGCAAATACGTACCGGTTGTCAGCACAACGGCTTTCGCGCGATATTCCGTACCCGTCTGCGTCACGATCCCCACGCACACGCCATCCTCCACGATGAGCTGATCCACCATACCCTGACGAAGGGTAAGCTTCTCTTCCTTCTCCATCGTTTCTTTCATCGTATGCTGATAAGAAAACTTGTCCGCTTGAGCGCGCAGCGCGTGGACGGCCGGACCTTTACCCGTATTCAACATGCGCATTTGAATGAAGGTTTTATCGATATTGCGGCCCATTTCTCCGCCCAGCGCGTCGATTTCGCGTACGACATGTCCTTTGGCAGGACCTCCAATGGACGGGTTACAAGGCATAAAAGCAACCATATCCAGGTTGATGGTAACCATCAACGTTTCAGCACCCATACGCGCGGACGCCAGTGCAGCCTCGCAACCGGCATGGCCCGCACCGACTACAATCACGTCATAAGTGCCACCCATATAACTCATAGCTCACCCTCCTGTTCTTATTGTGTTATATACGTTATCAAGGGGCATCCACCTCGGATATCCCTGAAATTGTTGAGCTGTTCCTACTATATATAGTAAGCCCTGAAGCTTATTTACCCAAGCAAAACTGTGAAAAAATTTGATCGATGAGCGAATCGCCAACCGCCTCGCCCAGGATCTCGCTTAACTGTTCCCAGGCCATTCTCACATCGATTTGAATCATGTCGATCGGTATGAGCTGTTCGGCCGCGTCGTAGGCATCCTGCAGGGACTGCTTGGATTTCTTCAACAAGGCGATATGCCGCACGTTGCTCACATAAGTCAAATCCCCGCCTTCAATCTGGCCGCTGAAGAACAGGTTCGATATCGCCTCTTCCAGCCGGTCAATCCCCTCCTGCGCCTTCACCGACATCGGAACGATCAATTCATCGGGATAATACCGATGGAGAATGTCCAGATCGAGATTAGACGGTAAGTCCATTTTATTCATAATGACAATGCATTGTCTACCGCGTATTTGTTCCATCAATTCCAATTCATCCTGATGAAGCGGCTCGCTGGCATTCAGCACGAGCAGAATGAGATCCGCCTCGTTTACCGCATGCTTGGATCGTTCCACGCCGATCTGCTCCACCACATCCATCGTCTCCCGAATGCCTGCGGTATCCAGCAGCTTCAACGGAATGTTGTTAATGGTGACAAATTCCTCGATCACATCGCGAGTCGTGCCCGGTATATCCGTGACAATCGCCCGATTATCCTGGGCCAGCGTGTTCAGAAGCGAGGATTTGCCCACGTTAGGACGTCCGACAATGGCAGTCGTAATCCCTTCCCGCAGAATTTTCCCTTCTTGCGCGGTCTTGAGCAGTTTATCGATTTCCCCCATCACCAGTTTGCTTTTCTCTTTAATGAATTCCGAGGTGAGCGACTCCACGTCATGCTCGGGATAATCGATATTCACTTCGATATGGGCCAGCGTTTCGACCAGGGTATGGCGCAGCTCGTTGATTTTGCGGGATAACGTACCTTCGACCTGCTTGAGGGCAACGGAGAAGGCACGGTCCGATTTCGAACGGATCAGGTCCATGACGGCCTCGGCCTGAGACAGGTCAATTCGGCCATTTAAGAAGGCCCGCTTCGTAAATTCTCCGGGCTCCGCCAAACGGATGTTTAATTGAAGCAGCAGGTCCATGACCCGCTTCACGGAGATGACGCCGCCATGGGCGCTGATCTCCACGACATCCTCGGTCGTGAACGAACGAGGGGCACGCATTACGGTCACGAGCACCTCTTCCAGGTTTTCCCCCGTATTCGGATCCACAATATGACCATAATGAACGGTATGGGATTCCACCTGCGTTAGCTTGTTTTTACTTTTGAATATACGCTCCACTTCCCGAACGGAGTCCGGCCCGCTGACGCGAATAATCGCGATGCCGCCTTCACCGACTGCCGTAGAAATGGCTGCAATCGTATCGCTAAACATCGTTTCCTTCACCTCTTTCTATTTAAAATACCTCGGGATTACACCCCAAACGGTGTACTACCCCACTGCTTGATCTATCATCTTAAACAAAAACCTCCGGCAGAAGTCTTTGCGTATAGGTCTCTCTAAAAAACAATGACTCCCTCTTGAAGCTTAAGGAGTCATTGTTTATATAGGCTCTTCAACTCATTTAGGACGACTTGGGCGTGATGACAACCCGCCGGTTCGGCTCTTCGCCCTTGCTGTACGTCTTCACGGCTCCATGGGACTGGAGTTTGGCGTGAATTACCTTCCGTTCCGCAGCAGGCATAGGCTCAAGCACAATCTCTTTGCGGGTCTTCAGGACCCGCCCCGCCAATCGATCGGCTAGATCCTCCAGCGTCTTCTTGCGGCGGTCACGGAAGTTCTCGGCATCCAGTACGATGCGCAGATAACTATCGGAATACCGATTCGCTACGATATTCGCCAAATACTGAAGTGCATCCAACGTCTGGCCCCGGCGGCCGATCATCAGTCCGAGTCCGGCTCCGGAAATTTGAAGCGTCGTAAAGTCTTTTCCCTTCTCCATCTCAACGGAGATATCAAGCCCCATGGCTTGTCCAGTTTCGATAAGAAAGGCGATGGCTTCCTGGTAAGGGTCCTTGCCTTCAAGGGAGGCTGTCCCGGGGCTCTCGGCAATCGCGGTGCCCGCAGGCGCTGCCTGCGTCGCCACGGAGGCATGAGAGACCTGAACCGTTTTGGCCGGAACAGCTTGCGTACCCGAAGGAGAAACTTCCTTCACAGATGGTTCGCCGCCGGCACCGTCAGGCAGGAGCGTTAGTTCGACTTTCGCTTCCTTGACCCCGAACAGGCCCAGGAATCCTCTTGATGGCTGACTCAATACTTCAACCGATACACGGTCTTGACTTACACCCAAGCGGGCCAGCCCTTGTGCGACAGCATCTTCAATGGTTTTTCCTGTTGCGACGATTTTACTCATCTCGACTTCTTGGCTCCCTTCGAACCTTTTTTCCCGCCTTTGCTGCCACTCTTCTTCCCGCCCTTGTTACCGCTCTTGTTGCTCTTATGACCTTCGGTTGCGCTGGCAACGCTTGCCACGACTGCAGCCTTGTCATTGTTGCGGTACAAGAAGTAGTTCTGCACGATCGTGTAGAGGTTACTGTAGAACCAGTACAACGGAAGTGCGGATGGGAACTGGAAGGACATTACAAAGATCAGAATCGGATAAACGAACAGCATGAACTGCATCATCCCCATTTGCGGAGACGGGTTCATCTTCATCATCATTTTCGTTTGGAAATAAGTGGTTGCAGCCGCAAGCACCGGCAAAATAAACAGCTTGTCCGGTTGACCCAATTGCAGCCACAGGAATTCGTGATCACGAAGGAGATTGTTATAGTAAATCGAATGATAGAGTGCGATAAATATCGGCATTTGTACGATCAGCGGCAAACATCCCGCCATCGGATTAACCTTATTCTCCTGGAAAAGCTTCATGGTTTCCATTTGGACTTTTTCAGGCTGATCTTTATATTTCTCGCGAATTTTCTGAATTTCAGGCTGGATGGCCTGCATTGCCTTCGAGCTTCTGACCTGTTTCAGAGTCAGCGGTAAAATCAAGGTACGGACGATAAGCACCATCACGAGTACGGACAATCCGTATTCGCCGTTAAACCATGTCGCAAACGTATCAAGTGCCCATGTAAAGTAATAAACAACGTTGCTCTGCCAAAAGCCTCCATTTTTCAAGTCTTCAATGGTACGCGTTTGGTCAGCTCCAGGCGCACAACCTGATATAACGGCCACTGCGAGTATTACAGCGGTGAGGAGGAACCATTTTCCTCGTCTTGTCTTCATGAACGACACTTCAAAACCCCTCTCTTCGCCATTCCATTCCACGGTAAATCATAACATATTTATATGGACAAATAAACACATGGTTCAGCCCCTCTTCGCTTTCAAAAGGGACGATTTCCTCAATACATGAAGCACGCTTTTCTCCAGCTCCTGATAGGACTTGTCGAGCGCTCCCTTTCGAACGATAAAGATCAGGTCGATATGCTCGATAATCTGGTGCTGATGGTGCCTGACAATCTCTTTAACCAGCCGTCTCATCCGGTTGCGGACAACCGCATTGCCGATCTTTTTGCTGCACGAAACGCCGACGCGAAACTGCTCTACCTCTTTTTTGCGCGACCAATAGACAACAAATTGATGATTGGCGAAGGACTTTCCGTGTCGATATACCCGGCTGAAATCAGCGCGGTTCCGTAAACGAAGTTTTCTATGCACAAGTTTCTACCGCCCTGCCGTTAATCAAGTTCATTACATCCTGCGCTGCTGTGACATCCCTACTATTATAATAGTATAGGCATGCCAAAACCGCGCTAAACACCCGATTGCGAACCTTTACCACTCAATGTAGCTTATATTCTGCCGGTTTCAAAGGAAACTCCTCACACCGCAGCAGATATTACGAAAAAAAGACCACCTCGGTGGTCTTCGTGGCACAATATTAAGCGCTCAGTACTTTTCTGCCTTTTTGACGGCGGTTAGCCAATACTTTGCGTCCGTTCTTCGTGCTCATTCTTTTACGGAAGCCGTGTACCTTTTTGCGTTTGCTTACATTCGGTTTGAAAGTCGGTCTCATGAATTAATGCACCCCCTTACAGGAATATCGCTTACCCATATTTTAAGATCAAAACGTCAATCGACGCACTTTCACGGAAGAATAGACCGCGATTTGTTGAACCGACGTCTATGGACGTATCTCTTGTAAACAGACCGCTACTTGCTAGCGGATAATGTTCTCATCTTCACAGAAAATGCCTTTATACATTTAATCACGTTCAGGCCCAAAAGTCAAACCAAACTTGACTTCGACCCGCTCATAAGTTTTCCACAAGTAGTCATTATTGCTAGTTTTGAATTATCCACATGGGGATAACCTATTTGAACACGTTGTGGATGGTCCCTTTTAGGTCAACCTCACGCCCTCCAGCCCTCTTAATCCCCCATGTTTACACCAGAGCCATAAAAGAGTAGTATAAAAATTGAATTTAAGTTGTATACAAGTATACACCTAAGAAGGAGCTGCATTGTTTTATGAAAATAGGCATGATCGGTCTCGGGAAAATGGGCCTCAACCTGGTTCAGAATCTGATTCACCATCAACATCAGGTCGTAGCTTACGACTTAAATACGGAACTGGTCGCTCAAGCCGCCGAGTGCGGCGCGGAAGCTGCGGCATCCACCGAATTGCTCGTAGCCAAACTGGATAAACCACGCATCGTTTGGATGATGGTGCCGGCCGGTAAGATCGTGGATTCGGTCATCGAATCGCTTACGCCCCTCCTTGAGTCCGGCGATATTTTGATTGACGGCGGCAATTCGCATTATAAAGATTCCATCGCCCGTGCAGCACGCCTGGCGGAGCAGGGCATTCATTATTTCGATGCCGGCACTTCCGGCGGCATGGAAGGCGCGCATAATGGAGGCTGCTTCATGATTGGGGGCAACCGCGACGTATTTAGCGGCATCGAGCCCCTGTTTAAGGATATGGCTGTCGAGAATGGTTACTTGTATGCCGGTGAAAGCGGCAGCGGCCATTTTCTGAAGATGGTCCATAACGGCATCGAATACGGCATGATGCAGTCCATTGCAGAAGGTTTTGAAGTGTTGGAAAAGAGCGCGTTTGATTTTAACTATGAGGATGTCGCGCGGGTATGGTCGAACGGCTCCGTCATTCGCAGCTGGCTCATGGAACTGACGCAAAACGCGTTTTCCAAGGATCCGAAGCTCGAAGGCATTAAAGGCGTGATGAAATCATCCGGCGAAGGCAAATGGACGGTGGAAACCGCACTCGAGGTTCAAGCCAGCGCGCCGGTCATCGCCATGTCGCTGTTCATGCGCTATCGCTCCCTTGATCAAGATACGTTCCACGGCAAAGTCGTTGCCGCGCTTCGCAATGAATTTGGCGGCCATGCCGTTGAGAAATCGGAATAACATATATTCTCTTTCATGCACCCTGCTGTTTCTTTAGGGCATGTTCCCTGCAGGCATTATGACCAGGCTGGGCATGGTCCCCTTTTCATTCCTTGTGGTATGATGATCACTGGAGAACTTCAAGAATCAGTACTGGATTGGAGAATTATGCTATGAAATTTCCCTCAACGTGGCTTCAGGGAGCCTCTCTTGGAGAGGCCATTGCCAGCGAACTGAGATTGCAGATTATCAGCGGCACCATCAAGCGCGGAGAAATCCTATCCGAGAACCGGATCGCGGGTGAATTCGGCACGAGCCGATCCCCTGTGCGGGAAGCGATGAAAACGCTGTCCAGCGAAGGTTTGATTCAATTGGAGCGCATGGGAGCCGTCGTCATGGGCTTATCGCTCAAGGAAGTCGAGGAATTATACGATGTCCGTTTTCTTATCGAGAGCTTTGTGCAAGGACATGTGTTTGCGAATCCGCAGCCGGAACTGATCCAGCATTTAAAGCAAATCGTCGATCGGATGGAGCTTGCCGCCAAACATCAGGATCCGGTGGAATTCTCCTATCAGGATTTGGCTTTTCATGAACGGATTATAACGGAAGCGAACCATAAACGAATTCTTCATCTGTGGAAGAGCATTCGCCCCATCGTGATCACGGTGATGCTCATTACGACGCGGCAGGTATTCGGTGGCGGGGGCGCCAAGGTTCGCTATGTCATGGACAAGCATCTTCAGCTTATTGCGGAGATGGAATCCCTGGATCCGGCACGGATCCAAACGGCGGTTCAGCATTACTTCGATGATTCCCGTCAGACGCTTCATCTTAGTTTTCCGGAGGGTTAATATAATCCTCCCTTCCTCCGCACTGACATTACATGTGTACGCTCTAAGTTGTCGACAAGTATACAATAGAATTCGCTTTTGTTTTGGGTATACTACCGCAGAACAGCCCGATGATACTAACCATTTCCCAATTCAAATGGGTAATCTATAGGAGGAAGCAAGATATGAATTCACTATTCGGTCTCAGTCATAACGCTACCTTAATGATCTGGACACTGCTGACGATCGTCTTCCTGATCGTGCTGATTTCCAAATATAAATGGAATCCTTTCGTTACCTTACTGATCTCCGCGCTGATCCTCGGTCTATTGACGGGCATGCAGCCTGCGGATGTGATTACTTCGATAACCGGCGGTCTTGGCGGAACGCTCGGAACGATTGCGATCGTTATCGCCCTCGGTACCATGCTGGGTAAAATGATGGCCGAATCCGGCGGTGCCGAACAAATCGCCACCACCCTCGTGGATCGCTTCGGCGAGAAGCGCGTCCACTGGGCGATGATGATCGTCGGCTTTATTGTCGGTATTCCCGTATTTTTCGAGGTTGGCGTCATCCTGCTGATTCCTATTGTGTTCACGGTTGCACGCAAAACGAAAATGTCCCTGCTGCACATCGGCATTCCGATTCTGGCCGGATTGTCTACCGTTCACGGGCTGGTGCCTCCGCATCCCGCACCGATGATTGCCATTGAAGCTTATGATGCAGACCTTGGCATGACCATTCTCTATTCGTTCCTTGTCGGAATTCCTGCAGCGATACTCGCCGGTCCGGTGTTCGGTAAATTTATCGGCAAACGGATTCGAACCGAACCGCCCGAAGAGCTGGCCGAGCAGTTTTCAAGCAAAGCGGAACGAGGTTTGCCAGGCTTCGGCATCACCTTGTTTACGATCCTGCTGCCGGTCATTCTGATGCTTATCGGGTCCGCGGCCGATATTATCGATCCGGAGTCCACCAGCTTCATTTCCGTGTTCTGCAAATTTATCGGTCATGAAATCATTGCCCTGCTCATTGCTGCGGTCTTCTCCTTCTTCTCGCTTGGATTCGCCCGCGGCTTTAATAAACATGATCTTTCCCGCTTCACCAGCGAATGTCTCGCTCCGATCGCCACGATCATTCTGATCATCGGTGCAGGCGGCGCTTTCAAGCAGGTTCTGATCAACAGCGGCGTCGGCAATGCCATCGCCGAAATTGCAACCGGCGCCAATATCAACGTGATTCTGTTCGCATGGCTTGTCGCGGCGCTCATTCGCATCGCAACCGGTTCTGCAACCGTAGCCATGACAACCGCCGCTGGAATCGTTGCTCCCGTGCTTGCGATGACGCCGGGCGCCAATGTGGAGCTAGTGGTGCTCGCTACCGGAGCAGGCTCCATCGTACTGTCCCACGTGAACGACGCAGGCTTCTGGATGGTAAAAGAATTCTTTAATATGACGGTAGCCCAGACGCTAAAATCCTGGACCGTGCTGGAAACGATTCTCTCCGTGACCGGGCTCGTGTTGGCTCTTGTTCTGAATGTAATTGTATAATGAAGCAATAAGACACATGAGGGCTCCCGAAGCGCTGTTTTTAAGCAGCTGCCGGGTGCCCTTACGTAGAAAGAAGGTAGGTCTCTTGAGTACACATAACTATATGATCGGCGTCGATATCGGAACAACAAGCACCAAAGCGGTCCTTTTCAAGGAGAACGGTGAGGTCGTGGCCAAGGCCGGCGGCGAATATCCGCTGCTTACACCGACTCCCTCTACGGCCGAACAAGACCCGGAACAAATCTTTCAAACCGTCATCGCCTCGGTTCAAGGCGTCATGACGCAGAGCGGGATCGATCCGGCTCAAGTGCTGTTCGTATCCTTTAGCGCAGCCATGCACAGCGTCATTGCCGTGGACAGCCAAGGCACCCCGCTGACCCGCTGCATTACCTGGGCGGATAACCGCAGTGCAGCCTGGTCGGCGAAGCTCAAAAAGGAACTTGGCGGCATGGAGCTGTACCTTAGAACCGGAACTCCGATTCATCCCATGTCACCCGTAACCAAGCTGATGTGGATGCGGCATGAGCTGCCCTCCCTCTTTTCGCAAGCAGCCAAATTCATTTCGATCAAAGAATACGTTTATTTCAAGCTGTTCGGCCAATATGTCGTTGACCATTCCATTGCTTCCAGCACCGGGATGATGAACCTCGAGGCGTTGGTATGGGATCCGCAGGCGCTGGAGCTCGCCGGCATCACCGAGGACCATTTGTCGACCATCGTCCCTACTACACATATCATGGAGGGCTTAAAAAGCGAGTATGCCGCAGCCATGGGGCTCTCCGTCTCCACGCCGTTCGTGCTCGGCGCTGCCGACGGAGTTCTGTCGAACCTGGGCGTGAACGCCATCCAGCCGGGCGTCGTTGCAGCCACGATCGGTACGAGCGGCGCCATCCGTACGGTCGTCGACAAGCCGATGACCGATCCGAAAGGACGTATTTTCTGCTATGCATTGACGGAGAAGCATTGGGTCATCGGCGGCGCGGTCAATAACGGGGGCATGATTTTCCGCTGGGTTCGCGATGAATTTGCCGCCTCCGAGATCGAAACGGCCAAGCGTCTGGGGATCAATCCCTATGATGTGCTGACCAAAATCGCGGACCGTATTCCGCCCGGCTCGAACGGACTCCTGTTTCACCCGTACCTGACGGGAGAACGCGCGCCGTTATGGGATCCGAATGCCCGCGGCTCGTTCTTTGGCTTAACGCTCAATCATAAAAAAGAGCATATGATCCGCTCCGTGCTGGAGGGCGTGATCTTTAATATGTATACCGTTCTGCTGGCGATGGAGGAACAAATCGGCCGGCCGGCCAAAATTCATGCCACAGGCGGTTTCGCCCGTTCACCGATCTGGCGTCAGATGATGGCGGATATTTTTGACCAGCAGGTGATCGTGCCGGAAAGCTACGAGAGCTCTTGCCTTGGCGCAGTGGTCCTTGGACTGTACGCCACAGGCAGAGTGGAATCGCTCGATATCGTCGAGACGATGGTCGGCGGCACCCATGAACACCAGCCAGTAAAAGAAAGCGCCGATATTTATAAAGCGCTGCTGCCGATTTTCATCCGCATTTCCCGGAAGCTGGAGGAAGATTATGAAGCGATTACCGAATTCCAGCGCAGATTCGAGAACGCGTAAGCTTACTATAGTAAGAAAAACACCGTTCGACGTACCTTCTCCTAAAACAGCAGGCATCCGATGTTGTTTTCTTCGGTAATAGTCAGGTAGGCGATACTTCGAAGTTCTAAACATTCGTATATCTTAAAGAAAAGCCCGTTTTCGCTGGATCCGATCCATGACGAAAACGGGCTTTTTTTGTAATAATGCATGCGTAAAAAATATCCACAGCGAGAATCCCATACCGAAAATCCCCCCTGCCTTGCACATAAAGAAGTAGAAATCGCTGGGCTCCGGATTATCATACAGCCAATTTGATGGCGAAATATGAAACATAAACCGCTGGAAAGGCTCATATTTGAAGAAGCACCAGTTCATGATCCCTAACCCGAGCGCCAACAAAAAGAATCCTATGCTGCCATTCGGGTCATGAAACCGTTCGTCAGCAGCCTTGGCCAGCTCCGTGGGGAAATAGCGGGGCTCATCCGGATCGGATCGATAAACTTGGCCGCTGCCGTCCATGAACCTCATGCCGGGTATCACCATCTCCCCCTTCTCGTCGTATGCAAGAAAGCTCCGGTCTCCAAACGGTTCCACGCGGTAGACTTTCCCGTCAGGATAGATCACTTCATAGGACGCCGAATGTCCCGATCCGTTACCATATGCCCGTATTTCATATATTTCGCCGGCAATCTCGACCCTTTTCCCCTCTTCATCGGCATGGACATAGATTGGCTCCCCGCGGCCAAATGATCCTCTGTACTCGACGGTCCCGTTTCCCGAATCGGCATATTTCGCGTACTTTATGTCTTCCATATGAAACACTTTCTTCGAATAATAGCTCTGAGCCCATACCGCGATCAGAACCAATAGGGCCGCCAGTGCAAGCAGCACCCCTATTTTTCTCCAGCTCATGCCCTTCCCTTCGGTCCGCATCCATGGTTCCCCCGTCCATTTTTCCTTATAGTACGGTCGTTCGCAAAGAAGGTTGCAATGGAACAGCCAATAAACAGATGCTTTTAGACTTCTACGCACACTGCGCGGGTGCGGTCCGAGCCATTCCTGGACGGTCGCCGACCATTCGACGCCATAAGCGTTCTGAATCTATCATTTGAGATCGACTATAGAGCCATTATTAAGTTGAGTCACAAAAAAAGCCCTCGAAGGAAACTCGGAGATTCCGTTTGAGGACTTTGGATGACTATCCACAGCCATTTTTCACCTTTGGTCGATTGTGCGGCTGCTAGAACATTCAACCAGAAGTTATGAACAGATGGTGAGAGAAGAAAATTCTGCTTGCCAATCGGACAAGCTGTGAATAATTTTTCGCGCTTTGAGGCCAATGATGTCGAATGCCGAACAGATTATAAACAATATATAGTGGTGTGAATAATAATTATGCACAACGTATTGAATTTGTGGATAAATTAGCGACATACATTGAAAATAAGGCCTTCTTTTGCTATGATGATATTACTTTTGGTTGTGAATATGTGAATGAAGCTATAATATTATCAACAGGCTGTGGATAAAGTTGTGAACAATTTCAATTTATCCATATTTTTTTGTTTCCACAGGAGTTAGTTCTGGGGATAATTAGACATCATTCATTTTCTTTCGACAATTCCACACATGGCTCTAGCCACATTTGGAAGATTTAAAGGAGTGACAGTTTTGGAAAGCCATACTTCCGAATTATGGCAAGAAATATTATCGATCATACAAACCAAGCTGAGCAAACCGAGTTTTGACACTTGGTTTAAAGCTACCAAAGCATTGACCATTAACGATCACTCCGTCGTCATTTCCGCGCCGACAACGTTTGCTGTGGAATGGCTGGAGAGCCGATACACCAAGCTGGTTAGTGCAACCGTGCTGGAGGTGGTGGGCAAGCAGGTCGACGTTCGCTTCGTGATCGAAGAGACGAAGGCACACGAACCTGCTCCGCAGCAGCCCTCGCCGCCGCTTGAAATATCCGGTGAAGAAATTCAGTCCCATATGCTGAATCCGAAGTACACGTTTGACACGTTTGTCATCGGTTCGGGCAACCGGTTCGCACATGCTGCCTCGCTCGCCGTTGCCGAAGCTCCGGCTAAGGCGTATAACCCGTTATTCCTATATGGTGGAGTAGGTCTTGGAAAAACGCACTTGATGCATGCCATCGGCCACTACATTTTGGAGCACAATCCCAGCAGCAAAGTCGTGTACATTTCCTCCGAGAAATTCACCAACGAGTTCATCAACTCCATTCGGGACAACCGCGCAGAAAGCTTCCGCAACAAGTACCGCAACGTTGATATTCTGCTCATTGACGATATCCAGTTCTTGGCCGGGAAAGAATCGACGCAGGAGGAATTTTTCCATACGTTTAACGCCCTGCATGAAGAGCGGAAGCAGATTATCATATCCAGTGACCGTCCCCCCAAGGAGATCCCGACGCTGGAAGAACGGCTCCGTTCCCGCTTCGAATGGGGATTGATCACCGACATTCAACCGCCGGATCTGGAGACGCGGATCGCCATCCTTCGCAAGAAGGCCAAGGCCGAGAATCTGGATATTCCGAACGAAGCCATGATGTATATCGCCAATCAGATCGATACGAACATTCGTGAGCTTGAAGGTGCCCTTATCCGTGTCGTCGCTTATTCCTCCCTGACCAATCAGGACGTTACAACGCATCTGGCAGCCGAAGCCCTGAAGGATATCATCCCGTCCAGCCGGCCGAGAATGATTACGATTCAGGATATCCAACAAAAGGTCGGCGAGTATTACAACCTGAGACTGGAAGACTTCAAAGCCCGCAAACGGACCAAAGCCGTCGCGTTTCCGCGGCAAATTGCCATGTACTTGTCCCGCGAATTAACCGACTATTCCCTTCCCAAGATCGGAGAGGCATTCGGAGGCCGGGATCATACCACTGTCATTCATGCCCATGAGAAGATTACCCAATCTCTGAAAACGGACCAGGAGCTTTTCAAAGTGGTCAATAACATTACGGAGAAAATCAAAAATCCAACCTGAACAAGTTCAAAGCCTATGCACAATCTATACACATGTGGATAGGCTTAATTTTATGCCTTTTACGAGGCTTATCCACATATTCAGTGTCCCTATTACTATTACTAATAATAATTAATAAATAAATTAACCATAAAGAGGGGAATCCCTTTGGCTTTCGCCAAGAGAAAAACCCCCTCTCATTTTTCCGTAAGGAGTGAACTTGATGAAAATCAGCATATTAAAAAATGTATTAAACGAATCCATTCAACACGTATCGAAGGCGATCTCCAGCCGAACCACGATCCCGATCCTCAGCGGCATTAAACTGGATGTCACGTATTCGGGCGTCACGCTAACAGCCAGCGATACGGATATTTCCATTCAATCGTTTATTCCTGCGGAGGATGAGAAGCATACCATCGTTCAGGTAGAGCAGCCTGGCAGCGTTGTGCTGCCAGCCAAATTCTTCGTTGAAATCATCAAGAAACTGCCTTCCCAGGAAATTCAGATGGAGGTCAAAGAAAACTTCCAGACCTTTATTTCTTCGGGGGCCACGGAAATCCAGATGGTCGGCTTGGATCCGGAGGAATTCCCGGTATTGCCTAATATCGAGGGCAGCCAAACCGTTTCTTTGCCAGGGGATCTGTTGAAAAACATGATCAAACAAACGGTATTCTCCATTTCCACACATGAAACCACGCCTATTTTGACGGGTGTATTATGGAGTCTGAACGACAATGAGCTGAAATTTACGGCCACGGACCGTCACAGACTGGCTACTCGCTCCGCCCATCTTGAGGGAGCTGACGGCATTTCGTTCAACAATGTCGTGATTGCGGGCAAAACGCTGAATGAGCTGAGCAAAATCATTCCAGACCAAAATACGCTGGTTGATATCGTTGTCGCGGATAATCAGGTATTATTTAAAATTGACCGTGTTCTGTTCTATTCCCGTATATTGGACGGCATTTATCCCGATACTTCTAGAATTATTCCAACCTCGCATAAAACAGAACTGGTTTTGGACACAAAAAAATTAAGCGAGTCGATCGACCGTGCCTACCTGCTCTCCAAAGAGGAGAAAACGAACATTGTTCTTCTCCAAACGATGGAGCATGGCGGCATCGAAATCTCTTCCAGCTCCTCCGAGCTTGGTAAAGTTCGCGAAGAATTGGACCTTATCGATTTCAAAGGGGAGCCGCTGCGCATCTCGTTCAACTCGAAATACATGCTGGACGTGCTCAAGGTGGTTGAAAGCGAACAGCTGATGATTGCTTTCATGGGCGTCATGAGCCCGATCATCCTGAAGCCGCTCGACGACAGCAAGAGCCAATATATTATTCTGCCATACCGTACGGCCAATTAAAGTTATCCCCATGTTGATAGGGATGAAAGGACGAAGTCATGAAACAAATATTTATCCACAGTGAATATATCAAGCTGGATCAGTTCTTGAAGCTATCCGATTGCGTATCCACAGGTGGGATGGCGAAGGCGCTGCTCGCGGAAGGGGCAGTTCTGGTCAACGACGAGAAGGAAGAGCGGCGCGGACGCAAACTGGTTCCCGGCGACATCGTCAAGGTAGAGGATTGCGGGACGTTTCAGGTGGCAGCACAATAGATAGCCTCCCGCAGCCGCTTTGGCGCTAAGCGCGGAAGACGAGGGAGAGGATTAGCTTGTTTGTCAAAAATGTCAGCTTGCAGCATTACCGAAATTACGAGAAGCTGCAGCTTGAGGCATTTGGCGATGTCAATTTGATCATCGGACGCAATGCCCAAGGAAAGACGAATTTGATGGAGGCGCTCTTCGTGCTTGCTTTAACGAAGAGCCATCGTACCTCCAAGGATCGCGAATTGATCGGGTTCGAGCAGTCCAGTGCCCATATATCTGCCGAGATTGACCGCAAGTACGGCACTTTGAGGCTGGAGCTGAGCTTGTCTCAGCAGGGGAAGAAGGCAAAAATCAACGGGCTTGAGCAGCGGAAGCTTAGCGATTTCATTGGCTCGCTCAATGTCGTGATGTTTGCGCCCGAGGATCTGGAGATTGTCAAAGGCACGCCGGGGGTCCGCCGCCGGTTTCTTGACATGGAAATCGGGCAGGTGGCCCCCAGCTACCTGTTTCATCTGCAGCAATACCAGAAGGTGCTCGTGCAGCGCAACAATCTGCTGAAGCAATTGTGGGGGAAGGGCAGCGCCGAGCAGGCGATGCTTGAAATTTGGAACAGCCAATTGGCAGAACATGGTGTTAAAATCGTCAAGAAGAGGAAACAATTTATAAAAAAGCTGCAAAAGTGGGCGGAAAGCATCCATCAGGGGATCACCAACGGCCTGGAAGACCTCTCTTTGCACTACCTTCCATCCTTTGCTGACGCGGAGGAAGAAGATGAAGCTGTCTTATTTGAGACATTTATGATAAAATTATCACAAATGAAAGAGCAAGAAATACGGCGCGGTATGACATTGGCAGGTCCTCATCGAGATGATCTGGCTTTTTATATTAATGGCAAAGAAGTCCAAACGTATGGATCTCAAGGTCAGCAGCGGACGACGGCGCTATCTTTGAAACTGGCTGAAATCGAGCTGATACAGGAAGAGATCGGTGAATATCCGGTGCTGCTTCTGGATGATGTGCTTTCTGAATTGGATCCGTACCGGCAGACACAATTGATCGAGACATTCCAGAGCAAAGTGCAGACATTCATCACGGCGACGGGCATTGAGAGTTTGAATACCGACAAATTGAAGGGTGCCAGCATTTTTCATGTCCATGACGGACAGGTGGGCTCTTAAGGAGTGATTCCATATGTATATTCATTTGGGCGGAGAGAAGATCATCCGTTCGTCAGAGCTGGTTGGGATATTCGATATCTCGATAGAGAAATCCTCGAAAATCTCCAAGCAGTTCGTCACGCATGCCCAGCAGCATAAAGTCGTGGAGTTGATTGGCGAAGAGGATCCGAAATCCATCGTGGTGACGAAATCGATCGTCTATTACTCTCCGATTTCCTCTGCAACACTTAAGAAACGAGCGAATCATTTTATAGCTCAGGCATAACAGAATCTGTAGAAGTAGGTGAAGGCATGTCTATGAATCAACCGACATATGATGAGAATCAGATTCAGGTACTGGAAGGATTGGAAGCCGTTCGTAAACGGCCGGGTATGTATATCGGATCTACCAGTGCCAAGGGTTTGCATCATTTGGTATGGGAAGTTGTGGACAATAGTATTGACGAAGCGATGGCGGGAATATGCGACCATATCGAAATCATTGTCCATGAGGATAACAGCATAACCGTTATCGATAACGGTCGCGGCATTCCGGTCGGCGAGAACGCCAAGCTGAAGAAGTCGACGCTGGAAGTGGTTATGACCGTCCTTCATGCCGGAGGTAAATTTGGCGGCGGCGGATATAAAGTATCCGGCGGTCTGCATGGTGTCGGCGTTTCGGTCGTGAATGCTCTGTCTTCGAAAGTCGTGGTTCAGGTCAAACGTGACGGGCACATCTACCAGCAGGAATATCATCGCGGCGTACCCCAATATGACATCAAAATCATCGGGGATTCCGACGATCACGGGACTACGGTAACCTTCCTGCCGGATCCGGAGATTTTTACGGAAACGACGGTCTATGACTATACAACTCTCCTGACGCGGATCCGTGAGCTGGCGTTCCTGAACAAGGGCATCGCGCTTACGCTGACGGACGAACGTACCGGGGCCTCCGACTACTTCAAGTACGAGGGCGGTATTATCGAATACGTCAAATTCCTGAATGAGAAGAAGGAAGCTCTGCACGAAGACCCGATCTATGTGGAGGGTTCCCGGGATAACATTCAGGTGGAAGTGTCGCTTCAGTATAACGACAGCTATACCGAGAATATTTATTCTTTTGCCAATAATATCAACACGCACGAAGGCGGAACGCATGAATCCGGCTTTAAGAGCGCGCTCACTCGGATCATCAATGACTATGCCCGCAAAACGGGATTGATCAAAGACAATAACAACAACTTGTCGGGTGACGACGTGCGCGAAGGATTGACGGCGATCATTTCGGTCAAAGTGCCGGAGCCGCAATTCGAAGGACAAACGAAGACCAAGCTCGGCAACAGTGAAGTGCGCGGGATCGTGGAATCCTTGTTCGCGGAGAAGCTGCAGGAGTTCCTGCAGGAGAACCCGGCGGTTTCCCGCCGGATCCTGGAGAAGGCGCTCCAAGCATCGCGTGCCCGCGAAGCGGCGCGTAAAGCCCGCGAGATGACGCGCCGGAAGAGCGCCCTTGAAGTCAGCGCATTGCCGGGTAAACTGGCGGACTGCTCCTCCAAGGACGCTTCCATCAGTGAGCTGTACATCGTCGAAGGTGACTCTGCCGGCGGTTCCGCCAAGCAGGGGCGCGATCGGCATTTCCAGGCGATTTTGCCGCTGCGTGGTAAAATCCTCAACGTGGAAAAGGCGCGGCTTGACCGCATCCTGTCCAATGCGGAGATCAGAGCCATCATTACGGCTCTGGGCACGGGGATTGCGGAGGATTTCGATCTCTCCAAAGCCCGTTACCACAAAATCATTATCATGACCGATGCCGACGTCGACGGTGCGCATATTCGTACCTTGCTGCTGACGTTCTTCTACCGTTACATGCGTAAGCTGGTGGAAGCGGGTTATATCTACATTGCCCAACCGCCGCTCTTCAAGATCGAGCGCAACAAGGTGATCCGGTATGCCGGCAGTGAGAGAGAACGCGACGAGATCATCAAGGAATTCGGCGAGAACGTCAAAATCAACGTACAGCGTTACAAAGGTCTCGGTGAGATGAACGCCGGCCAGCTGTGGGAGACGACGATGGATCCCGAGAGCCGTACGATGCTCCAGGTGACGATCGAGGATGCGATCTTGGCCGATACATTGTTTGATACCCTGATGGGCGATAACGTGGAGCCGCGCCGGGATTTCATTCAGGAGCATGCGAAGTCGGTCCGGAATTTGGACGTATAAAGTACTGCAAGCTAAAGAGGGGTATCCCCAAGGTCTTTGAGACCTCAGGGGAACACCCCTTTTTTTCGTTAATAACGGGCACAGGCCGTGAGTCGTTGCATAACAGGACCCAATCGATTCAGAGAGACTTGCTAACCGGTTTTTTTGGTTTTCTTCTTGCTGGATAAGTTGCGTCCGTAGGCATTGGCGTATTTTTCTACCTGTTTGTAGATGCTGGGATCCTTGAAGAATTTCTTGAACGGGAACAGGGCAGGTTTGGTATTAACCTCCAGGATCCAAATGTTCCAGCGATCGTCAATCGCAACATCCAGGCCGATTTCTTTCAGGTTCGGATACGTTTTTTGCAGCTGCGAAGCGACGTTCACTCCAAGCGTATTCAGTTCTCTGCGGATATTCCCTGCTTCTTCAGCCGTCATATGCTCGAGCATTAGCGGTTTGTAGTGATGAACCACGCCGCCGCTGTGATGGTTGGTAATGATTTTATTTTTGGCCGCGACCCGGCCAATTATTCCTGTGCTCACCCACTGACCGGAAGGACTCTTCTGGGTAAGTACACGAAGATCAAAGGGACGGTCCTTATGACGGAGCAGGTGGATGCCTTGCTGAACCAGATAATCCTTGCCTTGAAACAAGGCGCTTAATGTTTTATGGAGACTCTCCAGAGAGGTAAATACTTCGGTTTTATGGTCGTAACGAAGCATGTAGGAAGCATCCGTTGTTTCATCAGTATCCGCGGTTTGGGAATGGAGCTGTTCGACCGACATCACGCCGATGCCGTAGGTCCCCCGGTCAGGCTTGATATACACAAGCGCATGCGTATTCAGCATGTCTTCAAGCGTCTCCAATGAATATAGGCGGGTAGCCGGAACATAAGAGGCGAGGCCTTTGTTTTTCAACAGTATTTTCGTTTTCGCCCACTTGCTTGCAACGCGTTGGATAGTCAAACATCTTCATCCTTTCTTAGCTGTATGATTGGAGTGACAGGATTTTGCCTGTCTCGTAAACAAACTCGTGTGATCGGTTGATTTAAAAGAGTGTGGCTGCCTCTGACAAGAGAGGGGATGCCCGGAAAACATAGGACAAGTATGACAAACAGTGGTATAATATAAAGATGTGATGATTCGAAAAGTCCTTTGCAATGCATTGTATGTGAAAAGGGGCACGGAGGACAGGGCGTATATCCCGGTTTCCGGGCAAAAATCATGCTTTCACTTGATCCATCCCGTGTTTAATTGTGCGATGTTTGTGAAAGTAATATAATAAAGGTTAGTGCGTTTCTAGGTTTCTGATCACTATTCTGCTTTTTTCACATAGATCAAGGCATGGTTGATAGGAAAATGAAGGAGGTCCAGCATGGCGGAAGAAAATTTCTCCCAAATCAAAGATCGGGACATTGGTACCGAGATGCGCGAGTCCTTTATGGATTACGCGATGAGCATCATTGTCAGCCGGGCTTTGCCGGATGTACGGGACGGAATGAAGCCAGTACACCGTCGTATTCTGTATGCGATGTCCGAACTTGGAATGGCTCCGGATAAACCGCATAAGAAATCGGCAAGAATCGTAGGCGAAGTTATTGGTAAGTACCATCCTCATGGTGATTCCGCAGTTTATGAATCCATGGTCCGGATGGCGCAGGACTTCTCCATGCGTTACATGCTTGTTGATGGGCACGGGAACTTCGGTTCCATCGACGGCGATATGGCAGCGGCTATGCGGTATACCGAGGCTCGTTTATCGAAGATTGCCATGGAAATGCTGCGTGATATTAATAAAGAGACGATAGACTTTGCTCCGAACTATGACGGCGAGGAGCAGGAGCCGGTGGTTCTTCCTGCGCGTTATCCTAACTTGCTGGTAAACGGCGTGTCGGGGATCGCGGTAGGGATGGCTACCAATATTCCGCCTCACAATCTTGGTGAAGTCATCGATGGTGTACAGGCGATGATTCGTAACCCTGACATCACGCCGATGGAGCTGATGGAATACATTCAAGGACCGGATTTCCCGACAGCGGGTTATATTCTGGGACGTGAAGGCATTCGCCAGGCTTATCGTACGGGCCGCGGTTCCGTTACGATGCGGGCGAAGGCGACGATCGAAGAGAATAATAACAAGGCGCGCATTGTCGTTCATGAGATTCCTTATCAAGTGAACAAGGCTCGTCTGGTTGAGAAAATTGCGGAATTGGTTCGCGAAAAACGAATTGACGGCATTACGGATCTGCGCGATGAATCGGATCGTAACGGCATGCGGATTGTTATTGAGCTGCGCCGGGACGTCAACCCGAATGTCGTTTTGAATAACCTGTACAAGCATACGGCCATGCAGTCGAATTTCGGCATTAATATGCTGGCCATCGTGAACAACGAGCCGAAGATCTTGAACCTGCGCGACGTGCTGTTCCACTATTTGGAGCATCAGGTCAGCGTTATCCGCCGCCGGACGGAGTTCGAACTCAAGAAGGCGGAGGCCCGCGCTCATATTCTCGAAGGTTTGCGTGTCGCACTGGATCATCTCGATGAGGTCATTGCCCTCATTCGCGCTTCCCAAACCACAGAGGCTGCCCGCGAGGGCTTGATGGAGCGTTTCGGTCTCAGTCATGAGCAGGCACAGGCCATTCTGGATATGCGCCTGCAGCGCCTGACCGGACTCGAACGGGAGAAGATCGAGAACGAATATCAGGAATTGCTTGCCAGAATCGCGGAACTCCGTGAAATCTTGGCTAATGAGCATCTTGTGCTTCAGATCATCAATGATGAGCTGCAAGAGATTAAGGAACGCTTCGCGGATGAGCGCCGCACCGAAATTACGGTCGGGGAAGACAGCATCCTGGACGAGGATCTGATTCCGCGCGAAGAAGTGATCATCACCATTACGCATACGGGTTACATCAAGCGTCTGCCTGCGAACACCTATCGCAGCCAGAAGCGGGGCGGACGCGGCGTTGTGGGGATGGATACGAAGAGCGAGGACTTTGTCGAGCATCTCTTCGTCACGAATTCCCACCATTACCTGATGTTCTTTACGGACAAAGGGAAGGCGTACCGGTTAAAAGCCTATGAAATTCCAGAGCTGAGCCGTACCGCCCGCGGAACGCCGATCATCAACCTGATTCAAATTGAACAGGGCGAATCGATCAATGCCGTGATTCCGGTGGAGAACTTTGACAGCGATAATTACCTGTTCTTTGCAACGCGCCAGGGTGTCGTTAAGAAAACCCCGCTTGAGGATTATGTGAATATCCGCAAGGGCGGTCTGATTGCGATTAATCTGCGCGAGGACGATTCCCTGATCGAGGTGAAGCTGACGGACGGTCAGCAAGAAATCATTATGGGAACGGCGCAAGGAATGTCCATCCGCTTCAAGGAGAGCGATGTTCGCTCGATGGGAAGAAGCGCGACCGGGGTGAAAGGGATCACGCTGGACGACAATGATGAAGTCATTGGCATGGACGTAGTAGACCAGGAGCTTGATATCCTCATTGTAACGACCAAAGGTTACGGCAAGCGGACGCCTGCAAGCGACTACCGCAGCCAGACCCGTGGCGGTAAAGGGATCAAGACCATCAATATTACGGAGAAGAATGGACCGGTTGTGGCACTGAAGGTCGTGAAATCGGAAGAAGACCTCATGATCATTACGGCAAGCGGCACCATCATCCGTACGAGCATGGAGGGCATCTCCACCATGGGCCGCTATGCTCAAGGCGTGAAGCTGATCAACATCCGCGAGGACGATGCCGTAGGTACCGTCTGCCGTGCGGATAAGAGCGATGAGCCGGATGCCGACGAAGAGGGAGAAGTAGGCCAAGACGGCGCAGAACCAATCGAGCCGGCCGAGCCGACCGAAGAATAACGAAGAAGCTTGGCATGGATGCAGATTTGCATCCATGCTCTTTTTTTGTTTTATCGGATTACAAATTCAGGGAATTGGTATTGTACAGGCTGCGGAAGACGAACTATAATATGTATATTATAAGGTGAAGTTAGCTGCCATGACGCAGCTTATTAGATGGAGAGGGTTGATCATGACGATCAAAGCCGTAAATGAAGTAGTGGCCGGAGTAAAGCTGGCTAAAGATGTACATACGCCTCTGGGGGGACTGTTGCTTCAAAAAGGCAAGGTATTGCTTCCCCGGGATCTGGAAGTGTTGAAGGCCTTCATGGTGGACCATGTTACCGTAGAGTCCGTTGAAGCGGAGAGCACAAGAATACCGACCGTAAAATCCGCAGGGCAAAAGCCTTCGCTGATCTTTACGGGGAATCAACAGGGCAACGGGAACGAAGAAGCGCCTGCCCGAAAAGATCTGGCCTTGCATGAGGAATATGACAAGACCATGACCTTGGTCAAAAACTGTTATCAATCCGCAATAACAGGCGAGCTTCGAATGTATGAAGTTCGTAATCAGATGGAAAACTTATTGAAGCACCAGCATGAGTATCACATTCTTAAATTTATTCCACGCATGACGAATCGCCATGATTACCGGTATCACAGTGCTGTGCTTTGCGCCCTTTCCTCCTATAAGCTGGCACAATGGGTGGGGCTTCCGCAGAAAGATTGGATGCAGGTCGCTTTTGCAGGGTTGCTGCATGATATCGGAAATGCCAAGATTGATCCCATTGTGTTGAATAAACCTTCCAAGCTAACCGAAGAAGAGAACGAGGAAGTACGTCAGCATACGACCTATGGTTATCAGATTCTCAAGAATGTGGCGGCAGTGAATGAAGGAGTACGGCTCGCAGCTCTTCAGCATCATGAAAAAGTGGATGGCTCTGGATATCCGCTCCGCCTTGAGGGGAACAAGATTCATATCTATGCCAAGATCGTCGCCGTTACGGATATCTTTCATGCGATGACATTGGATAAGTTCTATCGGAATGCCCAGTCGCCCTATGTTGTGCTGGAACAAATCCAGCTGGAAGCCTTCGGCAAGCTGGACCCCAAGATCGTCCAGACATTTATTCAAAAGGTAACGGCCCTCCATTCAGGTACTTGCGTGCGCCTGAGCAACGGGACTTCGGGAGAGATTGTTTTTACCGATAGCCAGCATCCAACCAGACCGATGGTATCCGTTCAGGGAGAGATCATTAACCTGATGCAGCAGCGGCAGCTCTATATAGAAGAAGTCATTTACTGATTTATTTAAAAAAGGGTTGACCTACATAGAAATGCTGTGGTATATTATTTTTTGCCGCTTCTGAGCGGGAATATATCGCAGCTTTCAATGAATTAAAAGTTTTTCAATAAAAGCTTGCTAAGTAACTGAGAATGTGATATATTATAAGAGTTGCTGATGCGAACTAGATTCGCTGGCGACGAGGAAGTTGATCTTTGAAAACTGAACAACGAGTGAGTAAAACGAACCACTTCGGTGGGACGTTGAAATAGAGAATTGAACAAATTCTCGTCAGTTAAGAAATGAGCAAGTCAAACTTTATTGGAGAGTTTGATCCTGGCTCAG
>NZ_JAVFHM010000288.1:0-779 GCF_041954005.1 Priestia sp. BR_2 | reverse complement strand
TGTTTTTCTAGGAAAAGAAACCAAACAAAAGCAGCTCGCATAAACAAAGACGCTCTTTTAGAGCGTCTTTGTTGTGCTTATTATTTATTTTTTACCAGCTCTTTTTCATCTGCCTCTACTTCCACATCACGCTGAGCGAATACTTTCTTGGCTACGCTTAAAGCATTTAACACGCGAGGGAAACCTGTGTATGGGATTAATTGAATGATGCTCTCCACAATTTCATTCGGCTCTAGTCCAGCTGTTAAACCTGTATTTAAATGCAGCTCAAGCTGAGGCTCTGTACCCTGTGTGACCAATGATGAAATGGTAACTAATGGTTGCTGCTTATTCGTTAAACCAGGTCGTGAATAAATGTCTCCATAGGCAAATTCAATAATATATTTCCCCATGTCAGGAGCTAGTTCTTTTAAGTCTTCTGTAATTTTTAAATGAGTTGAAATATCATCGTTACTGGTTAATGTATATTCCATTAATTTATCTAAACCTTTTTGATAACTATCTTATGGCATGTAAAATCAACCTCCGTATTTTTTACTGACACCGCTGTTGATTTCCGTGCAAGGCTTCGCTTTCCGCGGGCGGCCGCTGAGCCTTCTCGTCACTTGCGCTCCAATCAACACCTAGAAGCTATTACATGCACGAAACCTACGCTTACCATAACATCAAAAAATCCGAACGATTCATCGTTCGGATATACCTTCACCTAAAATACTTTTTTCCCGTCCTCTTCTACGAATATTATTTAAAATATTTTGGCTGATTGTGCTGCTTGTTCT
>NZ_JAVFHM010000287.1:0-1106 GCF_041954005.1 Priestia sp. BR_2 | reverse complement strand
ATAAAAAAGAGACCTTATAAGTTAAGGTCTCCTCGAGTCGGCAACTTTTCTATTAGTAATAAGATTCATAGATTTTAGATGGTTATTTAGCAGGAAATATAGTTTAATTAAAAATCCTCTAAGACAATCTTTCCAATCATTTTGCCTGATTCTACTTTAGCATGAACCTGTCTCAAGTTATTAGCATTAATAGGAGACACAGTTTCTGTTAAAGTAGAACGGAGAATTCTTTCATCAAAGAGTTTGCTTGTTTGATTTAATAATTCATGTTGGTTAATCATATCTTCTGTTTGATACATGGAACGAGTATACATAAACTCCCATACAAAAGTAACACTCTTACTCTTTAAGAGATTTAGGTCTAGGTTTTCACTGTTTTCAACAATTGAACAGATTTTCCCTTGTGGTAAAATAGCTTCTGCCATGCTGTTCCAATGACCATCTGTATCATTTAAACAGAAAATATAATGAACCCCATTGAAACCAATTTTCTGAAGTTGAGGCGCAAATTCTTGTCGATGATTAATGACATAGTCAGCTCCTAATCGTTTACACCAATCCTCCGTTTCTTCTCTTGAAGCTGTAGCAATAACCGTTAGCCCCAACCATTTAGCTAATTGAATAGCAATAGATCCTACGCCACCGGCACCACCGATAATAAGAATCGATTTTCCCTTATCTTTTTCTTTTGAAATACCTAAACGCTCAAATAATCCTTCCCATGCTGTAATCGTAGTAAGTGGCATAGCTGCAGTTTCTGAAAATGAAAGGATTGAAGGCTTTTTACCTACAATACGTTCATCTACAAGTTGATATTCACTATAAGAACCGGGTCTTGTAATATCTCCTGCATAAAACACTTCATCTCCTGGTTTAAACAGTGTACAACTTTCTCCAACAGCTTCTACTACGCCACTGGCGTCCCACCCTAAAATTTTGGGATGATCCTCTACATGATCTTTGGGTTGACGTACCTTGGTATCTACAGGGTTCACTGAAATAGCTCTTATTTTGACTAATAAATCCCGACCTTTAGGAATCGGTTTTTCCACCGTAAGATCAAGCAGGCTCTCTTCATTTTCGATAGGTAAGTAACGGTATAGTCC
>NZ_JAVFHM010000286.1:0-856 GCF_041954005.1 Priestia sp. BR_2 | reverse complement strand
ACAATGGAAAAATCCATTTAGAAGAGCCTGGTCTGCAGGAAGCATTAAATGAAGTAATTGAAAAAGGTACATTCCGCGCAGCATTGCAGCCGGAAAAAGCAGATGCATTCATCGTAGCTGTACCAACACCAAATCATGATGACCAGCACAAATCTTGTGATCTATCATATGTATTAAGCGCTGTAAGCAACGTCATTCCTTACTTAGAAAAAGGAAACGTATTAATCGTAGAATCTACAATCGCACCGCGCAGCATGGATGACCATGTGAAACCGTTAGTAGAAGCAGCTGGCTTTGAAGTTGGAAAAGACGTGTTCTTAGTACATTGTCCAGAACGTGTACTTCCAGGACAAATCCTTCATGAACTAATCCACAACAACCGTATTGTTGGAGGACTTACGCCAAACTGTACAGAAGCTGGTGCAATGGTATACAGTACATTTGTACAAGGTGAAATCATTAAAACAGATGCAAAAACAGCAGAAATGTCAAAACTAATGGAAAACACATTCCGTGACGTAAACATCGCGTTAGCAAACGAATTAACAAAAGTATGTAACGAATTAGAAATCGATGCGCTAGAAGTTGTTCAAATGGCTAACAAGCATCCGCGTGTAAACCTTCATACACCAGGACCGGGTGTAGGCGGACACTGCTTGGCTGTAGATCCATATTTCATCGTTGCAAAAGCGCCTAAAACAGCTCAGCTTATTAATCTAGCAAGAACAATTAACACGTCTATGCCTCAATACGTAGTAGACAACACAAATGCTTTAATGGAAAAAGTAGACGGCCGCGTTGTGACAGTATTCGGTTTAACATATAAAGGAAACGTAGACGACATCCGTGAAAGTCC
>NZ_JAVFHM010000285.1:0-1322 GCF_041954005.1 Priestia sp. BR_2 | reverse complement strand
GTCTATAACAGCTGACCTAGCTTAAACCAGTCGCCTATAAGGCGGCTTTTTTAGCTTAAAGTTATCTTATTTAAAAATACCAAACTTTAACATTAAATGTAGTGCTATAATATAAATTGATGGAATATTCTAACTTTTTGAGGGGTGATGGCTAATGCTTTCTTTGTTAGGGTTTGGAATGATTGCGACTTTTCTATTTCTTGTCATCAGTAAACGCTTGTCCGTGGTTGTTGCTTTTATTTTTGTCGCTATCCTCTTTGGTGTAATTGGAGGTTTTAGTGCTGATATGGGCGATATGATGATGAATGGTATTTTAAAAGTAGCTCCTACGGCCATTATGATCGTTTTTGCTATTTTATATTTTGGACTAATGATTGACGTCGGTTTATTTGATCCTATGATTTCTCGTATCCTAAACATTGTGAAAGGAGATCCTTTAAAAGTCGTAATGGCAACTGCCGTTATTACAATGCTTGTTGGCTTGGACGGAGACGGCTCTTCTACATTTTTAATTACAGTTTCCGCCTTGCTTCCTTTGTACACAAAACTGGGAATGAACCGACTAATACTGGCTTGTGTTATTAGTTTAAGCGCAGGTGTTATGAATATGATTCCTTGGGGAGGTCCTCTCGTAAGAGCCGCAGCAAGTTTACAATTAGAAGTATCGGATCTATTTAACCCTCTGATTCCAGCTATGGCAGCGGGATTGATGTGGACTTTATTTTCAGCATACTTACTCGGAAAGAGAGAGAAGGCGCGCTTAGGAACCATTCATTTAAAAGGTGCATCAATGGCTTTTGCTGAACAGCTTTCAGTTCATGAAATCCCTGGGAAGCCACCTAGACTCTTTTGGTTTAATGCCTTATTGACACTGTGCTTAATGACTCTCTTGATCATAGACATACTCCCTATTCCAATTTTGTTTGCTATTGCTTTTGCCATTGCTTTATTTGTTAATTTTCCTCATCCAAAAGAACAGCAGGAAAGAATCTTAAGTCATGCAAACAGCTTTGTAATGGTTAGTACATTGGTTTTTGCAGCCGGAATCTTTACAGGCGTTTTTACAGAAACAAAAATGATGGATGCCATAGCTAATACCATTGTCAGCCTCACTCCTGAATGGCTGGGCTCTCACCTTCCCCTAGTTGTAGCAATAACGAGCCTTCCTCTTAGCTTTGTATTTTCACCTGATGCTTATTACTTTGGCATTTTACCTGTTATTAGCCATACAGCAGCTAATTTTGGTGTAGACCCTGTAGAAATAGGACGAGCAGCTTTATTGGGACATTCCACAACTGGGTTTCCTCTATCCCCTTTAGTGC
>NZ_JAVFHM010000284.1:0-501 GCF_041954005.1 Priestia sp. BR_2 | reverse complement strand
ATACTAAAGAGCGTATTACTTTTATAGTTTACATAAGATAAATTAACGGCATCCACCACAAAAAAAGAACCCTTGTCGCAGAACGGGAGTCAGTCCCCCCGGTTCCACCGTGGGTTCTTTTTACGGAGTATGCAGCTTTTTATACACCCTTGATTTCTTAATGTTTTTTTAAGTGCATTAGCAAAATATATGAATAAAGTAATTTTCGACCTACATTTAAAGTTACTTATATATAAGGAATTGTTACAATTTCATAGGCAACGAATGCATTGAAGACATAAATCTCTATGACAATCAGTTCGGTTACTTCAAGTCGCGTCTAATAGAAGCCTTACGTTGTCTTCAACAGGAGCATAAGGCTCCGATAATAATAAATTAGTTACTATATTTTGTTCTTTCGAACGTTTAATGCATAGTAAAAAATCCGCGGATAAACCCACGGATTTTTTTACAATTCTTTTTCTAAGCAGTTCACTTGATTATGATGCAGCGGCTTAGTGG
>NZ_JAVFHM010000283.1:0-1180 GCF_041954005.1 Priestia sp. BR_2 | reverse complement strand
AGAGCTCATTCTTTTCATTTATTTTTTCTCTTGCTACTTTGGCTTTATTATCGTATATAGAAATAACTTGGTCTATACTCACAAACTCATTTAAAAAAGTTTCTTCAGGTAATAAAAACAATCTATTTCTATTAAAAATCTTCTCTTTAAATTTCGGCAAAAAGGAAAGAAGACGATGTAGAAATGGGATGCTTTTGAAGTGTATATTCCATTGTTTTACCCTGGTCTGAATAAAATCTAATTGTCTGTTCCACAGCCTTTTTTCATCTTTTAATTGAGTAAGATAATTCTCCATAAACTTTCCGTCTGGATTCAACTCTTCATATTCACCAAAGATTTTTAAAAGGTCTTTTCGAATCAAATCAAGCTCTGATAATCTCGTATATATTACTTTCTCGCACTGTTCAACTCCTGTAAAATTTGCATTAAAATATAAATTACATTCTTCTATCATCTTTTTTTTAGAAGATTGAATATTCTCTTCACTTTCAATATTAGCAAAAAAGTTTTCTCCTTTTGGATTTGTATATTGATATCCCTTTTTCTTTGCTTCTTTCTCTTTTCTAGATGAAGGAAAATAAACTGCAAAACTGTTGACACCTTCTACCCATCTTTTTTCTAAGTTAGCATGCTTCCACTGTTTTTCAATTTTACCGAATGACTCTATAATATTTGTTACGGCCTGATTATTTGTTGAAGATGCTACAATCAAAGGAGCTTTTTCTTTTTTTAGAGCTTTATCTACGTATAAATTAGCAACAAGAGATTGTAACAAAGTAGTTTTACCCGTTCCCGGTGGCCCATTAATTGCCAATACTTCTCCTTCACTCATATTGTTAAAGTGATTAATACACTCCCTTTGAGATGGAGAAAGAGGATATTCACCTCCCATTTGAGCAGAATGCTTTTCCATTTCCAAAACGGTATTGGGGATTAACGGCCTAATGGGATTAAATTCTGGTTTGATAAATTTTTGATAAAGCGGTGATTTATCCGTATTACCATCTAAAAGATGATCATATAATGACAAAATACTTCTAGTCGCTTTTACTGAATCATCCTTAATAATGTAAGCATTCTTTTCAAGTTTTATATCTTTAATAATTAAATCAGTAAAGCGATAATTCGTTATTTGTTCATACATATCCCGAGAAAAATCATAATATTTATACCAGGTTAA
>NZ_JAVFHM010000282.1:0-197703 GCF_041954005.1 Priestia sp. BR_2 | reverse complement strand
GCAGCATGGCGGAACTGCTCAAAGATCCCCATGCACCGCAGCATCCCTCTGTCACTATTGATTTTTATCGAGTACTCCATGCTGTCAACGATATAAACTAAACCACGATTAAGCTTTTTGGAGTTCAAATAGTATATGCCTAGCTCGGTAAGGAGGCGAGCATGTTGATTCATCGTAACTTGCTCACTTACCTTGCCTAGTTGATTTCGTTGTGGTTTATATATTAGATACTCCCGAAACCGCTCTATAATATAATCGATGTTGATGCGATGTCGATTAGCTGCTACCACAATATTGCATAAGGCCGGAAAAATTTCATCAGTTCTAGATTCAACATAGTTTACATATTCAGAAAGAGCGTCAGAATGTCCAGACATTAACCTATATAGGTAACGATTCGCTCTCGCCCATTCTTTAAACTGTTTAATAATTATTATTTCCTGTTCTGAGGGCGTCTTTATCCAATCCGGGTTCTCATACAGGGACAGGTAACTTAATGCTTCTCCAAAGTTTCCAGATTCACGACAGACACTCGCCAGAATGAGATATGAATAGAGTATGTAAAAAACTACAGGCTTTTCCTGTTCATCATTCATGATTGCAGTGTTTAAGTTATTCTTATACTGCAGTCTTGCTATTTGACCCATTTTTTTAGCTAGGACTTCCACAGTATCCCACCGTAGAAGTGAAATGTTCAAATTAATAAGTTTTCTATATGCGTCTAATTGGTAATTTTCATCTAACCTATTGATATATTGCTCAAATGATACTGCCAGTTTTAAGTTATCATCCACGTTATCACTTAACTCCACCATAAAGAGACGATAGTGACATAGTGCAAGCCTTTCTGAATGCTGGAATTTTTCACTTTCAGCCACACATTCATAAAGCAATGCAGCAGCTTTGTACTTTTCTTCTTTAAAAAACACCTCTGCCATTTCGAAAAGCATTGGTAGGTAATTGATATTTTCCAACGTCATTCGTGCAGCTCTATGCAAACAATCCAATTTATCCAGTTCAGCACACCGTTCAAGAAAAGGCCCAAGCCTCCGCCAATCCGGAGTGGTACGAAAAATACTTTCTGTTATGTAAAGTTCATAGAAGTGCCCCTCTTCAATCTCCATCCCTTTGGTAATCCGGTCTAACTGGTTCATAGACATGGGTCGATTACCATTCAAGATATTACTAAGTGTTCCGCTGTTGATGCCGGATATCCTCGCGAATTGGTTAATCGTCATACGATGATTCTGCAAATACCTTACTATTTCTCCGCGAATCGTGGCTGTCGTCTCCAAGTAACAACACCCCCAGATGGAAAACCAAATATTAGTAGAGTAAATAATTAATTACATGCTATATTTTTACATTCGTTAGGTCAATAGTGAATAACCGGAATAAATTTAGATGAAGGTTAATTGAATAGTTAATATGAAAAAGGCGGACCAGACTAACCACTGGAACCACCTTTTTCTTATAAACTATTCAGCTATAAATTACGTCTCTTGTCCTGAACCATGTCCTCCACTTAAAGGCCTGACCTGTGCATCTTGAGGAAATCTTGTGTCTGCATCATGCTTAGTATCCGAAGTATTAAATATCCAAATAAAACTACAGATAACCAACAGATAAGCCAATTTTCTTTTCATTTCTTTTATGCACCTCACTGACCAAATTTTTATATTGTTTCTGTTTTTCAAATGATGAAACATGGCGAAACTGCTCAAATAACCCCATACATCTCAACATACCTTTAACACTATTAATTCTAATCGAATACGTTAAACTTTCCAATAAATAATCTATTCCTCTATCAAAATGTTCTCTTTTAAAATTGTATATAGCTAATTCAGCTAGCAAACGTGTAAATCGATCTAAAGTCACCTGTTTACTTATTTTCCCAAGATGACTCTTTTGTTCTTGGAGAACCAAATAATCTTGAAAACGTTCAAGAATATGGTCGATTTGAATATAATATCGATTAGCAGCAATCATAATATTACATAGTGCTAGAAAAATTTCATCTTCTCTCTTGGCTACATATTCAACATAATCAATTATTACTTCGGCCTGTCCAGCCATTAGTTGATACGAGTAACGGTTTGCATCAGCCCATTCCTTGAACTGAGTTATAATTTTTCTTTCTTGAGCATCGGGTTCCTGTATCCAATCGGGTTCAGAATATAGGGATATATAATATAAACCTTTTTCATAATCTTCTTGTTCACGTGAAACATCTGCTTGAATTAGATAAGCATACAAAATATAAAAAATAATAGGCTGCTTTGGATACTCTTGATTTTTGAAATCGTTTCTCAGTTGCTTATACTGAGCTAATCCTTTATTCTCCAATCTCTCAGCCAAATCTTTTATTTTATTCCATCGATGCAGAGAAAGGTTTACGTTAATTAATTTCACAAGTGCATCTAACTGATACATTTCATCTAAACGATCCACGTATGGCTCAAAATAAACGGCCGCTTGCAAGTTTGCATCCTGATCATCTGCGAGTTCTAATACAAACAACCGGTACTGACAAAGGGCCAGCCGCTCCGAATGCTGGAATCTTTCGCTCTCAGCCACACTCCTGTAGAGCAGCACGGCCGCCTCATGCTTTCCCTCTTTGAAAAAAACCTCGGCTGTTTCAAAGAGCAGCGGGGAGTAAGAAATATTATCCATCGTCATTCGGACAGCCTTGTCCAAACAATCCAGCTTCCCCAGTTCCGCGCACCTGTGAAGAAACGGTCCCAATCGACGCCAATCCGGCGTAGCATGAAAAATACATTCATCTATGTACAACTCGTAGAAATAACCCTCTTCCAGACCCATGCCTGACGTAATTCGGTCCAGTTGCTGCATGGAAATCGGGCGGTTCCCATTCAGAATATTGCTGAGTGTGCCGCTGTTGACCTCCGATATTTCTGCAAACCGATTAATCGTCATTTCGTTCTTATGTAGAAACTCTTCCATTTGTTCGCGAATCGTGGCTGTCATTTCCAAGCTAACACCACCCTCCAGGATCAGAACCCAAATATTAGTATATTTCTCTATACAGTAATCATATTGATTAATATTCCAGCGGTCAATACTTATTTACGTCATTTTTTTACATAAAATACCCAATAAGATTTAAAAATGCCAATTTCCTTGCAAATCTTATTCTATTTATATATCGTCAAATGAAATGACACGATGAGAAAAAGCGCTCCGAAATTTTCGGAAGCGCTTTTTTTTGCTAAATTTATGAACATCTTATTAATCATCTGATCAAAGATTCCTTGTCTTGAAGTAGAATTTCACCCCAGAACCAAACGATCATCGGACAGCTTGTGACCGCTAATCTGCTCAAATTCCCCAAGCAGCTGCTCCACGGTCAGGGATTTCTTGCGCTCTTCGTCCACATCCAGAATGATGCGCCCCTTATCCATCATAATAAGGCGATTGCCAAGACGGATGGCTTGCTCCATGTTATGTGTAACCATGAGCGTGGTCAGCTTCATGTCGCGTACGATGTCATCGGTTATTCGGGTAATCAGCTCCGCACGAGCCGGATCGAGCGCTGCCGTATGTTCATCGAGCAGCAGGATTTGGGGCTGCGTGAAGGTTGCCATCAGCAAACTTAACGCTTGACGTTCCCCTCCCGACAGCATCCCTACTTTGGCTCGGAGCCGATCCTCGAGTCCAATGCCAAGCCGCTCTAAATGTTTGCGGAAGCCGGCCCGCTTGGATGCTGTAACGCCTATGCTGAGCCCGCGGGATTGGCCGCGACGATATGCCATCGCCAGATTCTCTTCAATGGTCATATGCGGCGCTGTGCCCGCCATCGGATCCTGAAATACCCGGCCGATCCAGCGGCTGCGACGGAATTCCGGCAGATGGCCGATCGAAGTGCCGTCAATGCGCACTTCACCCGCGTCCGGCTTCATTACCCCGGAAATGATATTCATCAGCGTGGATTTGCCCGCACCATTACTTCCGATAACCGTCACGAAATCCCCCGGCTTCAAGTGAAGGTTGACATCCATCAAAGCGATCTTCTCATCCACCGTCCCCGGGTTAAACAGCTTGGACACATGGTTCATTTCCAGCATCAGAGCGCACCTCCTTTGGTCTTCCCTTGCGTAGCTAACAGTTCGGTTGAGCGCCTCCGTGCCTGTGAACGCTGCTTCATCGCCCGATTGATGGTCGGAACCACGAGAGCGATAATGACGATGATCGCCGTGATCAATTTTAAATCCGAAGCTTCGAGCCATGGAATCTCATAAGCAGCAGCAACGACAATCCGATAGATAATCGAACCGCAGACGACAGCCAGCGTTGTCCGGAATACCGAGCCGGTTCCCAGAACAGCCTCACCAATGATAACAGACGCCAAGCCAATGACAATCATTCCAATACCGGAGCCGATGTCCGCAAAACTTGATTGCTGGGCAACCACAGCGCCGGATAAGGCCACCAGCCCGTTCGAGATGCTTAGCCCCAGAATGGTTGTCGTGTCCGTGTTGGCACCAAAGCTGCGGATCATCCGCTTGTTATCGCCGGTCGCGCGGAGCGCAAGGCCAAGATCCGTGCGGAAGAATGCATCCAGCAGCAGCTTGCCGATGATCACAATCACTAACATAATATAGATCGGATCAATGGATCCGAAGATATTCGCTTCCTGGCTCAACGAAATATTAGGCTTGCCCATGATCCTCATATTAATCGAGTACAGCGCAATCATCATAATAATACCCGAGAGCAAACCGTTGATTTTACCCTTGGTGTGCAGCAGGCCTGTACAGATACCGGCTAACATACCTCCGGCAAATGCGGCCAGCGTGGCAAGCCATGGATTCACACCGTTGGTAATCAGAATCGCCGCAATCGCCGCGCCTGTCGTAAAACTTCCATCCACCGTCAGATCCGGAAAATCCAGAATCCGGAACGTAATATACACGCCAAGTGCCATCAGCGCATACAGCAGCCCCAATTCAATCGGACCATCCAGCCTCATCACGAAATCCAGCATGTCATGACCTCCTTAAGGATTAAGAAGTAAGGCGCGGGCTGTTATCTCCGCGCCTTACCGTTACTCGATGATGTTGTTGTCCGGGTCCTTGACTTCCTGTTTCATGGCGTCGGTCACTTCAATTCCATATTCAGCCGCAACCTTCGTGTTCAGGATCAGATCCAGCTTATCCGGCTTCGTGATTTCCATGTCCCCCGGGTTCTTGCCGTTTTTCAGTATCTCTACGGCCATCTGGCCGACTTGATATCCATGATCGTAGTACTTGAATCCAACTGTTGCAAAAGCTCCCTTCTCCACCGTATCGCGGTCACTGGAAAAGAACGGTATTTTGTTTTTTTGTGCTGTCTGAATAATTGTCTCGACTCCACTTACCACGGTATTATCCAGCGTGATATAAAAGGCATCGACTTTACCGACTAGCGATTCCGCTGCTTGCTTCACTTCCGAAGTATTGGTAACGGCAGCTTTCACAAGCTCGATTCCATGCTCCGAAAGCACCTCTTCTGCCGTGTTGGCCATAACAACCGCATTTGCTTCTCCTTCATCTAAGACCAAACCAATCCTCTTAACATTTGGAAAATGAGTATTTACAAAATTCATCAATTGTTTGGTTGCTTCCGGGTTCGTGTCAGATGCCCCGGTGATGTTGCCCCCTGGTTTCTTCAAATCGCTGACCAGCTTCGCATCGAGCGGATCTGTTACAGCTGCGAACAAGACCGGTTTCTCCTTCACGTTCTGCGCCACAGCCTGTGCCGAATCTGTTGCAATTGCGATCACCAGATCCGCTTTCGTATCCTTCAACTTCTGTCCGATCGAGAGGTTGTTCGCCGGGTCACCTTGTGCATTGTTGTAATCAATCTTCAGCGTTTTGTCATCCTCCGAGATTCCAGCGTCCTTCAATGCTGCCAGAATGCCTTCCCGCGTTGCATCCAAGGATGGATGCTCTACGATCTGCGAAATCGCGATGCTGTAGGATTTCTTCTCGGCATCTCCGCCGCTGCCCGTTTGAGTCGTTCCGCCGCCTTCCGGCTTGTCCCCGCAGCCTACTGCCGTAACCAGCAGTGCGGAGAGTGTAAGTGATAACCACATTTTTCTCTTCATCATGAATCCCCTCTCTTTTATTAACCGCTTCAATAATTTTCTACATAAAGCGACAACGCTTCCCCGCTTTCATAGACGAAAGCATTAAAGTCAAAAAATAAGTCGTTCCTATTGAACAACGGTCTATTATGAACATTTTATATGTACCCAATTGTATTCGTCAATCAAGATTTTCTAAGGGAGGATGCTTTCCATAAAGAACATCCCCGGATGTCATACGTCTCCGGGGATGCCAGTATAACGAAACCATATTTATATAGTAGAAAAAATCTTAAAATAACCTCTACAGAATGGAACGGCCCTGCATGGTCGCAAGCCAAGCATCTGCCATAAGAGCATGCCCTGCCGGCGATGGATGCACGCCATCGGGCGCCCAATAACTCATCTCAATCTTGGAGCTGGCTGCAGCGAATATGCCGTCGAGCGGAACGTACAAGGTTTCAAATTCGCGCGACAATTCGCGAACGGCCTGAATTTTGGGATCCAGATCTTCTCGCCATTCCTTCTTCGCTTCCGTAACGGGCAGCAGGAAGGGCTCCATGAGAATGAAACTGGCGCCGGTCAACTCGCGGGTTTGGATTAGCAGCTCCCTGTAGCCTTCATAATAAGCTTCCACGGACGTGGTTTCGCCGCGATTAAACCTCCTGCCGGTTTCATTGATGCCGACCAGGATGGATACCCATGTCGGATCCAGATCGATGCAATCTTCCTCCCAGCGCCCCCGCAGATCGACGACCCGGTTGCCGCTGATTCCCCGGTTTACAAAACGCAGCCTTTTCAAAGGCAGCTCCATACCTAGCCGGGCAGCAGCCATCAGCGCGTATCCATGCCCTAAACTGTCCGACTCCTCGTAATTTCGCCCGCAATCGGTGATGCTGTCGCCCTGAAACAATACGAGTGCATTTTGCTCGATATGTACCATGCTGTTCAACGCCTCCAATAATGAAAGTGTTCACCTGCTCACCCCTTCATCATAACCGCTTTCAAGCATTCCTGAAACCCCTTAAATTCACATATCATGGCAAACTTTCTATACATTTAAGTTGACTATGTGGAATGAATTCACTACAATTCTATAGGTATACGTATGGCTGAATCTTAAAAAGAACAGGTGATTAAATCATGTCAGAGCAACAGAACTATCAGATCCTTCTCTATTATAAATTTGTTCAAATCCCGGACCCTGAAGCGTTCAAAGACGAGCATTTGCAATACTGCAAAGATCTCGGGCTCAAAGGACGCATCCTGGTTGCCTCCGAAGGCATCAATGGTACGGTATCCGGTACGATTGAACAGACTGAGCAATATATGCAGGATATGCACGCCAATCCGCTATTTGCGGACATGGTGTTTAAGATTGACCCATCCGAAGGGCATGCCTTCAAAAAGATGTTTGTCCGTCACCGCGAAGAACTCGTTACGTTCCGTGTCGAGGATGAACTCGACCCTAACGTGGTCAGCGGAAAACGCCTATCGCCCCAGGAATTCTTTGAACACTTGCAGCGTGATGATGTCATCGTCATCGACGGACGGAATGATTATGAGTATGATATCGGTCATTTCCGCAATGCGATAAGACCAGAGGTGCAATCCTTCCGGGAGTTTCCGGAATGGATTCGCGAGAACCTGAGCGAGCACAAGGATAAAACCATCCTGACTTACTGCACAGGGGGCATCCGGTGCGAGAAACTGACCGGATTTATGCTCAAGGAAGGCTTCAAAGACGTTGCCCAGCTTGAGGGCGGCATTGTCACCTACGGGAAAGATCCTGAAGTACAGGGCCGTCTCTTCGATGGAAAATGTTATGTATTTGATGAGCGCATTTCCGTTCCGATCAATCAAACGGACGAGGATGTTATCGTGGGCAAATGCCACCATTGCGGAAAGCCCGAAGATCGGTATATCAACTGCGATAATGACGCCTGCCACCTGCAGCATGTGTGCTGCGAAGAGTGTGAGGAGCTTCATCATGGCTGCTGCTCCGCGGAGTGCGAAGAAATTGTTGCTGCAAGCCACAATGCTTCCTAATCCAACCCAATCATAAATAGCTATAACCAAACGAAAGGGCAAGGTGCGAATCACTCGCACCTTGCCCTTTTATACATACGATCTATACGATCTCTCCTCTGCATTCAAACAATAAGAGCGACTCGCCCCTATCGTTCCATTAAATTTTGAAAGATAGAGTTAATTTGCGAGAGATTGTTTCTCTAACCAGTTACTTTAACTATTATGTTATCAAACAATTTCTCTTCAATATAAATATTGATTTTCCATATTCCCGCTGAAGGAAAATTCAATGTAGAGGGCAAAACTGCATTTCCTGCAGGAGATTTTTGTGTTCTCAATTTACTTTCAAACAATTCAATTTCTTCTTTAGTTTGCTGTTCTATTGCAGAAAATTTAACTGTGCCATTTAATTCATCCGCTTCACCCCAAAAGTACCATAGATATTTTTTGGGCTTATTCACAACAAAATTCGATACATTTTCAGTATAAGTAAAGACAACTCGGTTTTCTTTCCCAATTACGGTACGAGTAATCGGGCTCCCCTTATTATCTTTAATTGTTATATCGAACTTTTTGCTCAATTCCCAATCCTCATGGTCAGGTTGAGTAGAGGCAGGCAAATTTCCTTGTGCACACCCCGAACAGATTAATATCATAAGGCAACAAAAATATAAAGTCACCCTCATTTTGGTTCTCCCTCCATGAATTAGAAGATTAATTGTACTATAAAACAATAATCGGTACAGTTTTCACTGCACCGAAAGGATGAAATGGACTATTAGGAAAATCAATAATAGCATTGAAGAAATACCGTTAGCGAATTTAAAGAATCCATTCTTCTTCTTATACAGGCTCTTGATTTTCTCCATTTCAAGCTCTGTTCTGTTTATAGAAAAAAGTATAGTAGGTACCGCTCGGGAAAACCCATAAACTAATCCAAAAAGCATACCGAATGTAGGATCCTTAAAAAGACCAACATAAATGTATAATAAATAAAAAGTCATATAGGGTAAATAAGTAAAAATACCAGCACCCAGAATACTTCCCCAAACCCACATATTTCTTACTGAGGATCCGTTAACCCAAGTAGCGGGGATTTGCCATTTTCTTTGAGGGACTTTTAAATTTATAATCTTATAGTCATGCATCATATATAGTCCCACAATTATTATCATGAATACCATTTTTAAAATATACGGCAGCCATGAGAAAACTACGAAAATCAATAAAGTATACAAGAAACCTGTCAGAGCTCCTGATAAAGAAGACGCAGCCAAATAATTAATCCAACATTTTATTCTTGTTTTGTAATTCTCCTCACCGAGGAGACTGACCTCCAGGGTCACATTTAATCCTCAGTTGGTACTTACTTTAGTTACACCCGCTACACATGCTAGGAGTGCTAATAAAATGATCTCAACCAGCTCTAAATGCATTTTTAATATCTCCTTTTTTTATTTCTTTACTATCTTACTGTTACAGCACAACCACAATCATTTGCATTTGCTTTGTACACATCTGGATTACTGTTTGGAGTGCAATCGCAGCAAGCAATTGCCCCCCAGCTATAACCAACACACCAGCACCCGGTGGATCCCCAATATGCGTACGTTGTTTTATAACCAGTCGGGCATTTGGAAGATTGTGAGCTTTGGCATCCGGAACAAGTTTTCCTGTTTGGGAAATTACATGCTGTTTCATATTCCCAAGCCTCACACCAAGTTGAAGCGCCATCCGCAAATGCAGGTCGTGCCGAAAACGAAACAAATGATAAGAACGCAGTAGAAAGAACTGTTTTTAAGAACATAGAGCGAGTAACTCTTCTTTCTAAATTTTCAGCAATGATTTTTGTAAATCTATCCACCGACTCGAATAATTTAAGCATTTACTTCACGGTCCTTTCAAATAGATTTAGTCCTTCAATTGACTCTGATTTTCCTTCAAGAGACGATATCAGCCCCATAATATGTTCCATTCCGTTACACAATCCTTTACCTTTAACCGTTCCTTTTTCATCCAGAATAAAAGCAAATGGTGTTACTCTAACTTTGCATAAGGTTAACACCGCTCTCTCCTCATCTAATAGCAATTCACCACTTAAAGATTTATTTTCCAAAACTTTAGAAAATCCATTTCTGTCACCAAGACCCACAAAAAGAAAATTAATTTTTTCATTATATTTCATAAAGGCTTTATTCCATTCAGGTATTAATTCTTGACACGGTTTGCAGCCCGGTGAAATAAATGTAATCAACGTTGGTTTTCCATAGAAAGATTCAATTGAAATCTGTTCATTGGAAAAGTACGATTTCCCTGAAAATTCAGGTATTTTATCACCAATTGATATGCCATCTCTGGTAATTGCTTCACGTGAACTTAAATACACTGAACCAAACTGCCTAAAAATAAGAAATATAGTGAACATCATAAATATAACAGCAATCCATAAAAGCAAATTAGAATAAAATAATATCTCCATATAATCCTCCCGTATTATGTTTCTAAAAGCTTTATGTTTTTCCTGTATTCATTCCATATTATTTGTGAAAGCAAGTATATTAGCACAATAACCACACTAAAAATGAATGAAGTTGCAGAAAAATTAGAGTTATACAACATCGTTAAAATGATTGCTGAAACATTTAATACGATTAATACGCCAATTCTATATATACTAAAAAGATCCACTTTACTGTCTAAAAAGTTTCCGAAGCAAGAGCAAGTAATTACTCTTTTGGATTTAATGACCTTTGAAACCGCGATAAAAAAGCTTATCAGCATTAATAAAGTAAGAGCTAATCCATAGTAGGAGCTCTTATGAAAAAAAATCATGACGGATGACATTAACTCTATAAACGGCAGCGAATATCCATAGAAACGAGAGAGATTCCTTGGTACTACGTTATACTCAATGACACCATTCACAAAATTTTTCAAATTAGCCAGTTTAGTTATGGATGAGATTAAGAAAATTAAGATAAGAGTTAATTTCATTACATTAGTCAAAAACTCGAGCATCAAAAAGCTCCCCTTCTCTTTTCATCTTCAGTCTTCACCATCTTTTTGCTGTTTACCTGTCACCCCCTCCTTAAATTCTTTCACAGCTGATCCTAAAGACCTCCCCATCGCAGGTAAATTTTTTGCTCCAAACACAATAAATGCCAATATCAATAAAATGATGATCCCTGGAACGCCAATTTGGTTAAACATACCTGTGTCAGCCTCCTCTTAATTTTTCTGTTTTCTTCTCCATAACACCGCAAATAACCAATCCAATTTCAAAAATAGATATCAGTAAGATCATTGCAGTAATGTCGGAAATGAAATCGGGTGGTGTGAGGACAACAGCGACTATACAAAAGATTGGGTATAGAATCTTTCGCAGCTTCTTAAGTGTATTGGAGGATATAACTCCAAGTTGTGTTAACAAAACCATAAGAGCGGGAATTTCCAAAACTAATCCTGCCAATAAACAGATCATAAACACAAATTGGAAATAATCGGAGAAATTATACATGGTATTCATACTAAGTTCTTCAGTAACTCCAAGAAAAAAAGAAAATAATAATGGTGTGAGGAAATAGTATCCTAAAACTACCCCTAATAAAAAGAGTATCGATACAACAGAGGAAAATACTAACAGTATTTTTTTGAAATTATTATTAATTGTAGGCTTTATGAATAAATAAATTTGCATGATCAATATGGGAAATGAAATGCACACACTTTGAATCAGCATGGTCTTTGCGTAAATTGATACAGATTCAGTAACCTTAAACACGTTAAGCTCAATTTCATAATGTAAAGCGGACGATTTTAACAAGTTTACGAAATAAGGGGAGGTAAAATAAGTAACAATTAAACAAAAGATAAATGCGACAGCAAAATAAAATATCCTTCTACGAAGTTCATAAAAATGTTCGAGAAAATTCATCGTAGTGTTGCCATCAACGGATTGCTCTTCAAACGCACTTACTTTTTGGATTTCATTTGACATCACGATCTCCTAAGTATTTCGAATCGAGGAAACAGTATTCTAAATTGAATAATACATATTTATTTACACTACTTGGTTTTAATTACATGAGAATATAAAATAAATGAATTCGCAGTAATCCTGATTGTCTCCCTTCACTTTGAAGAAGCATAAATATGTAGGTCCTTTTGAATCCCCTCCTTATATAACATTTTGGATTAACATTAAGATAAATCTACCGAAATTAAGTTAACGATTCCAATTATTTACTTGGTAATATTTATTATAATTAATCAAAAAAATGTTTGGAATAGGACTTCCGACTTAATCCCGTTTCTACATAGAAGCCTGCTTTCAAAATGGCCTACGTTATGCTTATAAAACACTACATATAAAAGTTCTCAAAGTAAAAAAGCGCCGGCCTTCTTCCTTTTAAGGGAAGTGAACGACGAGTAATCATTGCTGTCCGTTTTGTTTGTTAAAATAATACTCTTCAAAATTTCATCCTTGTATGTGAATAAATGTCATTATATAATGAAGGTCTAATTGGTAATTCGAGGCTGGCTGGGGTACTGGTGTCCTTCTAGGTCTTCAAAACCTTTTGGGAGACGTCCCGCGTCTCCGGTGGGTTCGATTCCCACACAGTCTCGCCATATTCAATTCATTTTAATCACACGATCCAATGTCTTGTATCGTTCTCTCTACATGTAATTTGTAAATAATCTAACAACTCGAGAAACATAATCAGTTTTTTTCTTGAACCCTTCAAAATGCCCTTAGCATCTTGTATACAAAATGGTTGATTGTTTGTTTCAACATATAACAATTTGAATTCATCCTCAAAAGTTTGATGATGAATTATATGCTTATCGTCTAATCGATATGCAAGTTTGCTGTTAACAACATAATGAGTCAATTCATTATGAAGGTGTTCGGGTACACTTGCACCTCTCAAGTATTCATTCCATTCCAAAACTTCCAACCTATCATTTTCTAAATTCTCCAACACGCCTTCAAATTTAGAATTCCACTCCTCAGGTACATGAGGTACGAACTCAGGTATATGAATAAAATGATTTCTTCTTGACAATCTCCCTTCTTCTATTTCCTTGTTAATCACTATTTCACCTAACTTTTTAGGGATATTTCGTTGAAGCACTTGAATACATTCGGCTTTACTTATTCCAATACGGAGGGGGAATGATATATGGTATTTTTCTACTTCCATTTTAACCTGTGATCTAACATTATCGTAAACCATACTAGACGTAAATAGATTGGGTTCGATAACAAAAATTTGATGACTTTGAATCATTCCCTCCAATATTACATTTAATTTATCTCCGTATAATGATGTCAATTTGCTTAATTCGTTTGTATTTAACATTTTATGTATTGCCAATGCGTCCAATATCCTGTCTTTCGGGCTTGCTTCTTTTTTATGTAACAGTTTTTCAATCGTTTTTTGACCATATCGATATTTTTCACTTGATGCACTAATAATCCATCCTCCACCTATCGTTTCGACAGGCGAAGGTCGTCTTACAATAAAACGATCTCCACGTTTAACAACAATCGGTTTCTTCAATAAGATTTGGCACAGAATTTCAGAGTTATCATGTAATTCATTGCGATCGAAGAAGACAATTTTTCCAGAGGTTTCATTTGTACCAGAGTAAAAATTAATAGTAGTTCGTTGTTTTACAGGGTATTCAAGATCCTTTACTGTCTTAAGTGTAACATCAATCATGTTGCTAATTACAAAGTCCGTTGATGAAACGATAACATCTCCCCTTCTTATTTTTTGTTTTTGTATCCCGCCAATGTTAATAGCTGCTCTCTGACCTGCCGTAGCTTTGTTCTTAACCTTGTTATGTATTTGAACCTCCTTAGCCTTTACTGGAATATGTTGAGGAAGTATAGTAAGAGCATCCCCACTTTCTAGAGTACCTTCATAAATCGTACCTCTTACAACTACTCCTTGACCATGAATTGTAAACACTTGATCAATAGGCATCCTCAAAATTCCATTTGAAATTCGTTGTGGGATCTTTTTTAACTTCTGAACAAGCATATACTTAAGATTATCCAATCCCTCTCCACTTATGCTCTCTACATATAAAATTTCAACACCTTCAAATAAGGATCCTTCTACTGCCGATTTTATATCTTCTTCTATTATTTCTAAAAATTCATATTCCACCCGATTTATTTTGGTCACAACAATAATTCCATGTTCTATACCCAAGAGAGTTAGAATTTCGATATGTTCTTTAGTTTGGGGCATAACGCCTTCATCTGCCGCGACAACTAAAATGACAAGATCTATACCAGCAACCCCAGCAATCATTTTCCGAATAAATTTTTCATGCCCTGGGACATCAATGATTGATGTTTCGAATCCATATAATAAGAGTGGCGCATATCCGAGTTCAATGGAAATATTCCGCTCTTTTTCAATGATAAGACGGTCAGTATCAATATTAGTTAATGCTTTTGTTAATGTAGTCTTACCGTGGTTAATATGACCAGCGATTCCAATCGTATAATACCGATGCGTCATAGTTATCACCCTTGCAGATTAATTGTTTTTATTTAAATATACGGTTTATCCCTTCCGCTACAAGTTCAATTTCGTCATTCTGTATCGTTCTAACATCTAATAAAAGAGTGTCTTTTTGAATACGGGCGATGATTGGCGGATTACAATTTCGCAACTTTCGCTCTAACCATTGCACTTCAAACTTATCAGACCTCAGTGAGATTGCAAACGATGGCAATTTTACTTCAGGCATCGTCCCACCACCAATTTCCGAATAAACTTGAATAACTTCGACATATGATTTAACTTCGTCCGTTAGTAAGCAATAAAGTTCTTCCGCCTTTATTTTAATAACCTGTGGAGAAGCTAGAATATCTCGAAGTGTTGGCAGTTCTTTTACAACCAATTCCTCATTAAGATAGAGTAAGAGAGTGGATTCTAGAGCCGACAGAGTTAATTTATCAGGTCGTAAGGCTCTAGCAAGTGGATTTTTTTTTAGTCTATTTATCAACTCATGTGATCCAATGATAATACCCGCTTGAGGGCCTCCTAAAAGTTTATCGCCACTAAAGCTAATGAGATCTACTTTTTTTTCAACAACCTCTCTAATAGAAGGTTCGTTTCCTATACCATGTTTTTTCAAATCGTATAACACGCCGCTACCAAGATCTTCATATACAGGAATATTATACTTATTCCCTAACTTGACCAGATCCTTAGTATCTACTGACTGTGTATATCCATTAATTACAAAATTACTTTTGTGGACTTTAAGTAATAGAGCAGTATTTTCATTTATTGCTCCTTCATAGTCATGTGTATGAGTGCGGTTTGTAGTACCGACTTCGTTAAGAATTGCTCCACTTTCTTTCATTATGTCAGAAATTCGAAATGATCCACCGATTTCGATTATTTCTCCTCTGGATACAACTACCTCTCTTTTTGCAGCGAGCACTAGTAAGATTAGAAATACAGCTGAAGCATTGTTATTAACAACCATGGCTGACTCTGCACCAGTCAAAGTCTTAATAATATGTTCGACTATGTCGTGTCTCGATCCACGTGTTCCGGTTTCAAGATTGTACTCTAGATTTGAATAACTTCCAGCTATTTTCATCAAATGCTTGTTTACTGCAACCGGTAGTAAAGACCGTCCTAAATTAGTATGTAGAACAATTCCCGTCGCATTAATTACTGGTATCATATTAGGATTTAAACTCTGTGAAATAAATGTTCTAAGATCCTTAATCAATTCTTCTTCCGATAAAACGTTTACACTTCCTAACACACTTTCACTTCTCAATTTCTCAAGATATTGTTTAATTAATAAAGTTACATAGTTAGTAGATACAGAGTAATCCTTTATTGTGCTCTTGATGTCAGGATTTTTTAATATATTTGTCACTGAGGGAATTGAACGAAGCTTCATGTGATTCTCCTTTACTACAGGGATTATATACTCTACATTGAATTCCCATGATATTACAGTATAAGCATTATTTATTGTTCGAGCAACCTCTAGAGACGTTTAATTAAAAATTTCCTGTTTAATTAGGAAGACAATAGATTCCGGAGCATCATAAATCAAAAGTCTAATATTAAAAATGTAGAAGTTCAGTTAGCGCCTCGAACAAGCAGTTGAAGGCCTCGTGATTCAGGAAAGCAACTAATTGCTTTCATAAAAAATCCCTTTCAGCCAACAAGGTTACGTCCATCAAAATCAGATGTACTAAAACTCTTGCCTACCAAAAGGGAGGATATCTAAATACTATATTAGTGTCTCGTTAATTTATTCCTCTAGGAAAACAGCCAGTTCAGCTTCGATAGCAGCTTTGATCTTCTCGACGCATTCTTCCGTCGTTGCCGCGAATACACGTTTACCATTCACCAGTGCATATGGACGAAGCTTGCATAGACCGCAAAGATTCATGCAATCCGCCCTCAGGACAGCGATTTCGGGATACAATTCCTCAAGATGCTCAAGTTCCAAAGCACTCATCAAGTTGCTGTCGCATATTTCCACAACAACAATCCCCATCCCCATCTTTATCACCACTATTCATTTGACAATTCGTTCATTCATTATGAGGAAAACGCCCGAATTTGTCAAATCGATCGTGGGTTTTGATCAATGGATGAGGGATTCCGCACCATCGATATAAATTTCCGTACCGGTAATATGGGAAGCATCATCCGATGCCAGAAAGGCTACGAGCTGAGCAACCTGTGATGGCTGTCCCGGTCCGTCCGCCAAAGGCTGGTCTCCCTCAGGGTATTCAATCGGAATCGTCACCTCGTCCAGCTCCGGCTTCGCAATGGTGCTCTCATCAATATTCGTTGCAATCGCGCCTGGGCAAATAGCGTTCACCCGGATTTTGTAACGGGCGAGCTCCAGCGCCGCCATCTTCATGAAGGCCACCTGTCCCGCCTTCGTGGTGCTGTATGCGGAGAAACCAAACCCGGTAAATACCCGGTTTCCGTTAATGGAGCTCGTAATGATGATGCTGCCGCCATGATCCTTTAAGTGAGGAATCGCGTATTTTACCGTAGCAAACGTTCCTCTCAAATTCGTGTTAATGGTAGCATCCCATTCATCCAGCTCCATGATCTCGATCGGAGCTTTGGTCCCATTAATACCGGCATTCGCAAATACGATATCAATCTTTCCCCACTGCTCGGCGGCTTGACTGAAGCAATCCTTCAGCGATTCCGCTTTGGAAATATCGCAGTTGCCCGTGAGCACTTCGCCCCCGCCATCTTCTATGGTCTTCTTCACTTTCTCTACGCGTTCACGATCGATGTCGATCAACAGGAGTTTAGCTCCTTGTTCTGCCATAAGAAGGGCTGCGGCCCGGCCGATTCCGGAACCAGCACCGGTAACGATGGCTACTTTACCATCCAAACGTTGATTTGTTGTCATTGCCACAACCTCCTCGTTTAAGTTTTCATGATTATAGATAACCCAACGAGTCCGTATCTGAATCTTGGCAATCCGAGCCTGCCGTGCAGCAAGCAGCAAGCAGCAAGCAAGCATATCCCAGCGGTAATGCCTAACCTGATAAAAAAAAGAAAATTTCCTATGAGAGGATCGGGGGGGCTTCCAGGTCTATCTTTGGAATACCGCAGGTTTAACGCATACCGGCTTGGATTGCGAAACCGTATACCCGGTAAAGTCAAGCTTCCCGTCTTCCGGATTCACGTTAAACAATACCAGGTTATTCCCGTCCCGATTGGCAACGATGAGGAATTTCCCCCCCGGCATGAGCGTAAAATGACGCGGATGGCCGCCCTCCGTCGAAATATATTGAACCGGACTTAAACGACCGGTATCTTCATGCACGTTAAATACTACAATGCTGTCGTGTCCGCGGTTCGATCCGTATACCGTTTTGCCATCCGGGGACACGGCGATTTCGGCACAATAGCTCTCCCCGTCAAAATCCGCAGGCAGTGTCGATACCGTTTCCAGCACCTCTAAACGTCCCGCTTCTTGATTGTAGCGAAGCACCGTGACACTGGAATTCAGCTCGTTGATGACATAAGCATAGGCACCGCTGGGATGGAAAGCCAAATGACGGGGCCCTACGCCCGCGTCCAGCTGGGTTTCGCCGTGAAAGCTCAGCTCTTGCTTATTCTCATTTATCGTATATGCAAGAATCTTGTCCAATCCCAAGTCCTGTACGAACACATATTGACCATCCGGACTGTAAAATGCCGAGTGCGCTCTGGATTGCTGATCATCACGCACTGTCACGAGATCCGTATGTTTCTTCTCATCCAGCAGTTTGCCGGCTCGTCCATTCTCATCGATCGAATGAAGACCTACCAGGCCTCCATGATAACTCGAAACAATCAGATACTTGCTGGATTCATCACGCTGAATGTGGCAAGTGGAGCTGCTGACACTGCGGGTACGATTCAATTCGGACAGTTTGCCGGCCTCCGGGTCAATTTCAAAGCTGATGACCTCGGCTGCTTTGCCGCCTTGATCTGCAATTTCGCCGATGGCATACAAACGTCCGTTATCCGGATCGACGTTCAAGAAAGTGGGATTTTTAATGCCGGATACTTCATCAAGCAGCTTCAGCTCGCCGCTGTCCTCGTTAAATTCATAAACACATACCCCGCTTTGATTATCTTCCGAATACGCACCTGAAAACAGCAGTGTGCGCTGTGATGGATTCGCCATAAAATCCGATCTCTCCTCTCGTATATCTATCATTTCATGTCCTATGTAGTGATGCTTTCAGTTACCATGTTAACTTCAACCCTGATGAAAATCAAATGACTCGCCGTTTGCAGCCTGTTTGTCTTTTGCCATACCGGGTATGTATGTATTACATTGACTGAAGGAGGTATTCCCATGAAACAACCGAACAGCGAAGAAGTACGCAATCATCAGGACACGGAGAACGACTCCCAGGAACAACGCGACAAGGTGAAGAAGCATCAGGATGTGGAGCCTCAGGCTGAGAATTGGAATCCCCGGGATCTTCCCGATCCAGACGATAAAAATCAATCTAAATCCTAATCGCGCAATAAGAAAGGCCGCATGGACACTGCCATGCGGCCTTCTTATATAGGTGAGTCTCTTTGGCTTGGATGATTATCCTTCCAGAAGCAGCGACTCCGGATCTTCGAGGAGCTCTTTCACGGTTACCAGGAAGCGAACCGCCTCGGAACCGTCAACGATCCGATGATCGTAAGACAATGCGATGTACATCATCGGACGATTTTCCATGCGTTCAGCATCAATCGCTACCGGGCGAAGCTGGATTTTGTGCATGCCGAGGATACCCACCTGAGGCGTATTCAGGATCGGCGTAGACAACAGCGAGCCGAAGACGCCGCCATTCGTAATCGTAAACGTACCGCCTTGCAGCTCAGACAAGGACAGCGCGTTATTGCGGGCTTTGGCAGCCAGATTGCCGATTTCCTTCTCAATCTCGGCAAAACCAAGACGATCGGCATCGCGAACGACCGGAACGACAAGCCCTTCTTTGGCGGATACCGCAATACCGATATCATAGAATTTCTTCACGACGATATCGTCGCCGTCAATCTCGGCGTTCAGATGCGGGAATCTCTTCAACGCACCCACAACCGCTTTGGTGAAGAAGGACATGAAACCGAGCCCTACGTCATGCTTCTCTTGGAATGCTTGCTTACGACGCTTGCGCACGTCCAGGATCGCGGTCATATCCACTTCATTGAAGGTCGTCAGCATGGCAGCCGTATGCTGCGCTTCGACCAAACGATTCGCAATCGTTTGACGACGGCGGGACATGCGGGTACGTTCAACCGGTTTGCCATACTCGGCAGCAGGTGCTTGTGCTGCCGGTGCAGGCGTTGAAGCTGCCGGCTTGCTAGGTGCCGCAGACGGCTTAGCTTCGTTATGATTCTTCACATCATCATGGTAAATCCGACCGATCGGGTCGCGGCCCTGTACCTGGTCCAGATCAATCCCGCGTTCACGAGCCAGTTTGCGTGCGGATGGCGATGCAGTCAGACCTGCTCCTTCCTCGTTCTGAGCCGGTACCGGAGCTTGCGGTTTCGGTGCTTCTGCGGCGGGTGCCGAAGCGGCTTCCGTTTGCACGGAGGCTGGAGCTTCAGCCGCCTTCGGCGCCGATGCACTTGGAACGCCTTCCTGCGGAGAAATTTGACCGATCACTTCGCCGATCGTTACGTTCTCCCCTTCTTGACGAAGGATTTTTTCCACAACGCCTTCAGACTCTGCGCTAATTTCAAGATTAACCTTATCCGTTTCTAACTCGAGCAGCACATCACCGATGTTGACGCTATCCCCTTCTTTTACGTGCCATTTGAATATCGTTCCTTCGGTGATGGATTCGCCCATAGCTGGTACAGTAATTTCGCTCACAGCCGCTACCTCCCCAATGAGATCTCTTGATTTATAGTTTTACGATTAAGGGCAAAAGAAATGATGGTCTGTTGCTCATAAGCATGAACATCCTGATATCCACTAGCAGGGCTCGAACGCTCAGGACGTCCGCTGTAACGGACCTCTGTGCCTTTAGGTGCAATTTCACGAATTCTCGGCTCCATGAAGCTCCAGCCGCCCATGTTCTGAGGCTCTTCCTGAACCCACAGAATCTCTTTCAGGTTCGGATACTTCTGCATCACACGGGAAATTTCTTCTTTAGGGAAAGGATACAGCTGTTCCACACGAAGAATGTGGATCCAGGATTGGTCCTCACCCTTCTGCTTATCCAGAGCGTCTTCCAAGTCGATCGCGATTTTCCCCGAGCACAATACAAGGCGTTCCACCTTCTTAGGTGTTTGACCTAGACCCGGCTGTTCCATTACCTTCTGGAAACCGCCTTCGCTAAACGCGTTCACAGGCGACGCGACACGCGGGTTACGGATCAAGCTCTTCGGAGCCATAACCACCAGCGGCTTGGCATCGTCCGTGTTGGTTAGGGAAGCCTGTTTGCGCAGCAGGTGGAAATATTGGGCGGCCGAAGTCAGATTCGCAACCGTCCAGTTATCCTCGCCGCTCAGCTGGAGGAACCGTTCCAATCTGGCGCTGGAGTGCTCTGGACCGTTTCCTTCATAGCCGTGAGGAAGCAGCATCACCAAGCTGGACTTCTGTCTCCACTTCGAACGTCCGGCCGTAATGAACTGGTCGATGATCACCTGTGCACAGTTGACGAAATCGCCGTACTGCGCTTCCCAGATCACCAAAGTCTCGGGAGAGTACACATTGTAGCCATATTCAAATCCAACGACCGCAGCTTCGGTCAGCGGGCTGTTATGGATCGCGAACGATGCCTTGGCTTGCGGCAGCCGGTGCAGCGGGCAGAAGGTTTCTCCATTAACCGCATCGTGAAGCACCAGGTTTCGATGGGCAAACGTTGCACGTTCGGCATCCTGTCCCGTGATCCGGATCGGCTTGCCGTCAGCGAGAATCGTAGCGAAGGCCAGCGTTTCGGCATGACCCCAGTCCACCTTCTCGCCCTCGTCAAGCGAATTGCTGCGCCGCTCGAGGATGCGTTGAAGCTTTGGATATACCGTAAAGCCTTCAGGCCACTGCAGGAGCTCGCGGTTAATGCCGCGCAGCACCTCTGCAGATACATTCGTCGCGGCTTCCGTCTTGGATTTGCCGTCCGTAGGGTTCAGTCCGAGCAGAATCTGATCAACCGGATCCTTCGTCTTCACGTTCTCGTAAGAGTTCTTCAAGACCTCCACGACACCGTTCTTCAAACCGTCCACTTGTTCTTGGGTCAGAATGTTTCCATCCACCAGTTTCTTCATATAAATCGTGCTGACGGTTGGATGGTTCTTCACCTTCTGGTAGATCAGCGGCTGGGTCGTTTCCGGATCGTCCGTCTCGTTGTGGCCATATTTCCGGTAGCCGACAAGATCGATCAGAATGCTCTTCTTGAACTTGTTGCGGTAATCGCTGGCAAGACGGGCCACTGCGATACACGCTTCCGGATCATCCGCGTTCACGTGGATAATCGGAATCTCATAACCTTTTGCCAAATCGCTCGCATAATGGGTCGATCTGGAATCCTTGCCTTCCGTCGTGAATCCGATGCGGTTGTTCACGATGATGTGAATCGATCCGCCCGTACGGAACGCCGGCAATTTATTGAAGTTCAAGGTTTCCGGCACGATGCCTTCGCCAGGGAACGCGGAATCGCCATGAATCTGAATGCTCAGCGCTTTGTTCACATCCTGCTTCGGATAACCCGCTTCGCTGCGATCCTCCTGGGCGGCACGAGCAAAGCCCTCTACTACCGGATTGACGTATTCCAGGTGACTCGGGTTGTTCGCAAGCGTGATCCGAACCTGCCGGGCTTCATCCTTCTTCAGGTAACGGTCCGCGCCCAAATGGTACTTTACGTCGCCCGTCCAGCCGTAGTTGATGCCCATGGAGCCTTCGGACGGCACCAAATGTTTATTCGGAGAGTGCATGAACTCCGAGAAAATCTTGCCGTAATCCTTGCCCAGCACATGAGCCAGAACGTTCAAACGTCCGCGGTGCGCCATACCCACGAGAATAGAGTTGACATCCGCTTCGGCCATTTGGCGAACGATCTCGTCGAGCAGCGGCACGAGTGCCTCATTGCCCTCAACCGAGAAGCGCTTCGCGCCTACGAAAGTGCGATGCAGGAATTCCTCGAACTGCTCGGCTTCGAGCAGCTTCTTCAACAATCCCCTGCGCTCTTCAACGCTCATGTCGGACAAGTAGCGGCCTGATTCGGCCTGCTGGTTGAGCCACTTGCGTTCTTCTTCATCGTGGACGTGGCTAAATTCATAGGCAATGGAGCCTGTATATAGTTGCAACAGCCGCTGGATTGCCTCTAAGCCGTTCTTGATATCGCCAGGAGCCTCCTCCCAGACGATCTCTGCAGGCAGGGCGGCCAAATCCGCTTGGCTGAGTTGGTAGCTTTCCGGTTGAAGCAGACGCGTGTCGGCTTCGTTTCCGATTCCAATCGGATCAATGTCTGCGGCCAGATGACCGTAGGTTCTAATGTTCCACACCAGTTTGCCGGCAGCTACCCCTTTTTTCATCAATTGCGGGTCGTAGCTTACACCTTGTCCCTGCGAATCCGCTTTCTTTTCATTGTTTTCCAAAGATGGAGGCGGTCCCCAGCTTGCGAACAGCTCGCGGTATCCTGGCTCCACAGATTGCGGGTCTTGCAAAAACTTCTCATACTGATCTTGAATGTACCCCAAGTTCGGACCGTGATATTTCTGCCATGGTCCCTCTGTCATTCTGTCAAGGGTCTTCATCGCTGACTCCCTCCGTCAGATTATTTTGATTGCTCAAGGACGGAATTTCTAATTTTACATTTTGCATACTACATTTTACATTAAATAAACGTTTTCTTACGATTACATTATAATACACTTGGCCTCAATACCGAAAATACCCTTTATATATAATAATGATCTCAGAAACAGATGAATTTGCGTCAATTTTTTGACGATTTGTCCGCTCGTTCACCAGTTCCCTGTATGGGGTTCCATTTAAACCCATTTATTCGGAAAAAATATCCTCTTCCAGCCAGTCCATCTGCCTCAGCGGCTCGGGGCCGGTGTTCATCCCCAGCAGTTGAAGAAGCTGTTTGGCGTTGTCGGAAGCATCGCCTCCCGAATTGTTGTTGAAGATAATCCAGCACTGCTTCGCTTTCTTTAGCAATTGCTCTATCCATCCTCTCAGCTGTTCCAATTCTTCCGGACTGTAACGGTACAAATACCTTACCTCTCGCCAGTTGGGCTGACCGCTGGAATGCCACCCATCGGCGTTTCGTCCGTGCATCCGGATCATCACGGCCTCCGTGCCCGATGTCTCAAGCACGACCGGCACCGATCCGATACCGGCTTGCGGCTCGTCGGCTATGCTGTGGATCCAGCCCTCGCTCCGCATAAATTCGAGGGTCTTCTCGCGAAACTCTGGCGCATACCAGCTCTGATGGCGAAACTCCAAGGCTACCGGAACGTCCTTCATCCATTCCCGCGTACGCTTCAGAGTGTCCACATGCTTGCGTTCGCAACCAAACCATGGCGGGTATTGGAAAAGCACGGTCCTTAATTTGTCCGCCGCTCGCAATTCTTCGACCGATGCAAGCAAATGATCGAACATCGCTTTTACGCTGGGATATCTGTCCTTGCCCTGTCCGTGGGCATGTCCTGTCATGCCCTGATAGGCCTTTACAATAAAACCGAAATGGTCCGGGACGGCTGCCGCCCATTTTGTCATTTGTTCCGGCGAGGGTATGGCATAGAACGAATTGTCCATCTCCACGATGGGAAAATGCCTGCTGTACATTTCCAGTTTATCTGAAGGCCTTGCCCCTTCGTCGTACAGCTTGTCATGATCCCCCCACCCGGACAAACCTACCTGAATCGCATCTTTTTGTTTATCTTCCTTTGACATAACAATCCTCACATCCACATGATTTACCATATCGGGGACTTCTATTAATTAACCTGATACGGGTGATTTCAAAAGCAGGCAGCCCCATACTGATTTTACCAATGCCTTGATTTCGTTCACTTCCGATCATAAAAAACATGATGGGCTTCCAGGTTACCGTCCAGGATCTCGATCCTTCCATGCGAATAACGGGGCTGCCGCCTTTTATCCGTAGCGGAACCGGGATTGAACAGCAGGACCCCCTGTACATCTTCTTTATAGGGAATATGGGAGTGGCCGAACAAGATGCAGTCCACCTCCGTATCTGCAAAAGCTTTTCTGGCTCGTGATGGCGTCGTTCCGCCTTGACCGTGTCCGTGCACAATCCCGATGCGCTTGCCTTCGATTTCAACCATTCTTTTATACCCAAAGCGTTCCACGATCCGCGCGTCATCCACATTCCCGGCCACGCCCTCCACGGGAGCATATTGACTTAACAGCTCGTAGAGCTCCCAATCGGACCAGTCTTCGGCATGAACAATAAGCTCCGATTGCCGTAAATCTTCAAGCAGCGGGTCTGGCAGTTCCTTCGCCTTTTTGGGCATATGGGTGTCTGACAATACCGTAATCCGATATGGGCGACTCATTGGGATGCACCTCTTCTTATGGTTATGTAATGCTGCAATACCAGCCATCTGACATTCATCTATATCCTACCAAATAAACGAAATCAAATAAAACCGCGCAGGGAGCTGCGCGGTTTTTCACGTCTTCTTTTAAGGCAGAAAAAAATTTCCAATCCAGTTTTAGTTTGTCCGCCTGCCGAATAGAATGTACGAGCAAGCAGGTACAAGCTGTGTTATCCATGTTCCAGACGAGAGGTGGAAATTGATGAGTATTCTAATTAGCTACATGATCCTTGGCCTTTCCCTATCGGCACCCGTTGGTCCGATTAATGCGGCGCAGCTTGATAAGGGAATCAAGAAAGGGTTCTGGCATGCTTGGCTGTTCGGCATTGGTGCGGTTCTTGCGGATATCCTGTATATGGTCCTCGTCTATCTCGGCGTTGTACATTTTCTGAATACGCCGTTCATGCAGACATTCCTCTGGCTGTTCGGCGCTTTTGTCCTTATTTATTCCGGGCTGGAAAGCATCCTGAACGCCAATAAAGTGACGATCAGTCAAGAAAAAAGCGAAGATTCGTTATGGAAAAGCATGCTCTCCGGATTTCTCATGTCCGTCTCGAATCCGATGACGATTCTGTTCTGGCTCGGCATCTACGGCTCTATCCTGGTCAAAACCGCGGCGGACGAAGGGTCCGGGAACCTGTTTCTCTACAGCGTAGCCGTGATCGCCGGGGTCGTGATTTGGGATTTGTTCATGGCCGCGCTCGGCAGCGTATTCCGTCGATATTTAAACGAGCGGGCGCTTTCTCTCATTTCGGTGCTCTCCGGGATCTCGTTAATCGTGTTTGGCGTTTATTTCGGAATTCGAGCTCTGGCATTACTTTATCCGCTCGTATTCTAACGGGCCGGTTTGGGGCTAAGCTTGCGCTTTTTCCTCTCCATCGCGCGGCCCTGACCGGATTTTTTCCACACGGAGCGCATGCATAATACGACCAGTCCGATTAACAATATGAACCCGAGACTGATCCAGAGTCCCGGCCGACTCGTCGGGTGCAGGGCGGTTCCGCTGACGGCAGCCGCTATGAGTATCATACCGATGTATCTTTTGGCCTTGCCCCATCCCGTAAGCTCCATCAGCCGGCCGGCCGATATCAGGATAAAAAACCAGTTGTACAGCAGCATAAGTCCTGCCGCAGTTGTCAGATACTCGTAAATCTTGCCGGGCATGAGCAGAGACAGCACGATGGATACAATCAACCCGGCGGCGGTAAGGGAAAGGGAGAAGATGGGCGTATCGCGCTTGAACATTTTTCTGGAAAACAGCTTGGGCGCATCCTTATCCTCGGATAACGTGACCAGCATCGTGGTTACGGCATACAGCGAGGCAACCATCGTCGAGAATCCGGCAATGATTAAGACCGCATTGAATATATGGGGGATAAAAGGCAGCTGATACGAGCTAAGCGCCACAACGAAGGGGCTTTTCGTCGTGGAGAATCGATTCCAGGCTACCATCATCACGGCCATGCCAATAGACAGTACATATACGATAGCCAGCAGGAGAATCATCACCTTGCCCGATTTCGGGGCTTCCTTCGGATTCTTCAAGCGGACGGCCATCACTCCCATGACTTCAATTCCGCCGAAAGCATAAAACGCAAAGATCAAGGACGACCACACGCCTTTTCCGCCCGTCGGGAATAAGGCGTTCATGCTGCCCGGAACATGGGGTCTAGACCCGCCTTTCAACCATCCCATCCAAGCGGCGGCGGCAATGACAAGAAACATGACGATGGCAGCGACCTTAATAACAGCCAGCACATTCTCCAGGCGGTCGAAGCCCTTGGTGCCGATCCATATGACAAAAAGCCCCAGTACGGCATAACCTGATGCGAATATCCACATCGGAACGCCAGGAAACCAAAAGCGGGAGAATATCGCCAGCGCCGTCATCTGGCTCCCCATGATCAACACTTCGGAGCACCAGTACATCCACCCTGTTGAGAAGCCTGCCCACCGGCCGTAGGCTTTTTTGGCGTAGGTTCGGAACGAGCCTTTTTGCGGATCCTCCGCCGTCATTCGCGCCAGCACATCAAACACGAAGTAGGTGGCCGTCGCCGCCAATATAATAGAAAGAAGAAAAGCCGGTCCCCCAAGCCGGATACCCAGCGCGGATCCGAGAAAATACCCCGTGCCGATCGTGGATGCGACTCCCAGCAGCGATAGCTGCCACCACTTCAGATTCCCTTTTGCTTCCCCTGCCTCCGTTTTCACTCTTCTGTTCACGGTTATGTCCTCCGGATATTGTGATGTGTTCGATCAAAACTTTCCTTATTATGAAGGGATTCTCCGTGATTTATGTACCGTGCCGCCGAGCCTAAAAATGCCTTTTAAGTTCATGATGAACAAACGAGCAAGCGGTTCATGCAGCCCGAGGCTGGATGCTCTCGCATATTTTGGCTGTTCCCCGAGAAGTATAAACGGAAGAAAGCAGAATTGGGGGATCACACATGTCATTAGCTCGCGGTATTCCAACGAATCAGGCGTTTATGATTATGATGCTCACGGCAGGTTTGACCAATCATGTCATGATCATCCCTGTGCTTCTGGAGAAGTCCGGACGGGATGCTTGGATCACCATTCTCGTGTCAGCCGTGTTATTCATGCCCTGGGTTCTGCTTATTTATGGAATCATCAAAAAAGTCGGCTCCCGTTCGATCAAGCAAGCGTTGGACGAAAGCAGCGGCAGAGCGGCGCGCATGCTTGCGATGGGCATGTCAGGCTTGTATTTTTTTGCCTTCGCCTTCTATACCTTGAAGGAAGTCATCGATTGGACGAAATCGACCTACATGGTCCAAACCCCTGTCGTTGCCACCGCATTCGTGCTCATGATGCTATGCCTTATCAGCATTAACCATGGGATTAAAACCATCGGCGTTGCCGCCGGCATCTTGCTGCCTTGCGTCGTCTTGCTGGGCATATTCGTATCCGTGTCCAATCTGAAAGTGAAAAATTACAGTTACTTGCTGCCTGTCCTTGAGGACGGCTTCATGCCGGTTCTCAGCGGAGTTCCTATCATGCTCGGAGGGCTGTCCCAATTTATCCTGATCTTGTTTCTGCGGCCTCACCTGCAGAAAAAACCCGGTTTTCTTACGATCCTGCTCATCCATCTGGTTCTCATCTTCCTCACGTTTGGACCCACGATCGGCGGCATTGCCGAATTTGGTCCGGAAGAAATGAAGCTTCAGCGGTACCCCGCCTATGAGCAATGGCGTCTCGTGAAGCTGGGCAAATTCGTGGAACACGTCGATTTTTTATCCATCTTCCAGTGGCTTAGCGGAGCTTATATCTCCATTTCCATTTCGATTTTTTTGCTCTGCGAAACCCTTCTTCCCAAGTCCAGACAGAGCGTTGGCGTATTAGCCGTCACCACGCTGCTCATCATACTGTGCGCCTCACCGATCAGCAATTTGAAAATGTATTATGCCATGGCCGACTATTTCTTGCCCGCATCCGCCGTTTATATCACCATCCTAAGCCTCCTGTTATTCTTCCTGATCCGCAAACCGAATCAGCAGGAGCCGCAGGATGTCAGTTCCACGAAAGGAGAAACGCCGCAATGAACATGACCGAACAGCAATTGCGCGATCGTTATGCCGATTCCGATGACGTCTATATAACGTCCTACCCGGGAATGGATGAAGAGCCTTGGGCGATTATGGTTTACAGCCCGATGATGTGCGATTCGAAAGTGTTGTCCGAGGTCTTTTTGCCTGTCATCAGCAAGGAATGGAATACTTCCGTTTCGCAAAAGCATCCGTTTGACCCGACCAGCCTTGAATATTATCTTACGCTGGATGTCGCCGATGCCGATTTGGAGTCCGTCGATGACATTGTTTATTCCGGCTACGTTGCCCTGTATTTTCCCAAGGACGATAAGCTGTATTCGTACAGCGCCGGCAAAACCATCGGCCGAACGCCGGAAGAAAGCGCCACGGAAACCTCGGTCAAAGGGCCCCGCGACGGGTTTGTCGAGGAATTGGATATCAATGTAGCACTTATCCGCAAAAGGCTGAAATCACCGGGACTTGTCTATTCCTCCTTTAAGCTTGGGGACAAAAGCAAAACCACCGTCGGCATCATGTATTTAAAGGACAAGGTCATACCGGAGACCGTCACGGCCATCGTGGACAAGCTAAACCATTACGCCGGGGATCCTCCCGTAGGGATCGGCGAGCTTGTGGAGCATCTGACTCCGTACAGGTTCAGCGTGCTTCCCATGTTTGACTACACGGGGCGGACGGACCTGGCATACGACTCTCTGACTCGCGGCCGTTTGGTCATTATTATGCAGGGAAGTCCCGTCCTATTGATCGCGCCTGCGAGCTTCATGCAGCTGCTGTTCGCTGCCGAAGACCCCCAAATGCCGTTCTATTTCGTGATGCCCTGGAGGATTCTGAGAATGTTCGGGTTCCTGATTTCCATTTTCCTTCCCGGCTTCTATATAACGCTATTAGCCTTTCACCAGGATCAAATCCCTTTTCCGCTGCTGGCAACGGTTGCGAATACCAGGCTCGGCCTTCCGATCCCGACCGGGTTTGAGATGCTGATCATCCTGTTTCTCCTCACTCTGCTGCGGGAGGCAGGCATGCAGATGCCTTCTCCGATCGCGTCGACCATTACGGTGGTTTCCGGTATCATTATCGGCGACGCAGCTATTCGGGGCGGTTTTTTCTCGCCGACGATGACCGTCATCGGTGCCCTATCCTTTGTGGCGGGGTCTACCCACTCCAATCAGGATTTTGTTGTCAGCCAAACGATCTTGCGTTTCTTTGTCCTTACCCTGTCCTCGATGTTCGGGTTATTCGGTTTCTTCATATCGGTCTTCATGATCGTTCAATATGCAGCAAACCATAATCCGTTCGGGCAGCCGTACCTTGCCCCTTTCTCGCCCTTCTCCATATCTAAAATCCTGGGCAATCTCTTGCGATTTCCGGGGAAACGGAAAAAGGGCGGCGCGTTATGAAGCGGGTATGGATACTCGTATGCCTGACATCTCTGCTGCTCTCAGGCTGCTGGGACAACAATGAAGTCCAGGATATCAACTATATCACGGCTTTGGGCGTGGATTACAAGGACGAGAAATATATCATATATGTGCAGATGCTTGACTTTGCCACGATTGCCAAACAAGAATCCAACAAACAGACGGAGAAAGCGCCTATCTGGGTTGGCCGTGGAACCGGCACCACGTTGACTGAAGCCCTCGTTGATCTGTACACGTCGAGTCAGCAGCGGGTCTCCTGGGGTCATGTGACGGCTTTGGTGCTTACGGAAGCCGTGTTAAAACCTAAGCAGTTGTCTCAAGTGTTCGACCTGACCAACCGCTCGCAGGAAATCCGGTATACGAAATGGATATACGGGACCAAGGATAAGATGGAGGATCTCTTTACGGTGTCGCCGTTCTTTCAGCTCTCCCCCCTGCACTCGCTGCTTCATGAACCCAGGGAAAGCTATGTCCAATTCTCGTTTATACGTCCGATCCAATTCGTGAACTTTATTCGTCTCTATCGGGAAAAAGCTGCAACCGTTCTGCTTCCCTCCCTTCATATTTCGACGCAGAACTGGTCGGAAAATCTGAAGCAGCATCCGATATTGGAAGTGAACGGCGGATTTCTGATCAAGAACAAAGAATTGATGGGCTGGCTCCCACGATCCGATCTGCTGGGGACCCGCTGGTTAGCATCGAATAATACTCACGCTGCCGTCGTCGTTCAGGCGGACGGTGAAGCAATCGGGAGCATTCGGCTGGAGAAGCCCCAATCTACCATCGAAGTCATCCGGAAGCCAAACGATGCTTCGTATCGAATCAAGCTGAACGTCATTGGCACGGTACAGAATATTTACAAGCAGGTGGGGATTAAGGAAATGAAGCGATTAACGGAAGATACCCTGCGTAAGGAATTGCAGAACACCTTTCATAAAGCAGCATTGATCCACGCGGATCCTTATGAACTATGTCTCCAATTGTACCGAACAGACCCCAAGCTTTGGAAGAAATTAGTGGAACAGAAAAAGGAAATCTACGACGAAACGCCGCTTGAGCTTGATGTCAATGTCAACATCCGGTATTGGGGACAACGCAAAAGCCTGAACCGATAATGAACATATGCAAAAAAAGAGAAACCCTGTGCTTGGAATAGCACAGGGTTTCTCTCGTTAGCAGCAGCTGCCGCCACATTTACATCATTTTTTTGATTTCGTCTTTAATGGATTCCGCCTGCGGTCCGAATACGACCTGAACCGCGCCATGACCCAGACGCATGACACCGGATGCGCCTAATTTTTTCAACTCCGAATCCTTAACGGCCTTCTCGTCTTTAACGACGAGGCGCAGACGCGTGATACAAGCATCGATGCTGGTAATATTATCCGCACCGCCGATGTTTTGCAAAACCTTGGCCGCTTTGGACTCATTGGATGCCGCGCCGGATGGAGCCGGGGCAGCTGTATCTCCATCGTCAGAAACCGTATCCATGTCGTCGTCTTCCTCGCGTCCAGGCGTTTTCAAGTTCAGCTTGACAATGAGGATTCTGAACAGCAGATAGTAAACGACTCCGAAAGCCAAGCCGACCGGCAGAAGCAGCCAAGCATTGGTAGACAGCTTCAGATTCACCAGGTAGTCGATCAGGCCCGCCGAGAACGAGAAGCCCAAATGCACATCCAGGACATACATGATCAATCCGGAAAGACCTGTCAAAATCGCATGGACTACATACAGTACCGGAGCAATGAACATGAACGCGAATTCAAGCGGTTCGGTGATCCCCGTCAGGAACGACGCCACTGCCGAACCGATAAAGATGGAGCCGACGAGCTTGCGTTTGGACGGCTTGGCGGTATGCATAAAGGCCAGCGCCGCAGCCGGCATCGCAAACATCATGATCGGGAAGAAACCGGACATGAACATGCCTGCCGTCGGGTCTCCCGCAAAGAAACGCCACAGGTCGCCGTGAACGACTTCGCCCGCGGCATTCGTGTAATCGCCGATCTGGAACCAGGCGATGGAGTTTAATACGTGATGCAGACCCAGAGGGATCAGCAAGCGGTTAGCCGTACCGAAAATGAACGAACCGATGCCTCCCAGACCGACAACCCAGTTGCCGAAGGCGGAAATGCCATCCTGGACCGGGCTCCAAATCATGCCGATCAGCACTGCCAGCACCATCGTGGAGGCCGCCGTGATGATCGGTACGAAGCGTTTACCCGCAAAGAAGCCCAACCAATCCGGCATCTTAATGTTGTGGAATTTATTATACAGGTAGGCGGACCATAGACCGACAAAGAAACCGCCAAGAACGCCCATATTCAGCTTTACGTCATCCGGTATAAACGGCATTTGCAGCGGCACTTGCGCCAGCACTCTTGTAAGCACCATGTACCCGATAAGAGCGGAGAGACCCGCAACGGCATCCCCGGCGAATCCGATCGCAACGCCGATCGCAAAAATAATCGGCAGATTATCCAGAATGGCAAGGGCGCCTGAAGTCATGAACGGAGTTACATATTGATTCAAAAAAGCTCCGAGAGCTCCCAATGGTATGTCTTTTTGATAGTCGATCAATCCAAGCCCCTGCAAGATACCTGCCGCAGGCAACGTGGCCACCGGCAGCATAAGGGACTTACCCAGCTTTTGCAATTTAGCCAGCATGTCAATCATCCTTTCAACTTCAATAATTTAGCTTTTGCTGAAACCGTTTACATAATGCGTCGATATAATAACCACTTCTTCCCATTCACTCCGGAACAGAAATACCTCAGAAAATCCTCCTCCTTGCGGGCTCTTGTATTCATCATTTTAAGGCGGCATGGATACCATCATCATTCGAAGTCAACAAAAAAAGCCAAGAAGAACGGCGACTATGCATTAAATAGTCCGTTTCTTCTTGGCTCATGCCCATGTTTATGGTAACACGCCTTAAACGTATTCATTTGATGTTGTTATCTTAATTCACGTCTTCCCGTTTTGTCAATAACCAATATTTATTTCCTTATCGAATGAATACTATTTCAATTCGATGGTCAAAACAGGATTTTGGCCGGACACGACGTCACCGGTCTGACCGTCCACCTTGGAAGCCACTTCATCCGCATTGGTTACGATAATCGGCGTAATCGTCGGATAACCGGCGGCCCGGATCGCAGCCATGTCGAATTCGATCAGCGTCTGACCCGACTTCACCTGGTCACCGGCTTGAACATGGCTTGTAAAGCCTTCACCCTTCAAACCGACCGTGTTAATCCCGATATGGAACAAATACTGCAGGCCGGTTGCGGGATCCTCGAGCATGACGGCATGCTTGGACTTGATGACATGCGCAACGGTCCCGTCAAACGGCGCGATTAATTTGCCCTCGGAAGGCTCGATGGCGATGCCTTGGCCCATGTGTCCGGCAGCAAACGCCTCATCGGGCACTTGCGATAAAGGCAAGGCTTTACCCGACAATGGGGCTGTGAGTTGAATGACAGTAGCTGTTTTTTTCTTTTTCCAACGATCAAACATGTTAAGATTCCTCCCTGGGTTGATTCTTTTGCTGTAGTCGGCCAGTGAAGAGCCGGTATAAATGCATAGCCAGAAAGCAGACCTCCGCTTCGGGCACTTTCTTGCCGAGTTCTTTCTCCATCATGCCTGCTAGACGTGTTGCCAATCCGTATTCCTGCGTGAACTTGGAGCGGATCTGTTCCGCGAACGGATTATCGACATGGATTTCCTGATTCAGAATGCGGTCTACCGAGAACCTTAAATGCATGAGCAGACGAACATAATCCATGCTTCCCCGGTCAAAGGCGACCTGCCGCTCCTCTTCAATATACCTCACCAGGCTTCCCACCACGTTCGATGCCTTGACCAGATGGCCAACGGGCACATGACTGACGGCCGAATACACATGGTAGGTCAAGAAGCCAATCTCATCCTCGGGAACCTCTATATCGAAGGTCTTGCCGATCAATTCCGCTGCCTTGGCTGCGATATCATATTCTTTTGGGAAGCTGATCCGGGTTTCTTCAAGGAAAGGATTGATAATATCCATGCCTTTGCGGATTCTGTAGATCGTAAACTGGATATGGCTTGGAAGCGCCAGGTATACCTTATCATTCAATGTGCCCGGAAATTCCTGTCCGATGAGATTCAGTATCTGATCCGTAATCTCCATCACCTGCGGATCAAATTCTTCCAGCAGATGGTGAGCTTGGCTCCACTGCTCCCGATCCTCCAGCCTGAACAGCTTTTCAATCCGCTTATCGTCCGAAGCGATCGTACCGCCTATTTTCGCGCCGAAGCCAATGCCTTTGCCTAAGATGACATATTCCGATTCTTTTTTGCCGCCAGTAACCATCACGACATTGTTACCAATAACACGAACGACTGTAAACAACTCGATCCCGCTCATTAACTTCCCCCTTTCCTTTAAGTTTAAACAGTGTTCCGCCATAGGATTCATTTGCGGAGAAATACTCCCACCGCATGAACATTGAAAAAGCCAAGAAAAGACCCCCTTAAATAAAGATGTCTCTTCTTGGCTCATGCCCTGCTTCAGGTAACACGCCGTTTTATGTTTCTGCTATGATTCCATCATAAAACAACCCGCTAGCATTCGTCAACTTACGACATGCCCTTGCAAGGAACAGCACATTAGCGCCGTCATATCCCGGACTTGACTTGATCGCTTATTACCCTATCCATTTCTGAAGGGTAAGGATGACCTCGCGGAGTTGGAGCGGCTTGTGAAGGTAGCCGTTCGCACCTTCTCCAATGAATTGATCCGAATCCCTCATCGCATTCGAGCTCATGACGATCAGTGGCAGATCGCTCCACTCCGGGTTCTCCCGTATCCGCTTCATCGTTTCGACGCCGTCCATTTCAGGCATGACCGTATCCAGCAATACCGCATCGATGGATGAATGTTTGCTTAACAGCTCCAAGCACTCGAAGCCGTTCTGGGCTGTGTGCACGGTCAACTGGAGTTTCTCCAGCGCATTGGTCAAAGCGTACACATTCCGTATATCATCATCGACGATCAATACGGTTTTGTTCTCCAACCGGCTAAACTCCTCCTGTTCGTACTCTTCCATCCGGATATCGCTCAAGCTGTTGTCGCTTGCCGTGGCAGCCACTTCGGGCAGCATAAACAGGCTGTCGACTGCACCGCTCTCCGTGACGAGCGGCAAATATAATATAAAGGTGCTGCCGATTCCTACTTCGCTCTCCACGGTTATATACCCGCCAAGCAGTTTGGCCAAATGCAGCGATATGGATAAGCCGAGACCCGTGCCTCCGAATTTTCTGGCGGTGGTTTCTTCGCCTTGCTGGAATGCTTCGAAGATCGGCTGTAAATGCTCTGCCGCAATCCCGATGCCGGTATCCTCAACGGAAAAAGCAATGACGTCGCCGCTGATAATGAAATCCGAAGTGACAATCGAATTCATTTTCTTTACCTTCAGCTTCACGCTGCCGCTCTCCGTAAACTTAATCGCATTGGAGAGCAGGTTGCGCAGGATTTGATGAAGGCGCATCCCATCGCTGTACATCATGTCGGGCAGGTCATCCGCCATCTCGATATCAAATTCCAGATTTTTGGATTCTGCGCTTTTGGAGAAGTATCCTTCCATCAGCTCCGGCAGCTCCGTCAAGTTCACCAAGTCCATTTCGATCTGCATCTTACCTGCCTCGACCTTGGACAGATCCAGGATATCATTGATCAAATTCAACAATTCACTGCCTGAATTATGAATGACGGTAGCGTAATGCTGTTCTTCCTCCGTCAGATTCCCCTGCTTATTCTCCGCCAAAATCTGGGAGAGGATGAGCATGCTGTTCAGCGGCGTCCGCAGCTCATGGGACATATTGGCCAGGAACTGCGATTTATATTTAGAGCTCTTCTCCAGCTCCTTCGCGTATTTTTCCAATTCGCTGGCTGCGATTAAAGCCGCTTCCTTTTGGGCTCCCAACCGTTCATTCAGCAGATGCATTTCCACGGAGTGCGTTTGAAGCTCCTCGGTCTGCGCTTGCAGCTCTTCGGTCTGGCTCTGCAGTTCCTCGTTCAGCGTTTGTGATTCATGATACAGCTGCTGGATTTCCATTTTGCTTTGAATCGAATTCAAGGTCACTCCGAGCTGAAAATTCAACTGTTCGATCAGTTGAATCTCCAGCTCATCGAAGGGTTTGAACTTGGCCAATTCGATCACGCCGAGAACTTGTCCCTCGAACATCACGGGCGCCAGCAGCAGCGTCGAAGGCTCGGCATCGCCGAGTCCAGATTCGATTCGCACATAGTTGGGCGGTATATCGTCCAGTATGATCATGCGCTGCTCCAGCATGCACTGCCCCACCAAACCTTCGCCGGGCAGGAAGCGATCCCTGACCTTGTTCCAAGGCTCTCCGTCCGGGTCGGCAAAAGCAGCAGCCTTAACCAGTTCCGATCCTGACCGGGTAATAAACACCGCCCCGTACGGAAGCTTCATGATCAAAGCCAGCTTATGGATGAAAAATTGCACGGCCGTCTCCACGCGATCGGACGATTGAAGAATCGTCGACATGACCGAAACATGGTCCTTGGCCCAGTTCTGCCTGCCAACCTGTGCGAGCAGTTCGTTGGTTGTATCGGCCAACTGGCCGACCTCGTCATTGGAATGCACATGGATTCGCTGGGAGAGGTTTCCTCCCTTGACAATGTCGGAGATGACGTTGGTTACTTGATTGATCGGCTTTACGATGCTTTTCGCAATGACCCAAGCCGCACATATGGTGATCAGTGCCGCCCCGGCCCATAACAGGTACATCGTGTACAATAAACGGGCATTGCTCTCCTTCATTTCTTCGATTCTGCTGGTTGTCAGTTCACGTTCCTTGCTTCGAAAGGAGAGGAACAGCTCATGAATGGAATTCATCGCTTGCTTTCCGGGATCGTTAATAAAGAAATGAAGGGCCTCTTCATCCTGTCCCAGCTGCATGAGTTGAACCGCAGGCTGTCCGGCGTTGGTAATCCACTCTTTGATATTCTCCTTAATATTTTCCAGATGATTGGCTTGCTCCGAGTTATCGCTCACAAGCTTGTACAGCTTGTTATAATTGATCTGCCAGGACGACAGCGCTTGGTTGAACGGCTCCAGGTAGGTTTCATCGCCCGTAATGACGTACCCTCTCTGGCCGGTTTCCATCTCCAGCATATTCTTCTCGATTTCATGCGTGAGATTATGTACTTCGATATCATGTTTCTCTATAAAATCCGCTTCTTGCTGCAGGGAAGAGATACGGTCGGAGACAATCCAGAGAAAAGCTCCAAGACACATTAATATCAATAAATAGCCGATGACAATCTTGCTGCGGATGTTGAATTTCAGGTTGTTAGACATACGGCTAACCTCCCTTGTTATCGATCAATATAAGTCTGCTCATATTCTCATAGTAATTGTTATGAAAATGGTTTACAAGCAAAACCAGTTTTCATGACATTCAATGATTCTTTAGTCGTAGGCAGTCAGATTTATAAACGTTTGGGCATATATTGTTAGGGGACGTGCTTGTACACTTTTAATATATTCCAGCTAAAAAAAGGAGGACCGCTCATATGAGGAACGTCACAGCGTTTGCGGAGACACTGCGGTGACAAGGCATGTATATCATTCCAGGAAACAGGCTGAACGTACTGCCGGTCGAGGAGCAGCGAACGTGTCGTCCCTGGAGCTGCCCCTTCTGCAGGGCATGTTCATGTCGGAAATCCATCTCGGCCGCGGTGAGGGGCTTCCGCCTCACGGCCATCCGGATACCGATGAATTGTGTTACATCATTCAAGGAGACATCAGTTATTCCCTGGTGGATCCGGAAAGTCACCGGAATCTCGTGTTTCAAGCCGTACCCGGTCAGGTGGTACATGCCCCGATCGGTTGGTGTCACTGGATTACATCGCTATCCCCCGGGACAATCCTGCTCTTGATCTATCGAACCGGGCATCCGCACCAAATCGATTTTGCACCGTTATGGCCATATTCGCTTTACGAAGAACATGCCTATGAAGGTAACGACCCGAACAAGCAGCTTTACTCGAAGACACTCCTTACGCCCGTCCCGCTGCAAAACAGGATCGAGAGCGAGACTCCGGAGAAGCCCCTGCCGGGGCCGCCATGGCTCAAAACCGGGCACCTAAACAACAAAACCACACGCAGCCGGTGATCGGCCGCGTGTGGTTCTTGTTGCTGGGACACTTCTTATGTAATGATTTCGCTCGCATCGTATGGCATTAATCAATATAGAATCTTTGTTCTGGGCGGATCTGCTTCTTCAGAAGCCGCAAGTCGGCTTCCAGCTTCGCCACCGTCTCTTCGATCTCTTCGGGATTCAGTGCCGGACGCTCAGCTTCTGGCTTAACGCCAGCCCTCAGATCGCGAATGGTGATCTGCTGCTCCTGCCATTTATCCATCAGATCGGAGATGGTGGCATAGAACCGCTCATAATCTTGAATCACTTCGTCCAGAAAGGAATCCACTTCCTCCTGATCGTAACCCCTCAGTTTATTCGAAAAATTCTTTTCATGGATAGACAAAGCGTCCAGTTGAATGCCTAGCTGACGAAAAAGCTTTTTCTGTTTATCCAATCGGCGTTTCATGTGTTCATCCATAATGATTTACCTCCAAATATTGGTGCAGCCCTTCTTCCTAGCCTTCTCTCTATCATTGTTTATATCATATTAAGCACCGTGATTAAAACACTCCGGGGCTTTTTTGGAGAATGTTCCAAAAACGGCAGGCCGTCATTCCCATGCTTCATGTGATTGTTACCAATCCATTTCGGGTATTGAATTTACATAAGAAGTTTCTATTGTGCACATAACCCAGAAAGGAGCGACTATTCCTATGACCAGCATGACAAAACAACAATACAGTGAACTAAGACAACGGTTGCTCAGTGATAAAGAACGGTTGGAAAATCAATTGGAGTACCGGGAAGACACCAACAAGGATCTTTCCCTGCGAGACTCCACGGGAGAGCTGAGCGCTGCCGACAACCATCCCGCTGACGTGGGCACCGAAGTTTTCGAACGCGGTCGGGATTTGGCCATTCAGGAGACGCTCGAGCGTGAATTGGAGCAGATTGATGCTGCCCTGCAGCGTATGGACCAAGGCGAATACGGAACCTGCGCCGAATGCGGACGGGAAATTCCGTATGAGCGGCTGGAAGCTTTGCCTTATACGGCCTATTGCCTCGAGCATACTCCCCGAAAAGACATCAACGACAACCGTCCGGTTGAAGAGGATGTCATGACCCCGCCCCCATCAGGCGCCGGCGTCAACCGCCAAGCAGCCGACGGTAAATTTGATGACGCCGGCGCCTGGGATGCCGTGGAAGATTACGGAACCTCCACATCGCCCGGCATGTCCATTAAACCAGGACAAGACGATTATAAGAAGAATGTATGAATTGATTTGGCAAATTAGAAGGGAAAGCTGGTACCTTACGTTCGGGTACCAGCTTTTTTTGCGTAATCAAGATTCTTTATGGTTCCGAACATTGGAAGCAAAAAACTCGTATTCGTCAAATTCTTCCCCGCGCTTCTTTTTATAAGGGGTCAGCATTTTATCCAGCTCAACAAATAACTCGCGCGCTTCATCTTCGCTCATATACAAGGTGGTATTGGTCAACATGGACGTTGCTTCGCCATCCTGGCTCATATTTTTAAAGAAACGGTCTCGATTCTGGTCGAACAGCTCGGATAATAATTTGTTCGTTTCGGATCGAATCAATTCCTTGATGACCGGCTCGTCGGAATCCGCCCCACGCTTGATCTTTACCGTACCGACAAAAGGCTCGTAATATTTAGCGATAATTCCGTTGATCTCTTTCGTCGATACGATCTTGACCAGGCCGATCCGCTCCAGCTTCTTCATATGATAATGAACCTTCGCAGGCACATCCCCGATCTTGTCCGCGACCTCCTTTACGGTTGCCGGACGATCCATCTTGTTTAATACATTCAAAATCTGGAGCCGATAGGGATCTGAATATATTTTGATCTCTTCCAGTGTAGTCAATTCCTTCGTTTCCACACCGTACACCTCAGCTTCACGTTAATTTTTCACCTTTTCATTATAGGCCGAGAATGTCGAAATTACAAAAACGGCGATGGGTTCAGATGGCACGGAAACTCTTCTTTCGAATCAGGAACAGCACGGGCACCAGCATGACGAATCCCATCAACGAGAAGAGCGCGGGAGGGGATTGATGCTCTGCCACAACTCCCGTTATCAGGCTTCCGACAGGAATTGCAGCCGTGCACAATACCGTCATCAGGGCGCCAATTCTGCCCAGCATATGCCGCGGCGTTACTTCCATCAGATACGTCGAGATCGGGGCATTCAGCATGGAGACGGCAAAACCGGCAACGAACATGCAGACCGCCGCGGACTCCACGCGCCACGCCGGGAGATGTCCTGGAATCCCTAATGCAAAATATCCGATCCCGAGCATGATCGATCCTGACATGATCAAGGTGCTCTTTTTGAAACTTTTGCCGTAGCGACCAATCCATAGCCCGCTGCAAATCATACCGATCAGAAGCGCCGTTCCCATTACGCTCAGACCTCCCGCTCCGGCACCCAATGTCTCCTTGACGTAGACCGGCTGCAGCACGTTCAACGGTGCCAAGCAGAAATTATTGATCATCGCCAGAACCGTCGTGATGAGAAGCAGCGAATGCTGCTTCACAAACAGAAGCGCCTCTTTGATGTCGCCGAGCACCGTTCTGTTCTTCTCAGGCACCGGTCCAGGGAATTCGGACTTGTCTTCGTCCTGTTCGGCCGCTTCCGGATTCGGCATGAATGCAATAATAACCGCGGCAATTAGAAACGTCACGGCATCGATCAGGATCGTTCCCGAGATTCCGATCAAGGCGATCAGGGCTCCGGCAATGGACAGACCGATTAATTCAGCGCTGCGGCTAACGGATGTGGAGAAAGAATTGCCCGCGAGCAGCTGTTCCTTGGGGAGCAGCCGGGGAACGATGGAGGTTTCGGCGGGTCTGGAGAAACATTCGAGCGTTGAATTCAGGAACGTGAAGACAAACAGATGCCAGACTTGAAGAGAACCGATCGCATACAGAAAGGCCGTCAGAGACACCACGATGCCGCGGCTGAGGTAGGTTAAGGCGAGGACTCTTTTCTTAGGCCAGCGGTCTACAAAGGTTCCCGTAAACAAACTGAAAAGCAATCCCGGCAGAAAGTTAAAAGCGAACAAGGTCCCCATTAACAGCTCTGAGCCTGTGAGCATATAAACCATCCAACTGTAAGCGATGGAGTCCAAGGAATCCCCTAATCGGGTAATGGCTTGAGCAGATAAATAAATCAGGTACGGGCGGATTTTCAACAGTTGGCCAAAGCCTTGTTTTTCCAAAACGGCGGCATTTTGCATGTTTCTTTCTCCTCTTCGTTATGAAATGGTTTCATTAAACTTTTTTGTTCGTTAAAATTATGATTACGTTAAATATTTTTTAACGTTAAGTTTATTTTAATGATTTTGAAGAGGAATGCAATAGGCAAAAAAAATAAATCGCCATGTTGGCGATTTAAGTCTAGCGTTATTATTTGATAGCGCAGCTTTATTTAATTTCCACCCGCGATGAAGATCTCGCAGCTTGAAGGCATGCTTCGATGGCTCTGATATTGCTGATGGCATCTTCCGGACCGTATGGCAATGGCGCGCCATCCATCACGGCAGCAGCCATGGCGTCCGCTTGCAGGGCAAAATGGTTGTAAATCCCCACTTTCTCCTCGCGGGTTCCCTTAGCCGTATGAACGAATATCTGGGCCATATCCTCCATTCTCTCCCAGCCGAAGGCGGAGGGCAGCTCGATCCTGCCGTCGGTTCCCGCAATCTCTAACGAGCATCTGGAGTAGGTCCACATGCCGCAGTCAAATGTCAGGCCCAGTCCATTGTCAAATTCCATCATGCCATGGACCATCATGTCCACGCCGTCATGCTCCTCGGAGAAAAAAGCGTGGGCCGTCACGGCTTTAGGCTCCTGTCCGTATATCATTCTCGCCGCCGAGATGGGATAACATCCCACGTCGTAGATCGAACCTCCGCCCATGTCCTTGCTGTAGCGGACATTGCTTTTATCCTCCGCATTGTTGAAGGTGAACGACCCGTGTATTCCGCGAAGCTGGCCGATTTCGCCGCTTTCGATGATTTCGCGGACGCGCGCGTGCTTCGGATGGTAGCGGTACATGAAGGCTTCGGCGAACAGCACGTTGCGTGCTTTGGCCGCCTCTGCCATCTCACGGACATCCGTTTCCGTCAGGGCCGCCGGTTTCTCGCACAGGATATGCTTTCCGGCCTCAGCGGCTTTGATGGTCCAAGGTTTATGCAGGTGATTCGGCAACGGAATATACACCGCATCAATGTCGGGATCCGCCAGAAGCTCATCGTAAGAACCATAGTATGTTTTAATATGGTATCGTTCCGCGAGCTCCCTGGCTTTATCGGCATTGCGGCTTGCGACGGCCCCAACCTCACAGCGTTCCGATTTCAATATGCCGGGTATCATTGAATTTCTTGCAATTCGAGCGGTACTCATAATCCCAAAGCGCAGTTTCTTGCTCACGAGGTCATTCCTCCTTTGGCTGCATTCCGGATCGATTTTTAATAATTGTCGTTTACGGCTTTATGAAGGATCCCCAAGCATCGATCCAAATCGGTCTTAACCTGTTTTTTATAGAGTTTGGCCTTCTCGGCACCTTCGTCAGTAAAATGATAAAGTACGATTTCCTGGAAATCGACCCGCGGATCGTTTCCTTTCAACTGTTTGGTACGGTATAGAACACCCTCCTGCACCAATTCATGCAGCGCACGATAGATTTCGCTTTGCGGCGGCGAATATCCATGGCTCTTGAATTCCTGCCGAAGCTCTTCGAGCATCTGATATCCATATCCGCGCTGCTGCTCCACCATGGTAATAAGATATACCTTGATAAAAGCGCGCTGCGCGATCATAAATGCCATTCGGACGCCTCCTCCTTCACGAGCTAATTGTCCCATAATATACCTTATTATAACCCACAGTTTCCCAGTTTGCACAATAGGAAGCATCCTTCTCTTTTTAAACCAAGAAGCCGTGGATTGAAACGTTGGCAGGTGATGGTCGCATGGGAATGAGGCAGGAAGCGCATGTTTTCATTATTGTGAATTTTTCATATGTTGCAATTGTATAATGTTTAGTTTTTCAACTGTTGTTGGTTCGGTCGTTTGGTTCGTTTGGGTCTTAGGAACGATGGCGCGAGCCCACGAAAAAACCCACCCTAAAGGGTGGGCTTCATTTTATTTTCACATGCCGGAGGTTGTCCCGGCGGATGGGTGCGATTTGCCGTATGGCCGAATAGAGCGAGGGTTCCGTGCACCCGCGATGCCGACGAGCCATTTTCCGAACGGCAGCTTTGCAAGCAGGCGCGTTGCGGCGTACGCTATCGCCACGCTGATGATCCATGAAGAAAGGATCCTCACCAGAGATGGCATGCCGATCAGCAGATACTCATCGACTGCATAGCTTATCCGGAGCGTTAATAAATGCATCAGGTAAGCTCCGTACGAATAGACTCCAATGGAGGTCAGGAGCGCATTCGTCCGCACTCCGGCATGCCGGGTAATCCAGCCGGCCGTATCGTACATGACCATAATGGAGCTAATCAGGAAAAGCGCCATCATCGGCCGCAGCAGCGACAAGGAATAGAACGTGATCGCTCCATCCTCCGCTGAACGGATTTCATTCACGGCCTGCATGAGCATCCAGCCGAACGTAAATGCAAAGACCAGCCATATGGCCGGCCGGGCCTTCCTGAGCCATTTTATCCAAGTGGCATGATATAAGCCGGCTGCTGCCCCAAGCGCAAAATAGAAGAAATAATAAAGTGCATTCCGATCCGCATAGGTTGTGAACAGCTCGCTCCACACCGGTATGCTCAAACTTCCCATCCAATGTCCGATATCGTTGATAACTCCCGTTAAGCCCACGTACAGCAGCCCGGAAAGAACCAGTATCGTAAGCTGCGTCCGTATGCCGCATCGTTCCTTGATTCCCAGTATGGCGGATCTGAAGAGTGGATACAGCAAATAAAATTGGAACAGCATAATAATATACCAAAAATGCGAGCTGGCTTTTCCGGTTAACCATACTTCCCCAAGATATTTCCAGTCCCCGATCAATGCGGGATTAAACTTATGATTGATTAATAACGTGATCAGGGTCCATACCGCAAAAGGAACATAAATGTCGCCGAATCGTCTCTTGATGAACCTGCCGTAATGTAAACGGCCTTTATCATTATAAAACAGCACCATGCCGGTAATAAAAATAAAGACGGGCACAGCGAATTTCGTCGCCATCAGGAGGAAGCCCATCATCAAGCCATCGTTTGCCGTCATCCCCGGCGCTACCGAATAATGCGCGATGGAGTGCTGCAAAACCACAGCCAGGAAGGCCATTCCTCGGAGGCGCTCGATTTCCGGAATTCTTTGTTTGGACATACTGCTCCCCCTTCATGCTGGCTTCGTATAATCAACCTCATTGTAAGGGACTTCTCCCTTGACGGGCTAATCCAATTATTTACTGGGGCATGACGGCTGGCTCCATACCTAGCATTCATCCGTATGATTATGTATATATTGAAAACTTCTATCGGCGTGCGTTCACGGAAGACTTACCGCGGGTAGCGACCTCATGGCTAAACGAATATCTCCAGGGCACAAATGAGGAAGTGTTACTTTCTGACCACAAAAAAAACCGGTTCCGAATCGGAACCGGTTCAAGCGCCTTTACAGCAGCGTAGTTCCTCGAGGAGGCAATGTGTCGACCCGGTCTGGATCAACCGCACCGTATCGCCCCTCGTTTCTGTAATCGTAATCGCGGAAAATATCGTAAATGCCGGTATTCTCTTGATCGGCATCAACCAGGACAAGAATCCGTCCCTGCTCGACATAGGACTCATATTCCTTCGCCTCATCTTCCGGGATGCCAAGGCCGATAAAACCTCCGACCAACCCGCCGGCTCCCGCACCGACTGCTGCGCCTGTAAGCGTCGCTGCTATCGGTCCGGCCGCAAGAATCGGGCCGATGCCGGGAATGGCGAGGGCTCCCAGTCCAGCCAGCAATCCTGCCGTGCCTCCAAGTATGCCGCCTGTTGCTGCACCCGCAGCTACTCCTTCGGGAGCCATCGTTCCCGTCTGCTCGGCTATCATGTCCGCCTCGCGTTTATCCTTCGCTATAATGGAAATGGCATCGTTCGGAATTCCGTGCCGCTGCAGCTGCTCTATGGCTTGAGCGGCCTCCTGTTCCGAACGAAATACCCCAACAACTTTCTTCTCCATGATAAACCCTCCTCATCGGTGGTCGTTCATATTTAACATTACCCGACGGGAGGGGAAATTAAACGTGGCGCTGCCTTGTTATGCCTTGGGTCTGGTCCGATTTGTTGCGATCGCCTCCAGCGGATCATCAGGCCAATAATGCTTAGGATATCTACCCTTAAGATCCTTTTTCACCTCGTAATACCCGTTTGCCCAAAAGCTCGACAGATCGGAGGTAACCTGGACCGGTCTCTGCGCAGGCGATAACAAATGTAAGGTCAGCGCAACGCGCCCGCCGGCAATTCGCGGCGTGTCCCGCATCCCGAACATCTCCTGCAGACGAACGGCCAGAAACGGCTGTTCAGGATTGCTGTAGTTGATCGGGATCTGCGATCCGCTCGGCACCTTGATATGCGTCGGCGCTTCTTTCTGAAGCTGCTGCTTCTGCTCCCAGCTGAGCATATGCTCCAAGAGCGTTCCGGGTGCCAGTCGCCTGATATCATTGCGATTCCGCAGCCCGTCCAAATAAGGAAGCAGCCACGCTTCCGCGCGATCCAGCAATCCTTCGTCCGATACATCCGGCCAATCCCCTTCGGCTTCGTGCCGGAACATAAAGGCCATCCGTTCTCTCAGCTGCACGGCCGCCTTGCTCCACTGAAATAAGCCAAGGCCCTCCTGCCTGATCCCTTGCAGCAAGGCGCGCGCTATTTCCTCCCCAGTCGGATTGGGATAGGCTTGTTCCTTGACAACGATGGCTCCCAGCATCAGCTTCTGCCTGGCCCTGATGCTGCCGGAAGCTGTATCCCATGCGACTTCTTTCTGCTGTTCCATCTCGTCAAGGTAATACTGCTCAAGCCAGGCTTCATCCATTTCGGAAGCCAGCTGGATATTCCCGTCTGCACCTTGATCATCTACGGCTGCGGCCACAATGTACCGGGCACGGCTCATAGGCTGAACCGCAGCCAGCTTCACGCCCCTGCCGCTGCGCATGAGAAACCCGCTGCTTCCCCTGTTCTTCGCGATCCGATCCGGATAGGCAAACGACAGCAGCAGGCCGCAGAGATTCAAGTCACCGTCAGCTGCATATTCGATATTCAGCTGGGCATGGAGCTTCCGAATCTCTTGTTTCATCCGCTGCAGCACGGCTTCGTTCGCCGTGTCCTGCTGGGCGGATCGCTGTCCATGCTGTTCAAACAAGAGAAGCCGTTCCACGCGCGAACGCAAATCCTGGTCCCGAAGCGCTTCGCTTCGGCTCAGTATATCGCGCTCCTGAAGCAGAACGGCGATTCGGATGGCTAGCGGGGCCTCGCCGATTTCCTGTGCCTTCAGCAGCATGTGAGCCAGCCTCGGATGAACTCCAAGCAGCGCCATCTCACGGCCGTGCCGGGTGATGCTGCCCGCATCATCCAGAGCCGATAGCTGTTTCAATAACGCTTGACCTTGCGTATAGGCCAGCCGAGGCGGCGCGTCAAGCCAAGCGAGCTGCTCCGGATCACGCGCACCCCATACGGCCAATTCCAAGGCCAGCGGCGCAAGATCGGATTCGCGGATCGCCGGAATGGTACTCTCCGGCAGATGGCGGTGCTCTTCCTCACTCCACAAGCGATAACACACGCCGGCCGAGACGCGGCCTGCCCTGCCCCTTCTCTCTGATCGGCGGACGCTCTGGACAGCCGCCTCGTGATCAATTGCGGCAGTCCCGTTCTCGGGGAGAATACCTCTGTTCGCATATAACCGCAGTCCACGACGGTTTTGATCCCCTGAATGGTAATGCTGCTCTCCGCGATGCTTGTGGACAGAACAATTTTACGCCTTCCGTTCACATCGCGTTTTATGGCTTCATCCTGCTTCTCCGCTGAAAGCGCGCTGTATAATTCACGAACGACGACTTCTGCGCTTAAGCCCGATCTTAATAATTCATTCGCGGTCCGCCTGATTTCACGAGCACCTGGCAAAAATACGAGTATGTCGCCTTCCTGTTCGGAGAGCGCGCGCGTAATGGCGTTAGCCGCACCTTTATGTATCTCATCCAGTGGGAACGAGCGCAGATAGCGAGTCGTTACCGGAAAAGCACGCCCTTCGCTGACGATGACCGGTGCGTCTCCAAGGAGCTTTGCAACCGGCTCCGCCTCAAGGGTAGCGGACATGACCAGCAGCCTTAAATCCTCCCGCAGCACCGCTTGGGATTCCATCGCAAAAGCCAGTCCGGCATCGGCCTGCAAATTCCGCTCATGAAATTCGTCGAATATAATCATGCCGATGCCGGTCAATTCCGGATCATCCTGCAGCATCCGCGTCAAAATGCCTTCCGTGACGACCTCGATCCGAGTGTCCCGTCCGATCTTGCTGTCCATCCGGACCCGGTACCCGATCGTTTCTCCTATCGCTTCTCCCAATGAGGACGCCATATATCCAGCCGCTGAGCGGGCCGCGATCCTTCTGGGCTCCAGCATGATGATCCGTTTGCCGGCAAGCCAAGGTTCATTCAGAAAAGCAAGCGGCACTTGCGTCGTCTTCCCTGCACCCGGTTCGGCGATCAACACGGCATGAGTTCCTGTTGATAAAGCCTTTTTCAATTGCGGTAATACTCGGTGAATCGGTAGTTCAGTCATGGATATCTCTCCGTCATCCTATCGAATATCAATATAATCCCTTAATTATATTAAACAGCCGATTTACGTCAAGTAGGCCATTGGCTGGCGAGAATCGATGCATATGCGCTACAATATGAATATCATTCCCATGGAAACATCAAGATTCAATTAGTCGGAAGGTGAAATGTATGGAGCAGCAAGCCACATTTCGCGGCCGCTTTGCCCCTACGCCATCAGGTAAGATGCATATCGGCAATGCCTTGACCGCTTTGCTTGGATGGCTGCAAATGAGGAGTATGAACGGTCAATATATACTCCGAATCGAAGATATCGATGTGCAGCGTTCCCGCCAAGAGCTCGCAGACGAGATCATGAGAGATCTGGAATGGCTCGGATTGGATTGGGATGAAGGCCCCGGCGTTGGCGGAGCCTGCGGGCCGTATCATCAGGCTGCTCGCCACGCGTTGTACGAACGGGAAATCGCCAAATTGAAGGAATCCAGTATGTTGTACCCCTGCTATTGCAGCCGGGCGGATATAACGGCAGCAGCCAGCGCACCGCATGGCATTGCATCGGAGGGCTTTCGCTATCCGGGAACCTGCCGAGAGCTGACCCGGGAGGAAGCTGCCCTGAAAGAGCTTCATAAGAAACCTTCGCTGCGCATGAAGGTGCCGCACAGAATCGTTTCCTTTGTTGACGGCATTGCCGGAGTGCAGCGCTACCGGCTATCCGACGGCGGAGATTTTGTCGTGAGGAGGGCCGACGATATCATTTCGTATCAGCTCGCGGTGGTGGTGGATGACGCGCTAATGGGCATAACCCATGTGCTCCGTGGAGCTGATCTTCTGGACTCCACCCCTCGTCAGCTGCTATTGTATGAAGCGCTGTCCTATCAGCCGCCGCAGTTTGCGCACACACCGCTGATGGTGGATGCGGAGGGCAAACGGCTGGCCAAGAGAACCCGCGGGCTCAGCCTCTCCTTTCTGCGCGGCCAGGGCATCGGGCCGGAACGCTTAACTGGCTGGCTGGCATGGACAGCCGGGCTCCTGGACCACCCGGAAGCAGTAACTCCTGCGGAATTGATCCCTGTTTTTGATTTATCGAAAGTTTCTTCATACCCCATAAAAATTACGGATCCTGTCAAAAACCGGCTGTTCGAGCTTTAACTTTAGCGAAAAACAATCAGCGCCAGCCCTTTCATTCTCGAGGCGAGAAGAAAGACTGGCGCTGTTATGTTATTCCTTACCGGTCAATCGTTCCCTGACCTTGGACTCATACTGCGTAAACGCGCTGTTACCGCTTAGCCCCCGCTGTTCCAGCAGCAACTGCAGCCTAAGATGCTTTTCGTTCAGCTTGCGTTTGAGCTGCTCCTGCTCGCCCTCGTTTCGGGTAGCGCCGAGCAAATCATAGAGCTGGACGCATTCCTTCCGAAGCGTGACTTCTTCAGGAACGTAACCCGCGTTTTTCATGATGCGGTAGGACATCCTCAAATCTTCCGGGATGTGCGAAAGATCGTCGATCGGGAGTTTTTTGCCGGCAAGAGGCAGGTTATCGAATTCTCCGTTGCGGATCGCTTCCTCGATCTTCTGCTCAGCCAATCTGGAAAAGATGCTCATGTAAGTCCAGCCTCCTCCTGTTCCTTCGTCCTCTCATCATAAATCAGCTCGCGGGATATTCCAAGTTCTAAATGTAGGGGATCACACACAGGTACATCCGATCCCTTACAACATTTCGACATTACAACAGCGATTCCGCTCCATCTATGAAGATCTGCGCCCCTGTAATATGTCTCGATTGGTCGGAAGCGAGGAACGCCACCAAATCGGCGACCTCTTCCGGCGTCCCCGGTCCGTCTGCCAGCGGCTGACTTCCTTCCGGATATTCAACCGGTATCACGATTTCCTCCAAATCCCCTTGCTTCTTCGTGCTTTGGTCGATGTTGGTGGATATCGCGCCAGGACAAATCACATTGACTCTGATCTTGAATTGAGCCAGCTCCAGCGCAGCCATCTTCGCAAAAGCGACCTGTCCCGCTTTGGTTGTGCTGTAGGCGCTCATGCCAAAGTTGGAGAAGGTTCGAGTGCCATTGACGGAGCTCGTAATGATGATGCTGCCCTGCCCCCTCTTCTTGAGATGCGGAATTGCATATTTGACCGTCAGGAACGTCCCGTTCAAATTTACGTTCAGCGTCTTGGCCCATTCCTCCAGCTTCATTTCATCGATCGGCGTCATGACGCCGTTGATCCCTGCATTGGCAAATACAATATCGACGCCGCCAAATATCTCCACCGTTTCAAGGACTGCCTTTTCCACCCGGTCGGGATCGGTTGTATCCACGTCGAATGCTCTGGCCGCCCCTTCGCGGATGGAGTTGATCTCCGATTCCGCTTGATGGGTCCGGTCATCCAACAGATCGAATAAGGCCACATTCGCGCCTTCCTTTGCAAGCTGAATGGCAGCCGCCTTCCCGATGCCCGATCCGGCACCGGTAATGATCGCCGTTCTCCCATGAAAACGTCCGTGTCCTTCATTCATGTCCAACACGCTCCTTTTGTCGTTATCCGTTATGCGTTCATCTGTCACAAGATTACCCAAAAGGAGTTGTTTTATAATCATGATTTCTAATTTTGTGCAAGATCCGGTTGGACTTACACGTCCGTTCGCGAAAAGATATAGGCTGAGAGCTGATATGAAGCGAAAACCACCAGGCAGGATATGCCGAGTCCATACCAAAGATAATCCGTTTGCAGGCCATCCGACCACAGCGTGTTGATAGCCATCGTAATCGCGAACAACACCGCTACCAGCACCAGCTTCAGCGTTTGTCCGCCCTTGGGCCCCAGCCAATAATAGAGAGGATAGTACACGGCTATAAACAGGATCAAGGAAATGCCGGACACTATATTTTGATAAAGAACAGCGCCTTCTCCATCCCCGCCTAACCAGATGTAAGCGATTTGGACCAGGAAACCCGCCAATAACCCGATCAACATAAACAAGAGGGAAGAGACATACTTGCTCAACACAATGTCCCGGCGCGGTATCGGCAAGCTCATGGAATATTTATGGAAAGGATGCAAATCGGTATTCGATATGACGATGATCATCATCCCGGCCACCATATAACCTAGGATGCCGACGGCATTGCCAAACGAAAACAACGCCAGCCAGATCGCGAAGAGCCAAGCATACTTACGGATGACCAACCAATCCTTATGAATGAGGGGAACGATATGACTCATGAACAGCGTCTCCTTTCGAAGTGTAATACATAATATCCTCCAGGGCAGGCCGCTCGTATAACACGCTGTCTCCGAACAGCTTGTGCGCGGATTCCCGGTTTGCCGAGAGAGCCTCGAACCCGTACGGCGTTTCCTTGAGGCCGGTAAACTGCTTGCGGACATCCGGGTCCAGCAGGTCGCTGCTGCCTTTGACAATGACATATTTATCGATAATTTCATCCTTGCCTTCACTGAACACGATGCGACCCCGGTGAATAAAGGTGATGTAATCCGCGATTCGATCCAGATCATCCGTATTATGCGTCGAGAACAGGATGCTACGGGTCTCATCCTGTATAAAATCGCTCAGCAATTGCAGCAGCTCTCTGCGAAATACCGGGTCAAGACCCGCTGTCGGCTCATCCAAAATCAATATTCGCGGATCATGGGCCATGGCCATCGCAATGGAAAACTTCATTTTCATGCCTTTCGAGCAATCCTTTAGTTTCTTTCTGCCAGGAAGCTCGAACATCCGCATGAGCTGATCCATTCTGGTGCTGTTCCAGCGTTTATAAAAAGGGGACGTCATGCGGATAATTTGATTCAGCGTTAAATACTCATAAAAAATATTCTCGTCCGAAACAAAACCGATCTCTTCCTTATAACTTGCATCGTCCGAGCGAAGCCGCCGGCCATTCACGACGATCTGGCCTGAATCCGGGACAATCATCCCCATGATGGAGCGGATAAGCGTGCTCTTGCCGGCTCCGTTGGGGCCGATCAATCCGGTAATGTAACCCTTAGGGATGAGAAGGGAAATGTCGTTCAGCGCAAACGACGGATATTTCTTGCTCAGATGGTTGATTTGCATTGCAGGTTGATCCTGATCCTGTATTCCGTCTACATGCTTCATTCGGATTCCTCCTTGTTTATTGTATGGATCATCTCGATCAATTCCTCGGCCTCTATAGGAATGCTTCGGCATTCCTCGAGAATGTCCCTGATTTTATCTTCGATCAGGCGCAGGCGCTGCTCCCGAATCATATCCTGATTGCCTCCCGATACGAAGGAGCCTCTGCCTACCATCGACTCGATCAAGCCCACGGCTTCCAGCTCGCTGTATGCCCGCTTCGTCGTAATAACGCTGATTCCCAAGTCCTTGGCTAGCTGCCGGATGGAAGGAAGCGGCTCGCCCGGCTTCATCTCTCCGCGCATGATGCTCTGCCGGATCTGTCTTTCAATTTGCAAGTAAATCGGCTCGCCGCTGGAATGGGATAGAATAATCTGAATCATCGCAATAATTTTTCACCGCCTTTTTTGTGCCTGATATTAGGATTTTGTATGTTGATGATGTGTATATAAAGTATTCATTGTATATATACAATATACACATTTGAAAATGCCGCGTCAATTCCGTTTATCTTCGAATCCAAATAAAAAAAGCCGGACCTCATGGGTCCGGCTCGCGAAATAATCGGTCATTTCTGTATTACCATACGATCTCCAGAAAGGAAGCATCATCTTCCAGGCCGCCTGTATGGCGGGCATTCATTAATACTTGCACTTGCTCATCGGGAATCGGCTCCTTCATCGGGTCCAGATCCGTAAGCCCGTCGCTGTATAATTGAAGACGATAACCGGTCTCGGGTTCCAGCTTGCACGTAAACACGTGAGGACTGCCTCCGATCGGTCCGGTGCGGGAAGACCAGCGTTCGGCCGTTCGGAAGCGGTCTCCGAATATTGAAGTAATCTCCTCCTGCTGACGCCATAATCGTACCCTGGAGTCTCCCTGCCAGGCAAGCCACAGCCTTCCTTTTCGACGAAAACCCGATGACCGCTCGATGCGTCCGCATATGTACATGGCTTCGCTTCCCTTGCGCTGCTTCTCCTCCAGCACTTCACGCAGCAGCTTGGGGGTTTCGGAGCTCAGCGAATGCGTGCGCATTTCCCGATCTGCTTCATGCGTTAGTTCCTTCAGCTTGCGCTCCAGCGATGAGGACGTGGGCTCTTCAACCGTATCCAGCCAGTTCATCAAGCCCTGACCGAGCAGGCGCGAAGCCACATCGCCTCGATAACTCAAGCCGACGCCGTCACACAATACAAAATGGCAGACCTCTTCATCCATTTTCAAAGCAATGAAATCCTGGCCCGTCTCGGAGAGCATGACGGATTCCGCCGCTCTGCCATACGCATAACGACATGTGAACAAATCCCTAATCTTCGTAAGCGGCTCTTCCCCGGTCTGCTTGCTCTCGTAATAAAACGACGCTGCTTGAGCCTTCCGCTTGCGAATCCCCAACGTTTCCATGCTTCTAGCGTATGATCGCTTCATGCTGTGACCTCTTACCTTACCGGCGTGGCGGCTGACATCTGGAACCCGATGGACACCAGCTCGGAGCATGTGCCCGGGAGCATCATCAAGGCCCCCGGACTCAGCTGATAATCCGCCTCAACCAGCATTTCTCGATAGCTTTCGGGAAGAACGGAAGACATCATCTTGAGTTTGCGCGCATGTTCATCCTCAAGCTGCGTATCAGCCAATATCCCCTTCCAGCGGCGTGGTTCGGAGATCGGCTGGTTCATCAGATGGTCGGAGATGAAAATATTCTCCACCAGTACGTTTCCGTCCGGAACGCTCATATTCATGATACGGCGGGCAATCGGTTCCGGGTCCTCTCCCGTGGCCACGCCATCCGTCATATGGCATACGAGCGGCGCAGGGCAATCCTGCATGTTGGGAATCTCCGATTGCAGAATTTTCTCGGCCTGAAGAAACGCTTTGGCCGAATCGGAGAAACGCTTCGGCGTCAAATCCGGAAGCGAGCCGATCGCCGCAATTTCGTCAATGCCCTTGATCCCGTTTAACAAATCATATACGTCATCGCTGTATGCAAGGATGGCGATCCGGTACCTCGGCGTCAGCCGGTTCCCCTTGGTGGAACGAAACACCATTTGCCGAATGGCTAAGGATAATGCTTCGTAAACAACATCAATCCTTCTTCGATCCTCCATCAGCATATTCATGGACGCGCTGATATCAATCAGATATATAATGAGCGCTGGCGTGCGCTGCGATGCTTGAATGGTATAGTTCATCGTGAATAACATTCACCCCTGCAATTTGTCATGTTTACTTCTTTACAGTTTAGGTATCCAGTGGCTGTCGTCACTGATGAATTGCTGCAGATTGTTAAGGCGGCTGCTCATTTTGCCAACCGTTTTGTAATAGGATTTGTCCTTGTTATATAGCGCTATGAATTCACGGGCGGCATTCTTCGCGCGGTCCTTGTTGCCGGCCACCTGCGCATTATACGCCTTGTTATACAAGGCAACCAGTTCGACAACGTTTTGGGACCGCTGCTTCTGAAGCTGGGCGGCTTGCGCTTGCTGAGCGGCCCGCGCTCGAGCCTGTCGTTCCGCCTCCGCCTTGGCCGCTGCCTCTTCCTGAGCCTGCCTTTTCTTCTTCTCTTCCAGCTGGGCTAAATACGCCTCGTATTTTGCCTGATTATCATATTTCTCCTGCAGCGCCTGCTTTTTCTTTTTCTCCTCAAGCGATGCCAGATAAGCTTCATACTTCGCCTGCTTCTCATACTTTGCCTGAAGCTCGGATTTCTCCTGCTCCTTGCGCGCCAACTCGGCTTCCTCGGCCTTCTTCGCCTCTTCCGCCTTCAGGCGTTCCTCTTCGGCTTTTTTGGCCTCCGCTTCCTTCTTTGCAGCCTCCTCCTGCTGCTTCCGCGCTTCTTCCTCCTGCTTGCGCGCAGCCTCTTCTTTCTCCTGGGCCTGCTGCTCCGCTAAACGCTGGGCATCCATCTGGCGGCTCTCGGCCTTCTCAGCCAATATCTGATTCACCGTAATCGCGGAGCCCGCTAAGATCACGATGGCCGCAGCGGTAGAAAGCATGAATTTGCGGGATGACAACAAAGCTTTAATGCCTTTGTTGGATGATTCTTCAGCGGGACGCAGTTGTTCCTCCAGCCCCTGTATGGCGGCCGCAAGCTCCACTTCAAGCGGACTGTCCTTCTTTACGAAGTGATACGCCGAACGGAATATCTCCAATGCTCCGGAAAGATTGCCTGCCTTCTCCAAATCGCGCGCCTGATGAAACAAGCGTCCTACTACATTGTCGTTAACCTCTCGCGTGCCCGGCTCGATTCCAAGCGATGCCATGATGTCTGCAGGCACCTCCCGGGAACGTTCAGAGCCGGATTCATCCGAATCGTCCTCCTGGGCAGCCGCAGCGGCAGTGGCGGCGGCTGCCGGAGCTTCTTCCACCACTTCTTCCTCACTTACCGAGGATAAAGCGATGAGCCACTCGCCAAAGGTAGGGCAGCTGCTCAAATCCTGACTGTCCCAAGCTCTGCCGAACAGATCCGAGATCCGAGTGCCCCAACGCTGACCCAGCGATTTTTTAAGCAAAAAATAACGTTCGCACGGGGTCTGCATTTCATGCTGATCAAAATAGCTTTCGCCCCATGCCCGATTCACGATAGCCGGATCGCTCCACCCCAGCATCTCGGCAATGATGACGGCCCCTGCAAAACGATCGGCATACGCACTCCATAAACCGCTGTGCACCGTTCGATGCGCCGCATATCCCGGCGAGCCGGCGAGCAAAACGTCGGGACGGTCCATTTTTGGACTGTACATCTGCTCCACATCGACAAGCTCCACGGCAGCAGCGCCTTCCGGCAGCTTCACTTCCGAAAAAAACGGAAGCATGACATTGGGCGCAGACAGATCGCAATGCGCCAATCCGCGCTGCTCCATGCTTGAGCCGATGGCTGCCAAAGCCTTGGCCAGCATCAGGCTTTCGGAACGTCCCAGATTACGCTGATCGCTTATAACGTCAAACCAAGTACATCCATGAATCCATGGCATGATGACCGCGTAGAGCAAATCCGGATATTCCGCTATCAAATCTCCGTTTCTTTCGGGAGTGAGCACCTCTCGACTGCTTACCTGCAAACCCGGTATCTCGCGATAATTCCCCATATGCTCGGATTGATAAACCATAGCCGGAATTCTGAACTTAGGAAAAAACACTTTAAGTGCTTTGGCTTCATGCAGCTCCCCGTTCACGGGGATCAGCTGGTAGACGATCCCTTGCCTCCCAGCCTGGGCATAAGCTACGCCCGGTGCCGCCGGATGCTGTCCTACCGTATAAGCCGTTCCATTAACAACGATCCCATCGCCCGGGTTTGGCTGAAATGTCATGAACTTCACCCTCTCTTAACTCCATTACCTTGCTATATAACTCTATTAACCGATTGAACCGCGATTGATTCACGATTAACTACATTCTAAATATCCAAAATTGCAAGAAAACCGGGTTGCCTACCACCCGGTTTATTTTGCCTATTAAACTATTATAATGCATCAGAAAGCAAAAGTCTCCGAATGATATTAACGGGATTCGTCAGCCATACGGAATTTCTGAGCGATCGCCTTCAGCTCATTGCTGATGCTGTCAAGCGTTTGTACGAAGGAGTTCATCAAGCGGCTTGCTTCCTGGAATTCCTGGAAGAAGCGCTGCTTCGTCATACCATCCCATTGACCTTCCATTCCGTTGATCGATTGCGTCAGGCTGTTAACGATTTGCTGACTTTGATCACCGCTCTGTTTAAATTGGTTCGCTACTTGCTCCACTTGTTCTGGCGTAATTAAAATACGTCCTGCCATTTATGTAACCTCCTTGAAATTCGTTTTCTGGTGACACTTGACATCTTAGCCCAGAAGACTCGGTTTATCAAAATGTCCTCAGACCTAATTTCGAGTTACCCTATACGTCCCAATTTGAAACATTTTCCATCCCGAATTTCCCAAATGGAATAGGGATTTAGTTGGCAATCCCAAACGAAGACGGATCGGTAAAGGTCCAGCTCTGCCCGGCTAATGCGGCCTGTTTAGCCGCTCCCCCGTTGTCTCCGCTGGTCATGCCCACGGCTGCGGCTGCCGAACTCGGGTTCGATATAACCGTGCCGGAGTTACCATATTCCGGAAGTATGGACGAGCGCCCATCCATCCCGGAAGCGGCGAACAGAGCCGTCGGTGATACGGTGCTTACGATAGCATGCTCCAAAATCGTATGGTATTGATGATCCGTTTCTTGAAATTGATCGGCTTTGCTTTGAAGATGCTTGCCCAGCTGAGCAAGAAGAGCTCCCAGATGCTCTCCAAGACTCCGGGCAGACTGCCATTCATCAATAACCGCCGCTTTGAGAGACGTCTCCCAAACAAGGGATTCCATGGCTTGGTTGAGCGTTCTCGTTATCGCTAAATATTCATCGCCACTATGCTTCAGCTGACGGCTTAACGTCCGGAGAGACTCCGGCTCGACAGAAATACGCATTGGTCCTCACCTTTCATACAGGCTCTGTTACTGTTTCAGCCACATGAGTAACATATGACGAAACTGCTCTTTGGTCGCTGGCGCTGCGGTTAGCCAGTCCTGGTCTCCCTCCAGGCTCATACGCAGCAGCCAATTCATGGACTCGTTCACTATAAATGCTGCATTTTGACTTTCCCAGCTGATTCCGTTCCAAATCGACAGCTGGAGTTCCCCCGAAGATACCTTGTTCTTCATGCATTTCGCCAAAGCGATTGAACCTTCCGCATCGTCCGTCAATCTGGCCAACCGATCGCCGATATCGTCGCAATTATGCTCGGTAACCGAGGTATAGATATCGCCGAATTCCTTCCGGCTAAGCAACAGTGCCGGAATATCTCCCCAGTTTTGGTCGCTGAGGGCCAGATCCTGCACCAGTTGATCGCAGGTTTGTTCGATGGTACCGAGTTCGCTAAGCATGTAACACCGGTTGTCTTCATCGCTTCTGCATACTTGTATTACCCGTTCGTCAGTAACATGCAAATATCCTTCAAACGCCGAATCCTGATTTTCATATTTCAACCAGCACGCACGTTCCGCAAGACCGGCAATAGCCACTCGTGAGAAGACTTCGGGTGGAATCGACAATTCCCCGCCTTCCTCTTGAATCAAATATTGCTTGCTTAGGAGCGATTGTTTGGTTTTCTCCCACTCAACCGCGATTTCTTCCGTTAAATATCCTACAAAAGGATCTTCAACACCAAGTAATCGGTCCGATCCGATAATTCCAGCCAAGAAGAAAAATTCCTTGTCATTCAGCGTGATCGTTTCTTGTTTGGAAGCATGAATTGTCAACATTATGAGCCACCTCCCCTCAAACTACAACATGCCATCGGTCGCGAATTTCTGTGACCCATCTTTGGGCGTTCCATTCCTCATCGAACGGAACTGCGCCTTTTATTCTGGAAAATTTACGTTTTACGTAGTACCCTTGTCCCGGCGGAAGTATTTTTAGTCCTCCAGGACTATTAGAAGATTCGGAAAAAGGAATCCGGAAGAACGATAAATCGTTGGAATCCAAGGTCCCGAATAAAAATCCGTTTTGAGCAGCTTTGATATCGGTAAACCAGTCGACGCCATACGTCGGGAAATCCGCCGGCACGCCGGCAATGACGACATGAACCCTGCGGTCCCTTCCCTGTCTGACGATGGCCGACAGCTGGTCCTTCAAGGTGAAATCCGAAAGCTGCTTGCTGAGAACGTCGGCGTCATCGATCATAAGCAGGATGGCCGGGTCCTCGCTCTCCTTCGACCGGGTCTGAACCCGTTCATACAGGCTCGTAATAAGTGGACCCAGATCCTCCTCATTCTCCGCGTGGCCGCGCACATGCGGAAGATGGTTCATCCGGCTCAGGCCGCTGCTTCCATAGCGCGTATCCACCGTATAGATCTCCAGCTCATCGGGAGAAGTATGATATGCGAGCGATAGCATCCAGCTAAGAAGGAATGACGTCTTGCCGCCTTCCATTGGACTGGCCACGATAAAATGCGGCCCATCCTCCAGATTGATCGCAAAAGGAGTCAGATCATCCGTAGCCACCCCGACGGGCACCTGATACTTTACCGTTGCGGCCGCTTCATAAGGCTTTTGCACCTTAAGCAGCTGATGGAGCGGAATCTTGTCCGGCAGCGATTCGATCCGCGGGGCTTCCTCGCCATGCCATGATTCATGGTGTACCCGAATCCTGTCGCGAAGGGCTGCCGAACGGTCCCCCTCCTCCTGGCCGGAAGCCGGAAGTGCCGTCTGGAATTCAAGCGGAGGCACCTGGCCTTTGACCAGCCCTCTTCCTGGCGGAAGCTGGCTCGGGGCTCTCGTGGGACGACCCACCGCGTAATAATAGTCGGCCGGATCGGCAAGCTCGTACGATACCGCTTGCGAGATATTGCTCCGCACCTTCTCGAACATATCCGAAATCCGGTTCGCCGTGATGATAAACGTGATGCCCAGACTGCCGCCTTCCCGCAGCAGGTATTCCAGCATATCATTCTCGTCCGGATAGGAATTCCTAAAGTTCAGATAACCGTCGATAACCACGACCAGCTGTGGAACCGTCTCCGTGCTGCCACGGCGGTAGGACGCAACGGTCTTCACGCCTGCCTCGGCGATCATGTCTTTGCGTACAGCGGCCGTTTTCGCAAGAAAACGGAACAGGCGCTTGATCCGGTCATCTTCCTCTGCCGTCATGACTCCCCCGATATGCGGCAATCCTGCAAAGTCCCGCATCATTCGACCCATATCCACGATATATCCATGCCAAAAGTCCGGGGTATATCGACTTGCCAACGACATGAGCATCGTTTGAATAAAGGTCGTCTTTCCGAGTCCTGGCATCCCGTATACGGCCCAGTGGCCTTGCTCCAGATTGAGCACCAGCGGCTTCTGGCATTGGTTTGGCAAATCGTCAACCATTCCGACATAGGACACGAGTGCCGAATCGCCGAACGCAGCCGGCTGTTCAATGCTGGATTGTACTGTCTCCAAATCCAGGCTCTCCGGAAGCGGCGGAAGCCAAGGCCCCTGCAGCCGTTCGATCCCTTGCGCTTCGGCCACTTCCGCTACATGGTCAATAAACACCTGCAGCTGTTTGGGCACTTCCAGATGCGCTCCCAGGGATGGAGTCGACGCAAGCAGCGGTTCCGTCTTCCCGTTGATCCGGACCTCTCGGATCGAGACGGCGCCTGGCGTATCCTTCTCTTCAACGTAAGGAGCGCCGCTCCAAGCAAACTGCATTTCTTCAAACACTTCATCGCTGCCCACCTGGAAGTAGCCTCGTCCGGGCTTGTTGATCCAGGCTGCATTCGGAATCTTCAGCATGTCGCGGCTGTCGCCCTCGCTTTGTACCCGAAGACAGATGCGGAAGCGAGAATTACTCCAAATTTTATCGTCCACGACGCCGGCCGGCTTCTGCGTCGCCAAGATCAGATGGACACCCAGCGTTCGCCCGATTGCGGCGATGCTGATCAGTTCATCCATAAATTCAGGCTGGTCTTTCTTCAGCTGTGCAAATTCATCAATGATAATGACGAGATGCGGGAGCGGCTCGCCATGGCGATTGCGCAGCAGCTTGTAATACTCGTCAATGTGCTGCAGATTTCCCGCATCGTTCAATATTTTCTGGCGGCGGACCAACTCGGCTTTGAGCGACACCTTCGCCCGCTCGATCAGATTGTTGTCCAAATTCGTTATGGTGCCCACGACGTGCGGAAGGTTCACAAACGTATTGGACATGCCGCCGCCCTTATAGTCGATTAGCATGAATGCCAGATCATGAGGGTGAAACTCCGATGCCAGGGAAGCAACGATGGATTGGATAACCTCGCTTTTCCCGGAACCGGTCGTTCCCGCGATCAGGCCATGCGGTCCATGACCTTGACGCTCTATTTTATCATGAAGATTCAAATTAATCTTCTTTCCGCCCGCTCGCACACCCATGGGAACGGGCAATGAATCCGGATATCGGTTCTGCTGCCAGCGTTTATATACATCCAAATCGTCGATTTTCTGAATATCCATCATCTCGAATAGTGCCAAAACGCTAGGAATATCGGATGCAGAAGACCGCTTCAGCCGAATCGGCGCCATATACCGGGCCAATGCTTCGATCTGTTCCCTGCTGATGTGATGGGATTGGAAGGATTGCTTGGAAACGGTGCCGTCCGGTTTCTTGATCGTGTACGCCGCCTGCTCCCGATCGACTTCGACGATAAGCTGGCAGTGCATCGGCAAGCTTTCTTTCCGGTCGGATAGAATGATGGTGACGGCGTCAGCCGCATCGGCATCTTCCATCAACAGAGGCAGCAGAGGTTCTTCCTCAATCAATTGGGCTGCGGATAGGATCACGACGTAAGCCGGCGTCTCAATCGATTTTTTTCCATGTTCGGAGCGATTGTTTTTACGCCGGTATAAATGGGTAAATATTTCATCAGCAAGCTGATGCGCATTGCTCCGTCGATCTGCAAGATAGCGGCTGGAACGGTCATCATCCCACGTATGGGGCAGCCAGCGCAGCCACTGCCATTCGCTTGCTTCCCTCTCCTCGTAGAAGGCGGCAATTTTCACTTCGTCAGGCGAGTGCCTGACGGCGGTTTGGGCCATCATGACGCGAAGCATGTTTAATACGCGTTCTCTTCCGCCGACGATCCCGATGACCTTGGATTCGAATAACGGCAGTGCAATCGAGGCATCGTCGACCGTCTGGAACTCGGATGACAGCAATTCGGCCGCTTCGATTAACGGGTCCTTATCATACCCGTCCGCACGGGGAGGCTTCACGTTAATGTGAAACGGCACTTCCCCCTTGCCCACGCAAATCTCCAGAAAATCCTTATCTTCCGGGGAACGTTCCCATAAACTGCTGCTCCGGTTCTTCACAACGTTGTAACAGACGTCCGGATCCCCATGGATGTCAAACAGAATATGGACCTGATCCTCCTGCCGCTCCTTCAGTTCTTCCCGATGCACGTCAAGCTGAGCCCGGTACTTCTGATTCCGTTCGGCCAGGTTCTTCTGATAGGTCTTCTTGTTGCTTAAATACATGAAGAACGGCAGCGTGTAGGATGTCAGCATCATAAAGATGGAGAGCATCTGGAACATCATGTAATTGGGATTCCCCATCTTACCGCTTACGTTCATATAGACATAGAAACCGATCGTCGCCGCCGTCATAATAATCGGGATAATGATGGCAATCATGGAAAACGACGGCTTGCTTGGCTCGGACGGTGGTCTCAGAATTTCCAAGTCTTCATTCGGTAAAGCCGGTCTAATGCGCGGCGAACGTTGGTACAACACGTTCATATGTCACTTCCTCCTAATCCAAAGCATCTGAAATGTACAATTATGTATTTGGCTGTTTCAGTTAAAACCAATGGGTTACTTACCCAATTTCAACTCTCTTGAAACAACGATCTTCTGCCATAGACAGGAGCTTCATCGGTGGTTGTCGAGAATGCGCGCTGCAACCGAACGTAGGAGCCTTCCCTCAATCCCGCTTCAACCAGGTTAGAGTGGCCGCCTACCGTAAACCACAAGCCTTCCGGGAATTTCGCTTCTAATATATATTGAATCCCTTCACTCGAGGGTTCGCGAAAAAGACGTAATCCCAGCAGCTCGTTCAACCGTTCAATGGAGCATTCATCGGGTACGTCGATATCAAACCAATCATCTTCGTTTCGACCGCTGATCACGGTGAGTATCATCTGGTCAACCTGCCTTCCTCAAAATGGTAATCCTATGTTTATTCCATATTGAAAGCCCAATCACCTATTTCAATAGTTGCAAAAAATAGTTACATTATTGTAACTATATCATTCCAGGGTCTGTTCTGTCAATTTGTGTCATATTTCCTATTTCCTATTTTCGATGCGGATTTGTTGGTTCCGAGGAACTATTTGTGTATTCATTATAGGGGAAATCCGGGTTTTTCGACGGTTAAATCCCGTCGTTCACAAAAATGTCACGCTCATAAAAATGATGCTGATTAATTCTATGAATTTAAGGTTATTTTAAGATTGGCAATTTATAATGCAAATATCATGAAAAAACTTTCGTGAGGTGATTGATATGAAAACACTGATCATGTTCCAAAACAAGCCGGTTCCCGTTTATTTTACTACGGATAGCAAGCAGCCGGTTCAAAAGGTATTGAAACTGCTAACCAGCGCGCTTGACCATAAAATCCAAACCGGCAAAAAGGCGCTGCAAAAATGCCTCAACTCCCTCATCAGCATTGAAATCGAGGGATCCGAGGCAATTCTACACAGCAAAAGCGAAAACGACTCTCTTGCGCTATCTCTCTTTTAATAAAAGAGGGGTAGCCCTTTTTTTGTTTGTCTCCATTATAACCCGTAATAACGATCCTCGGCTATCTGTGCCCGCTGAATTCGGATCTGGAACAATTTCACGAGATTTCTCCGCGTTGTGATCTCCTGGCAATTACTCAGCTTTTTTAATATAAACCGATCGATGGACATACTGTTCATCCCTCCATTCTTGTCTTGGAAAAACGACCCTATGTTCTGATAACTTCTATTAACCGTGCCTTTTCAAGATTAAACGAGACTTCCGCCCTTATACAAAGCTTCTCACGGTTCGACGTTTTATGATGCTAACCCATTTTATGATCAGTACCTTGCATTATTCAGTACTAAGTGATATCTTATTGCAGATCACTACTGAATATTAATTACTACCTCGTGATAACAGCATGAACATGAACTTACGAAAGGAGGTATCGCCGTATGAATGTCAGTATTCAATTCAAAAAAGGCGTTCTTGAACTCTGCGTGCTTGTGCTGATCCATCGCAAGGACCAATATGGCTACGAGCTGGCTCAAGCCGTCTCCCGGCATATCGAGGTAGCCGAAGGCGCCCTGTACCCTCTCCTTCGCAGGCTTGTTAATGAAGGCTACTGCACCACCTACCTCCAGGAATCGAGCGAGGGCCCCCCCCGTAAATATTATAAGTTGACGGACAGCGGAGTGATTTATATGCGATCTATGGTGAAGGAATGGCAAGCATTTGTAAGCAACGTGACCAATTTGATAGAGGAAGGGAATTTGTATGACTAAAAAACAGTTTATTTCGATTTTGGAATCTCGCCTTGCCGCGCTTCCTCCGGGGGAACGCCGGGAATTCATTCAGGATGTAGAGTCCCATTTTGTCATCGGCATGCAGAATGGGCGTTCCGAAGAGGAGATTGCCCGGGAGTTGGGAGACCCTTTTGAGATGGCGAAGGAAGCTTTAGGCGACCGGTACGTGGATATGGAAATGCCTGCTCCCTCGGCGGTCAGAAGACCGTTTGCCATAGGCAAATATGCGGTGGGAACCGGTTTGTTCTTCTGTGCATTAGTGACCGTGCCGTTCCTTGCGGCATTATGGTCCGGTGGCGTCGCCATCGCTCTGGGAGCCCTGGCAACCTTGCTGAGCCCGGTGCTCGTTCTGCTCGATTACATCCTGAATGGAACGTTTTATCCGGCTAAATTATTCTTATCGATCTCCTTGATCGGAATCGGCATCTTCCTCGGATATGCCACACGCTCGGCCATGGTTGGATTGTTATCGTTAACCTTGAGGTACTCCAGATGGAATACACGTTTGTTGAAGGGTCGTGACGCACAGTGAACAGAAAATGGTTGTTCAGCTTAGCAATCGCACTTATATTGGTAGGAATCATCGGCATGGCTGCGAACAAGTTTAAATTCGGGGAAGAACTGGTCAGCTACCAGAACCGATGGGATCTGCAGGATGCCGTGAATTTGAAGAAATTAACAATCACCAGCAATATGAATGTCAGTTTCGTTTTTGAGGACAGCGGCGATGATAACGGGTATATCGCTTTTGACGGCAAATTAAAGCCGGAGCATGTCGATATCCTTGAAGCTTTTAAGCCTGCAGGTCAAGAAATCGATTTGGATCTGACTACGGCTGATTCGTTTCAGTTTATGAGCGTGGACTTTCATTCGCCGAAAGGGAAAATAACCATTGTCCTTCCTACAAGCACGAAACTCGAGGAGCTCGATTTATCAACGTTATCCGATAACATCCAGGTAAGCGGAGCTTCGTCCAAGTCGATTGCCATTTCCGTAAAGTCAGGCAATATCAACATGAACGGAATCGTAGCTGACCAGTTGAACGTAGAGAACATTTCGGGCAGTATTCGCGGCTCCGACATTCAGGCCTCCGCTCAACTCGTCAATCATTCAGGAGACGTCGAATTGAAAGATATGGAAGGCCCCGTGGACATCGAGGTCACTTCCGGCAATGTAAACGTAGGATTGCTCGGCGTTTCGTCGGTGAATATCCTGTGCAGATCAGGCAACGTGAAAGTGCAGCCTGACCCTTCATTCCGCGGTTTCTATGACCTTAAGTCGCTCACCGGATCGATATCGGCGCCGGAGTCATTGAAGGAAACAACCGATACCATCCAAGTGGAAACCTACTCCGGTAATATCGATATCGTACACTGAGGCATTGTTGACAAACGATAGAAATGAAATATACTATAATTTATAAAGTAAACTATACAACAAGGAGAGTCTTCATACATGTCGAATGTACTATTCATCAAAGCTAACAACAGAGCGATCGAGCAATCGGTCAGCGTAAAAATGTACCATGAGTTTCTGGAATCCTTCAAAGCAAGCCATCCGGAAGATCAAATCACGGAGCTTGACCTGTTCGCAGAGAATCTTCCATATTACGACGGAACAGCCATCAACGGTATGTTCAAAGCTGCCCAGGGTTTGGAAGCTACTCCTGAAGAGCAAGCGGCTGCTGCCAATGTCAGCAAATATCTTGACCAATTCCTTGCCGCAGACAAAATCGTGCTGGCTTTCCCATTGTGGAACATGACCGTCCCTGCCGTTCTTCATACCTATATCGATTACCTGAACCAAGCAGGCAAAACGTTTAAATATACACCGCAAGGCGTGGTAGGTCTCGTGACCGGCAAAAAAGTCGTCATCCTGAATGCACGCGGCGGCAACTATTCCGAAGGTCCTATGGCTGCAGCAGAGATGGCTGTCAACTTCGTTATGGGCAATCTTCGTCAATGGGGCGTGCAGGATATCGAAACCCTCATCATCGAAGGTCACAACCAGTTCCCTGACGAAGCGGAAATGATCGTTCGGAACGGTCTTGAGCTTGTTAAAAAGGCCGCTGTCGGATTTTAATTGAACTTATACGTATTCATTCATATAGCACTTCGCAAAAGCTGCCTTCACTGACCCAATCAGTGAGGGCAGCTTTTTTGCTTTCGTTTAGAGCGCATCCCACTGCGTCCATTCCTCGCGCGGGTTAAGAATATAGATTTCCTGATCCCGGCTCATAAATCGATGATTGATAAATTCTCGCCGAATCGTCGCATAATCCTCGTGAAAGCCCTTGATAAACGCATTGATGTCCTTTTCCGGATATTCCCTCCCCGCCTCCAACTGCTCCACCAAAAATTCCATGATGACAAGCTTCTTTTTATACTGTGCCGGGATGGACCGCAAGGATCCGTCCTTAGCAATAAAACTGCGAAGAACGGATGCTTTGTAGGCTTCTCGGGCAGTCTGTTCCATGCTGGACTCCTCCTTTTCGACAAACAATTTAACAAATCTCTAATTTAATGTTTATCTAATTAGATATTAATTAAATTACAATTGTTTGTCAATCTCTTTCTGCATTTAGGCCCGCTCGGACGGGAGTGCGATCGCCTGCATTCTGGATTTATCGCGATAATTGCTGTAGGATTATAATGCTGATAGATAGCGTAAGGTTAATACATAAGGAGGTTCATCATGCTCGACGTCTTAATTATCGGCGCAGGCCCATGCGGTCTAGCAGCTGCCATTGAGTGCGGCCGCCAGGGCCTCAGCTGCGAGATCATTGATAAACACAACGTAGTCCATTCCATTTATCTCTATCCGACCCATATGCAGTTTTTCAGTACGGCTGAAATGCTTGAAATCGGAGAAGTTCCGTTCGCCATATCGAATGACAAACCGTACCGGCACGAGGCGCTGGCCTATTATCGCCGGGTCGCCAAACATTTTAACCTGAATATTTCCCCATACGAAGAAGCCCTCACCATTGCCAAGCAGCCTGACGGCGGCTTTCAAGTAAAGACGCGGCGACGCGGCGGTGAAGAGACCCTTCGACAAGCCAAACACGTAGTCATTGCTACGGGTTATTTTGATCATCCGAATTATATTGGCATTCCTGGTGAAGACTTGGAGAAAGTAACCCATTATTTCCGGGAAGCCCATCCTTATGCCGGCATGAAAACGGCGATCATCGGCGGCAGCAATTCCGCGGTGGATGCGGCCATGGAGCTAATCCGTGTCGGGGCCGAGGTTACGATGGTCTATCGGGGCGAGGAAGTCTCGCAGAACATCAAACCTTGGGTTCGGCCCCTGTTCGACAGCATGGTTCAAAAAGGGCATATCCAGCTTCATCTGAACTCCCGCGTCGTTCAAATCGCGGAGTCCTCCATTACGGTGCTTTCGAATCAGGGACAGGAATCGATCATCGAAAACGACTTTGTATTGGCATTGACCGGGTTCCGTCCTGATCGCAAACTGCTCGCCTCTTCCGGCGTTCAGCTCGACGAAGATATGGAGAAACCTCTCTATAATCCGGATACGATGGAGACCAATGTTCCGGGACTGTACGTCGCCGGCGTAATTGCGTCCGGCCGCAATGCCAATGAGGTGTTCATTGAAACCGGCAGGCTGCACGGCCGATTGATCGCGGAGCATCTGGGCACAAAGGTGTAACCAACGTCTTCCAAAGCGTACATTCCGGGAAGACAACCCGCGTGCAATTGATGTTTATTGCGATATCAGGAAGGCTTACTCATCAGTAATTCATACTTTCTGATATCTAAATCATAAGGAGTGATCTCCATTGGACGTAACCTCGCTCATTCTGCTGGCTATGGCGGGCCTGGGCATTATCAGCAGCAATTCCGCCGTGACCATAGCCATGCTGGCATTGCTGCTCATCCGCGTCACCGGCTTCCAGCAAGCCTTCCCATGGCTTGAGAAATACGGGCTGACCCTCGGCATCATAATTCTCACCATCGGCGTGATGTCTCCGCTGGCGAGCGGCAAAATGAGTCTCCAAACGATCGGCGAATCCTTCCTGAATTGGAAGTCGCTTCTGGCCATCGCCGTCGGCATGCTTGTCGCATATCTGGGCGGACGCGGAGCCACGCTGATGGGCAGCAACCCTACGGTAGTCGCCGGCCTGCTCGTCGGCACCGTGCTCGGGGTAGCCCTGTTCCGCGGCGTGCCCGTCGGCCCGCTTATTGCCGCCGGCCTGCTGTCCTTACTTATCGGCAAATCGTGAAGTCTCACGGAACAACTGTTATTTATATAGGTAAATAGGATAAAGGCCAAAAACCTCCCTGCCGGTTTCATGAACCTTAAGGGAGGTTTATTTGTTCTATATTTAAGTACCATGCCGGACGGGCCGTTACCATATATAGTCTATTTTATGGTATGATAGCTATCGTATTTTAACGGCTTTTCCCGTAATCCCCTAAGAATTAGGATGTATCAGGAGGTAACACAATTGTCTTCAACGAATACCGAATCGGCCGCTGCCCCGTTAAAGCAGCTTCCCATGCTGCTCTTCAGGCAGCTAAGGCCGAAGCAATGGACCAAAAATTTGTTAATATTTGCAGCCCCCCTCTTCTCGTTTGAAACGGTAAATCCGGGGTCGCTTGTTGAAACCCTGATCGGTTTCTTCCTGCTGTCCTTCGTTTCTGGCTGCGTCTACATTGTGAACGATTATGCCGATCGCGAAGCGGATCGCAACCATCCGGTGAAGAAATACCGGCCCATGGCCTCGGGAGCACTCCCGCCTAAGCTGGCTGTCGTGTTCGGCATACTGCTGCTGATCGCTTCGCTGGCCGTCTCTTATCTGCTCAATCCGCTGTTTACCGCATTACTGCTGCTCTATTTTGCCATGAACGTGGCTTATTCCTTCCGGCTGAAACATGTTGTCATCATCGACATCATGATTATCGCGGCCGGGTTTGTGCTGCGCGCGATCGCAGGCGGGCTCGTCATTCACGTCCCGTTCACGCCCTGGTTCCTTTTATGTACCATGCTGCTATCGCTCTTCCTGGCGATCGGCAAGAGACGGCATGAGCTTCATCTGCTGCAGCATGACAAGGGCTCTCACCGCAAGGTGCTTGATCAATACTCGTTTGATCTGCTCGACCAGATGAGCAGCATCGTCACAACGGCAACCATCATCAGTTATTCGCTCTTTACCTTTACGTCCGGCAGGACCGTTCATCTTATGTGGACCATTCCGCTCGTCATCTACGGGATGTTTCGGTATCTTTATCTGATTCATATCGAGAAAAAGGGCGGTGCCCCGGACCGGGTGCTCCTGGAGGACTCGCACATCCTGGTCACCGTGATCCTCTATGTCATCAGCGTTATCGGAATATTGATCTATTTTGAGTAATTAAAAAAACGGCAATTGAGGGAAATTTCATGAATCAGAAATTCGCTATTTTTGACATCGACAAAACGGTCATCCATACGGACTCCATGTTTCGATTTTTGAAGTACGGCATACGAAAACACCCGGCCACGACACCGGTCATCCTGAAAGTCGTGCTGCATTCCGTGCTCTACAAGCTCCGTCTCCTGGAAGCCGAAAAGGCAAAAAGCGCTTATTTTCATGCAATGCGCCATATGGATGACGCCGACCTGAAGCATTTTTACGAAACGGAATTGAAGCCTGCCATCTTCCCGGATGCGCTGAAGGAAATGCAGCTAAAAAAAAGCGAGGGCTATCATGTCCTGCTCGTAACCGCGTCCCCCGACGCTTACATGAGATATTTTGCGGAGCTGCCCTGCGTCGACGCGGTCATTGCCACGAAATTATCCGTTCGGGATGGGCGTTTCACGTCGATGATTGAAGGAAACAACTGCAAGGGGGAGGAGAAAGTGAACCGGATTCAGGAATACTTAAGCGAGCAGCGGCTGGCCATTGATTACGACTCTTCCTGCGCGTACTCCGATTCCTTATCCGACCTGCCGATGTTTCGGCTTGTTAAGCACAAATATTTGATCAATCAAAAGTCCGCCCATGGATGCGAGGGATTAACATGGAACAAGTAAAAGCGCAGAGTGCCCCGCGCCACCTAGGCAAGCTGTTTATGGTCTTATCGGCTTTTTTGACGGCGACCGGCCAGCTGTTCTGGAAATGGGGACACGCCAATTTGGTGTATATGGGAATCGGATTTGTGTGTTACGGCCTGGGAGCCATCCTCATGATCAAATCGTTTTCCCTGGAGAAGCTGTCCGTTGCTTATCCCCTGATGTGCATCAGCTATATCGTGGCTTTGTTTTACGGGGATTTCTTTCTGGATGAGCCGTTAACCTTGAAAAAGCTGGCCGCCGTGGCCCTGCTTGGAATCGGGGTGACATTAACCTCCTATGAAAAGTGACGTGCCGCTGTACTTGCTTCTGCTTCTAATGACCTTGCTGGGCTCGCTGGGCAGCGTATTCTTCAAAGGATATACCGCGGGTAAACGAATCAAGCTGCTGCTGATCGGTTTTCTTAGCTACGGTTTGGGAGCCTTGTTAAACATTTACCTGCTGGGGAAACTTCCGTATACGCTGGTGATGCCGGCCAATGCCCTTACGTTCCTGTGGGCGCTGCTGTTTGCCAAACTGGTGTTCAAGGAAACCATCGGCATTCGAAAAATCGCCGGCGTCGCCTTTATCATATCCGGATTGCTGCTGCTGATCTGGTAAACGAATGCCGCTAGGCCGAATCTCAATACATATCACGGATAGATTGGTGGAACGAAAAACATGACTTTTTTCAGTTATTTATTTGGAAATAGAAAAGATAATTTCACGGCGGTCGGGCTAAGCGTCTGCCTTGCCTTATGGTATGTATTCATGAACCTTCCCTTCGTGACATACATCAAGGATCACGCAGCCGAATTGATGCCTCACAGCCCCTTCTACGGTGCGCCCTTTACGCTGAATCTATTTAACTTCGACCCTTCGATGGAATATGGACCGGAAAATATTTCGATCATCCATCCGTTCATTAATTTCCTGACGAGTCCGCTAACAACGATGATCGGGAGCTCCAACCTCCCTTATCTTCTGATTCAATCCGTCTTGAACGCCTTTAGTGCAGCTTTGGTTTATTACATCGTTCGGCGAAGCGGAGCCGGCTGGCTGCTGTCCTTCGTAACGGCGGCTTTCTTCGGTATCAGCTCATATTCGCTGTTCACGGCATTCATTCCGGATTCATACGCGTATGCCCAATTCATGATCATTTTGTCGGCCGCTTATTTGCACTACAGCCGGTTGGAGGACCGGTATGCCGTCATGCCGAATGCCTCCCTGGCCCTGATTAATTTCGGGATCACGTCCACGAATGTGGCAACGTTCGCTGGAGCGCTGCTGATCAGCCTGTTCGATCGGCGCCGAATGGATACGTTCAAAAGGTTTATCATCATTATGCTGATTTTTCTGGGAATGGTGGTGATCGTCACCCTGCTTCAGCACTTGCTGTTCTCCGGTAAGTCATGGATCGCGAACGTGTTTTCAAGCGTGCAGAATGGTGCGCTCAGCTATGTTTCGCCCTTTTCATGGGAGCATCATTCCCGGGTCTTCTACATGCTGTTTGTAAGCCCGATCCTGTCGCCTGAGCTTGCCATGATCGATCCGGGAATCGCGGCGTTCGTGACAGATCTGGCCAAACCGTATCCGATCCATGTCCATATCGTCGGGATCGGGGTACTGCTCCTAGCCGTTCTGTCCTTTATCAGGGGCATCCGTTCCCGGGATACCTGGGCATTTTCCATCTATATTCTGTTCGCCATTCTGCTGCACATCATCGTGGGGTTCGGTTTGGCCACATATGCTTACGATCTCTACCTCTACGCAGGACATTATCTGTTTGCGCTGTTCGTGCTTGCTGCGCTGTTCATTGCCAAGACGAAGAGCCTCCGGCTTCAACAAGTCCTCACCGGCATCATGGCGCTGTTCCTGCTCATCACGCTCGTCAACAATATCGTGCTGCACGGTCAGTCGCTGGACTATATTCAGACGACCTATGACACGGTGTTCAAACATATCGAGAAATAAGACTGTAAAAAAATCAAAAGACCCGTCCCCTGAAGCATGGCCGAATACCATGCCTAAGAAGGACGGGTCTTTCGTGTAATTAAGTCTCCAAATGCTGCACGTTGTACAGTCTGGCATAGCTTCCATCCAGAGTCATCAGCTCGCCGTGCGTGCCCTGCTCCGTAATTCTTCCATTCTCCAGCACAACGATTTGATCGGCGTGCGTTATGGTCGAAAGACGATGGGCGACGATCAATGTGGTGCGGTTATTGGATAGGGATTGAAGCGCCTGCTGGATCAGATGCTCGGACTCCAAATCCAGCGCCGAAGTCGCCTCATCCAGCACCAGAATGTCCGGATCCTTGAGAAAGACGCGGGCGATCGCCAGCCTTTGCTTCTGACCTCCCGACAGCTTGACGCCGCGTTCGCCCACTTCCGTGTCATAGCCTTGCGGCAGCTGGGTGATGAAGTCATGGGCATTGGCGGCTTGGGCAGCGGCGACGATCGCGGCTTCATCCGCCTCCGGATTGCCGAACAGAATATTTTCTCGGACGGTGCCGCTAAACAGGAAGTTGTCCTGCAGGACCATGCCCACCGATCCGCGCAGGCTGTCCAGCGTCAAATCCCTGACATCGTGGCCGTTAATCTTCACCGCGCCCTGCTGCACATCGTAGAATCTCGGAATCAGTCCGATCAGGGACGATTTGCCGCCGCCGCTCATGCCGACGAACGCAATCGTCTGTCCCTGCCGAATGGTCAGGTTAATATCTTGAAGCACCCATCCCGCAGCGTCATTGTATTTGAAGGAGACACGGTCGAATTCAATCTGTCCCGCGGTCTTAAGCGTTTTGGCATTCGGACGGTCCACGATGTCATACGGCTCGTCCATTAGCTCCTTGACCCGCTCCAGCGACGCTGAGGCCTGCGTCAGCACCGTTGAAGAGTTAATCAGGCGGCGAAGGGGCGCATACAATCTGTCGAGATAACCGAAGAAGGCAACAAACGTACCTAATGTCAGATCTCCCTGGATCACCCGGTAGCCCCCGTACCCGATAACCAGAATAGGCGCAATATCGGTCAGCGTGTTAATCACCGAGAAAGTCAGTGCATTCCAGCGCGTCTGGGCCATCGCTTTATTCAGGAAATTTCCGTTGATGCCTTCGAATTTCTCCTGATCATAACGCTCCAGGGTAAAGCTTCGGATGACCGAGATCCCTTGAATCCGCTCATGCAGGTATGCCTGAATGCCCGCGAGAGCCTGCGACCGGTCTTTGGTCAAGCGCTTAAGCCGTTTATAGAGTAAGTTCACCGCTAGTCCGTAGAGAGGCAGAATCGAGATGGCAACCAGCGTCAAAACGGGATTCATGAAGAGCATGACCACTAATACGAACAGCAATGTGAACATATCCAGCCAGATGTTCATCATGCCGACTTCCACCAGGTTTTTCGATTGCTCCACATCATTGATAAAACGCGATATCGCCTCGCCGACCTTGGTATTCTGGTAGTAACGGAGGGACAACCGCTGCAGATGCGCATACAGCCGGTTACGCATATCAAACAAAATACGGCTCGTAATGAACTGCGCAAAATACTGACGCAGGTATTCCACCGGACCGCGAACGATGACAAACAGCACCAGCGTCCCCCCGAGAATCCACATCAGATCCTGGATTTTCTGCTCGATGCTCATCTGCTGATTGATCAGCAGATCATCCACGACATATTTCATGATCATGGGCAGCAATAACGGGATCGCGAATTTGATCATGCCGATGATGAGGGTGAGAATGATCCACTTCATATACGGCTTAACGAACGGATAATAGATTTTCCATGACTTCAAAGGTGAATCACAGCCCCTTTCTTCAGGTTATAGAATGCACAATGTTTTCTGCGAAGGTGAACCCCTTCGATAATCGCAAGAAAAACGCCCTTCTAAACGCTGTCTGCCTTCTGTAAAGGTACATCGATGGAGGTTTTTCTCAAGGGACATCCATCTTGTGACAGACGAAGAGCAGTTGACATTTGAGAGCTTCAATGCTTTATTAGTTCTAAACTCATGAAATGTATCATGTCTGCAGGAGGATTTAGTCATGACCAGAATTTTCGTGACGGAGGCGGTCATGCTGGCCATTTACGGTCAGCTGTTAGTACCACCCAAACCCGTCGAATACATCATTCCATACACCACGATTTTGGAATTATATGAGCTTCATACCACGGAGGAACATCTCATGAATAGCAGTGCTGATGACCAGCACGTCAAGATAAAGATCGGCGAATTGATTTCATATTTCGAAGAGCCGCTGAACAAAAAGAAAATCGAGCGGGCCCTCCAGGTTCCCTGGTCCAAAAGCCCGACCATTCCCGTTAGCGAAACCACTCGGGTCTCGGTCATGAACACCATGGACACCGCACCGTACGGAGAGTCCTTCGATCCCATTGAGACCGAGCTGCTGCTGGCTTCCCAAAAAGCGGAGGCTCCCATATTGACGGATCAATACGAGTTGATTCAGCGCATCGTTGAAAGCGCTCTTCCCGTGCAGGTCTATGATATCGACGATTTTGACTTTGCGCTGGAGGTCCCGTTATCCGGGCAGCCGTAAGGCTCCTGTGTACATGCATACACAAGGCAAAAGGAGTCCCTTCCCCGGTTTGAATGGGGCAGGGACTCCTCATGTTGACCGAAAAAAATTCCCCGTGCGGGGAATTTAAAGCATGCACATCTGCCTCCACGAACGAGCCTCAGCTCTTCTTTTTTATCTTATCGAGCAAGCGGATCGTGATCGCATCCATAGCGGGCAATGCCTGGAAATCAAAATATTTAAGAGATACTTCCGTATTCGGGGACAAATGAATGGCGCTGTGCAGACCGGTTGCCGCGTAAACGCCGATTACATAATATACCTCATCTCCACCAAGCTGCTTCTTCATATACTCCGGACCTGATACAAGGTCCAAGAGTCGCATATCGTCCGCGGTCAGGCCGCTCTCTTCCCACAGCTCTCTGGAGGCTGTGTCTTCAAGAGCTTCGCCGGGCTTCAGGTTTCCGATCGGGAGTCCCCACTCGTCCCTGTTCTGACGTTTCAGGAGAAGAATCTCTCCGTTATCGTTCAGCACAAGCACCGCCGCTTTCACACGGACCACCGAACGTTTGCCGATATACTGGCGAATATCACGGTGATATACGCTCATCTTGGGAACCTCCTTTCCCTAGATGGCGCTGCAGTCTCTCATCAGGTTAATTTACTGCGCCCTCTTCTTCATAAATATACGAAATGTCATCCAAGGATTCCTCATATTTCACGCGTAGCGTATACCCTTTCAAATACCACAAATCCTGCTCTTCCATATAGAAAGTTACCTCTTCCGAACGCTCCGTCAGTCCTGCTTCCCTTGGCTCTTCTACCGAAATACCGAGCGAAAAGCCGGGATGGAGCCCGCCGCCTGAGCTATAGCGTGGAAAGAAGCGAACGAACGTGCCGGCTTGAAGGTCGAGCTCCTTCTTGTACCAACGTGCTGCCTGATCGCTGACTTGAATTTGCATGTGTCGTGCACCCTCCTTAGACGTTATTTTATGTTGATCCCTATCTTTTTGGCAGACCGGAGATCATAGGGACGGTATCCATATTTAGCTGCAATATTATCATAACGCATACGCACGTTAGGATACAAATCATTTTGATAATTAAATAGTGACATAAGGTTCCGGCCTTCCTTCACTATAAGAATAACTCGCGGGGATCCGAAAAAATAAGTTTGACACATTCCAGTTCATGGTGATAAAATTCAGTCCATACGAGATCGATTTGAATAAAATGTAAAATGACGAAGAAAGGGTGAGTGACATGCTGAAATTGTTTGCGATGGATAAAGATCATCTGGATCATCATTCCTTACAATTCAATATGGATCGACTCCCCGCTGGTGCTGACTCATCATCATCAAGCCTCGTTCGTTCGTTGTCGGAATGAATTAGAACGAAGCTGCTGACCTTTGCGCGGAAGTCATGATCACCGTGCGTATGATAAGTTCAAAATTAATGAAGCATATCGTCCGTCGTCGGATGATGTGCTTTTTTTGGTTTTTGCGGATGATATGATGCCAGAACGATACGAAAGGAAGGGATAATGTGTTTGCCGTACTTAAAAATTTAGGCTGGTTTTTCAAGCGTGAGAAAAAACGTTATTTGATCGGCCTGGCGCTGCTCATCTTTTGCGGATTGGTTGAGCTTCTGCCGCCGCTCCTGCTCGGAAACGCCATTGACGATATCGTCAGCAGTTCCATAACCTGGGCGTCCCTCGTCCAATACCTGCTCATGATTCTCGGCATCGTTGCTGTCGTATATTGTGCCACGTACATATGGATGCACCGTTTATTCGGAGGCGCAAACCTCGTGGAACGCCTGCTCCGTACCCGGTACATGAACCATTTGCTGCGGATGCTTCCTCCGTTTTTCGAGCGCAACCGTACCGGGGACCTGATGGCCAAGGCGACGAATGATCTTCGCTCCGTGGCTGCAACCGCCGGCTTCGGCATGCTCGTCATGACGGACTCCACCATCTACTTGATCGTCGTCCTGTTCGCCATGGGTTTCATCGTCAGCTGGAAGCTGACGCTGGCGGCGATTCTGCCGATGCCGATCATTGCCATCGGCATGGTGATCTACGGAAGAGCCATTCATAAGCGCTACACGCTGGCTCAAGATGCCTTTGGAGACATGAACGACCAGGTGCTGGAGTCCGTAGCCGGCGTGCGCGTCATCCGCGCTTATGTGCAGGAACGCGCCGATCAACAGCGCTTCCAGGATATTACGGATGACGTATATCGCAAAAATCTGGCGGTTGCCAAAGTGGATGCCTTATTCGAGCCGACCATCAATTTTTCCATCGGTCTCAGCTACGTCATCGGTTTGGCCTACGGGGTGTACCTCGTGTTCCAAAATCAAATCACGCTCGGAGATCTCGTATCGTTCAATATGTACCTCGGGATGATGATTTGGCCGATGTTTGCTATCGGGGAATTGATCAATATCATGCAGCGGGGTAACGCCTCGCTGGATCGGGTCAACGAAACCTTGAAGACGCCGCCGGATGTTGCCGACGTCGCGGACCCCGTAGACGTGAAGGTTCCGGACACGATTCAATTTAAGGATGTCACCTTCCGTTACCCGACCTCGACGATCGAAAATTTGCAAAATATCAGCTTTACGCTGCAAAAAGGGCAGACGCTAGGCGTTGTAGGACGCACGGGCAGCGGCAAATCGACGCTGCTGAAGCAGCTTCTGCATGAGTATCCGACCGGAACCGGGGATATCCTCATATCCGGCGTGCCGATGGAGAGGCTCGCGACCGATCAGCTCCACAGCTGGATCGGGTATGTGCCGCAGGAGCAGATCCTGTTCTCCAAGACGGTGCGCCAGAACATCCAATTCGGCAAGAAGGATGCCAGCGACGAATTGATCATGGAGGCGATTACGACCGCTGCGTTTGACCGCGATCTGGTCACCCTGTCCGATGGTCTTGATACCGTTGTCGGCGAAAAAGGCGTGGCGCTGTCCGGCGGGCAAAAACAGCGGGTATCCCTGGCCCGGGCTTTCATCGGCGATCCTGAAATCCTGATTCTGGACGATTCCTTGTCCGCGGTGGATGCGCGCACGGAAGCCAGGATCATCGATAATATCCGGAGCAAGCGTGCCGGTAAAACGACCCTGATCTCCACGCATCGCCTCTCGGCGGTCCAGCATGCCGATCTGATCGTCGTGCTGGAGGACGGCCGAATCACGGAGCAGGGAACCCATGATGAACTGCTGGAACTCGGCGGCTGGTACCGCGAGCAATTCGAACGCCAGCAGGTGGAAAACAATCTGACCTCGGAGGAGGTGTCTTAATTGACTCCAAGCGATACAACCATCTCGAATGAATCCGGAATTGCCAAACGGCTCTTCCGCTATGCCTTAACGGCTAAGGGCACCTTCATCACCGCCCTGATTCTGCTGGCCATCGGCGTTGCCGCGGAGCTGGCAGGGCCCTTCATCGCGAAAACGATGATCGACGAGCATATCCTGGGCATCGAGCGTCCCTATTATGAGACGACGCAGGCTCAGGGTGCCGCATCCTATAACGGAACTTATTATAAACGCGAGGATCGCTTTCAGGAAGGCGAGACGCGAGGCCGGGAAGTGCGCCTCGTTCAGGCAGGCCGCAGCTTCTATTTCATTGATGAGCCGGTAACCCGAACCGAGGGAAACCGTTCCTTCCAGGATGGCGTATTGACGATTTCCTACGCCTCGGAAGAGCTGCAATACCCGGCCGTCAAATTAACCAAGGAACAGCTGTTTGAATTTTACAAGCCCGAGCTGCCCAGCATTTATAAACTCGTCGGCCTGTTCCTGATCTGTCTTCTGATCTCCATGATAACGGTATTCGGCAGAACGTACTGGCTCCAATCGGCAGCCAATCGGGTCATCCAGAAGCTGCGTACCGATGTATATGCCCATATACAGCGCTTGCCCGTCAACTTCTTCGATAATCTGCCGGCTGGCAAAGTCGTATCCCGGGTAACCAATGACACCGAAGCGGTAAAGGACCTGTTCGTTGCGGTATTATCCAACTTCAGCTCCGGCGCCGTCTATATCACGGGTGTTTATGTCGCCCTGTTCCTTCTGGACGTCAGACTCGGCTTGATCAGTTTGTTTGTCATCCCGATGCTGATTGTATGGACCATCCTGTACCGTAAATTCGCAACCAAATACAATACGGTCATCCGCTCCCGTCTGAGCGAGATTAACGCCATTATCAATGAATCCATTCAGGGTATGGCCATCATCCGTGTATTCCGCCGCCAAAAAGCGACCCAGGACGAGTTCGAGGCGCTAAACGCGGATTACATGGCCCATCAGAACAAAATGCTGAATCTGAACTCCTTCACCACGCACAACCTGGTCAATGTGCTGCGTAACGTTTCCTTTGTGGTCGTGCTCTGGTATTTCGGTTCGGCATCGCTGAACGGTGCCGGGATCGTTTCGATCGGCGTGCTGTACGCCTTCGTCGATCTGCTCGGCCGCATGTTCCAGCCGATTACCGGCATGGTCAACCAGCTGGCCGCGCTCGATACCTCCATCGTCTCCGCCAAGCGGGTATTCGAGCTGATGGATGAAACGGGCGAAAAAGTAACGGACGGCTCCATGCCGCGATATTTGGGGAATGTGGAGTTTCAGGACGTATCGTTCGCTTACAAGAAGGACTACGTGCTGAAGAACATTTCGTTTGAAGCGAAGCAAGGACAGACGGTTGCGCTTGTCGGGCATACGGGCTCGGGCAAAAGCTCCATCATCAATCTGCTGTTCCGTTTCTACGACCCGCAAAAAGGCACCATCACGATTGACGGCCAGCCTGTCACCGATATTCCGAAGCAGTGGCTCCGCAAGCATATGGGAATCGTGCTGCAGGATCCGTACCTGTTCACCGGCACCATTGCATCCAATGTCAGCCTGGGCGATCCGAACATTACCCGGGAACAGGTAGAGCAGGCCCTTCGCGACGTAGGTGCAGATCGGCTCCTGGCCCATCTGCCGCAAGGCTTTGATGAGCCGGTGCTGGAAAAAGGCAGCACGCTTTCCGCCGGTCAGCGCCAGTTGATCTCGTTTGCCCGTGCATTGGCGTTCAACCCGGCCATACTGATCCTTGATGAGGCCACCGCTAACATCGATACCGAGACGGAAGCCTTGATTCAAGACGCGCTGGAGGTTCTGAAGCGCGGACGTACAACGTTTATCATCGCTCACCGCTTATCCACGATCCGCAGCGCCGATCAGATTCTGGTCCTTCACCGCGGAGAAATCGTGGAGCAGGGTTCCCATGACGAATTGATGGCCTTGGGCGGAAGGTACTTTAAAATGTACCAGCTCCAGCAAGGAAGCTCGCCTTCGGTTCCGGAGAATAAGGAAACGGTGCTGGCCGCTTCCAACAGCAACTTGGCCGGAGGGCATTTATAGATCAAGTTAGGCAAAGCTAACGCAGTCATATGAAGACAGACCGAGGTTAATCGTAGTTTTTCTTGCGATATCCGGAAGTTCCAAGCTTCGAAGTTTATACTTTCCGACACTATAAAAAGGCTGTCCCCTGTCGAATGTAACATTCGCTTGGGGACAGCCTTCTTTTTTACATCGTATTCTGGCGGCACACGACAAGAATTACTTTGCCGAATCAAGAGTACCGGCTGCTTTGACCGTGATTTTGGTGTATTTGGACGGCACGAGCACGTCATCGGACGATTTTGAGATGACCTGCGGGTACATTTTGTCCGGATCGGGTTGCACCACCTTGAAGTAGATTACGGCTTCGGTGTCGCTAACATAGTCGACCGAAGTAATTTTAATGCCATACCCCGGATTCGGCAGATCTTCCTTGGTTACCGTGACTTTGTTCTGCGATTCGTCCAACTTGACAACGCTTGTGCTTACATCCGGTTCAGATTGCGCCGGCTCTTCGGGTGTCATGTTCTTCTGATGCTCCTCAATGAATCGAATGGAATTGTATACGAGCTCTGCGGCTTCGATTCGCGATAAACTCTTCGTTGGATGGAACTTGTCGTTCGCGTCCAGCTTCGCGATTTTGGTTAACAGCAGGAATTGCACGGCCCCCCGGCTCTCCTCTTTCATCAGACCCTCGTCGGCCACATGCAAATACATCATGATCACGGGATAATTCCCGGTCTTCTGAATCGCTTCCGAGAGCAAGGTCGCGAACCCTTCGCGCGTGATCGGCTCATTCCATTTCATGTCCGCGGATACCGACAATCCGTTCTGAGCCGCAATGTTCACGGCTTCGGCAAACCAAGCATCCTTCGGAACACTGTCAAACGAGCGGCCCGTAAAGTTCGGCTGCACCTCCAGGCCGGCCGCATTCACGATCATCTGCACCGCCTGAGCGGTCGTTATCGTCTTGGACGGAGCGAATTTGTCGGCGCTGATGCCCTGGATAATCCCTTTCGATTGCAGTTCCTTCACCATTTGCAATGGCTTCTCCTCTTGTATATCCGTAAAAGCAGAGGCGGCGCCGGCACCGAGCAATGACGAAGTGACAAGCATAGCGGTTAATAATTTGGTTGTTTTTTTCATAGTTACACCTCCTATTATTCCTGACGCAGAGGTGCTGGAATATGTTTCATCTAAAGCGCATTTTCTTCTACACGCTTTTTTCGCTATCCAGGCCCAGCTTTATATACATCTCGCGGGAGTAACCTTGAAGCTTCTGCTCCAGCGCTTGGGCTTGGTCCTTAAATGCCGTCAGCTCCCGAATCATTCGGGAACGGCCGGCCGGGCTAAACGTCTCATGGATCCGTTCTTTGAAATAATCATGAACGATATAGTTTCGCTGCTTCCATACTTCTTTTAATTGAAGCGTCTCTTCCTCGGAGAACGGAAAGTAATGCTGGATCTCATGGACCAGCTGGCCCAGGGAGCTGCTTAGTTTCCGCTGATATAATTGGGTGAAATCTTCCTCTGAAGGCACATTCCCTTGAGAAAGCTTGATCAGCATCAACAAATTCGCGAGCTGCTGCTCAAGGGCCTGTGAATAATACACCGCTAATCCGAAATAGGCAAACAGCTCTTTGGAGTGGTCACTGTCCAGCAGTCGAGTTTGTTTCATGGTATCCTCCTCTAGTATTGGCTGTCTTTACCGTTTCTATTTGTGTATATTCCTATGGTAAAGGAAGACTCCTCCTACTTCAACCTACTTTTCGGATCATGGACGCTGCGTCCTTGCGGGAAGCCGTCCATAAATAAACAGCCAGTAATATAAATCCGTAGATGAAGGAATAGGCGATCGTCAGGAGTTTGACGGCCGGTGACCGCTCGTCGGCATGCATGAACAGGTCCATCATGACGGAGACAGGCGGCAGCAAGTAAGGGATGATTCCCCAATAAGCATGATCGAACTGGACAATGGATTGACCGGCCAAGGAAACAATGATCACGATGAACAGTAACCCTGCCGCTCTTCCCTGGTTCTCCATGAAGCCGAACTGAAAGAAAACCGACAGCGAAATGCCCAGCAAGGACATTGCGACATGTCCCGCATAACCAAGTGCAAGCTCGGAGCATGTAATCGGCTTATCGAACATCCCGAAGATGACAGGATAAAGGACAGCGAATGCACTGAATAGGATGGACAGAAGACTTACCGTGATATATTGGGCGGCATAAAACCGTAGGGCCTTGCCGCTATGAACAATCAGGAGCATCGTTTGACGCCCTTGATCGTGATTGTGGAAATTCAACCCCAGCCAAGCTGAGCCGACAAACAGAAAGGCTGCCGTCACGGCATAACTGTCCATGATCGGGTTAGGCCGGTAGGAGTAGAGGAACACCACCGAGATCAGCATGAATGCGATCGGAGCAAAGTATCGATAAGATCTTGTGTAACTGGCAAGCAAGTAACGAATCAGGGATCCCATCATGCTCCCTCCCCCTCCATAGCCGCGCGCTCGGGCTCTTTCATCTCCCCGTGCCAAGGCTCAAGCCGTATCAGCGAACCGCCAGACTGCAAAATATCCAGCAGCATGTCGTCCGTTGCCTGCCGCGTAACCATCATCGATGCCGGGTTGCCTCTGGATATCCAATAGAGAAACCCGGGGCGGCGTTCAAGCTCCAGCATGTTGTCTGGCGAAACGTGCGTGAATTCCAGCTTCATCCGCTCTAAATGCGGACTCCTTTCAAGCAATCCGTCCCGCTCGATCCGCCCCTGCCGCAGCCGCGTCTCCCGGTCAGCCAGCGATGCAATAAGCAGCGGCTCGTGAACGGACATCACGATAGCCGTTCCTTGTCTTTTGATCTCGGTCAGAATGCCGATCATCTCCATCTGGGAGGACTCGTCCAATCCCGAAAGCGGCTCATCCAGAAGCAGCAGATCGGGCTGGCTAAGCAAGGCCTGCATGATATTGACCTTTTGCAGCATCCCCTTGGAGCATAGCGTCATCTTCATGTCCTGCAATTGAAACACATTCAGCATGGCATCGATCCGCTTCGCGGCTTCTTGTTTGTCCATGCCCTGAATGCCGGCCATATGGCGCAAATATTCGGAAGGGCGAAACCGCAGCGCAGGAAAACGTTCCGGTACATAGCCGACGCGCAGCGATGTCCCATATTCGATCCTGGACCCTTCAGACGGGTTAGCAAGCCCCGCTATCACATGCAGCATGGTGCTCTTGCCTGCGCCATTGCTTCCCGTTATCGCAACGCACTCAGCGCGGGAGATGCTCCAGGTGATGTTATGCAGGACGGCATACTTGCCGAAACGCTTATGTACTCCGTTCAATTCCAGCAGCTCCTGCAAACACTTCAACTCCTGTTCACGTATTCTGGTGTTTGTATTTCGTTCAGGTATTTTTCGAACACGATCGTGCCGGCGCCTATGACGCCCGCATACTCTCCCAACTCGGATGGCTGAAGCACGATTTTATCGTGAAAGCTGGACAAGCTTCTGTTATATGATGTTTCTCTTACATATGTGAAGTAATCCGGGTACCGGTTCGCAAGGACTCCACCGATGATCATCGTTTCCGGGGTTAGCAGGTTAATGACATTAGCCAGGGATATACCGACATAACGAGCCGATTCGTTCAGCATATTGGCAGCCAATGGATCTCCGTCCAGACCGGCCGTGATCACATCGGTGATGTCCAATCCGTGATCATTGCCATCAAACGAGGATTGAAGAGAACTGGCAGCTCCGCGCCGCAGCTCTTCTCCGACCCTGCGGACGATGGCCATACCGGATGCGATCGCTTCCAGGCAGCCGGTATTGCCGCAATTGCAGCGCGGACCGTCAATATCGATCGTGCAGTGCCCGATCTCACCGGCTCCATAAGGGTAACCCTGATATATTTTCTGGTTGAAGATCAATCCGCTTCCGATCCCGATATCCGCATCCACGTATACCAAATGGTTGAAATGCCTGCCGTTTCCATACCATAACTCACCGAGTGCCATCACGTTAGCGTCCTTCTCGATTTGCGTCGGAAGCTCCGTATTCTCCTCGATCAGTCCCTTTAATCGTACCTGATGCAGTCCGGGAAGGTTCGGCGGAGACAGAATCTTGCCTTGGACCGGATCAAGCGGTCCCGGTGCTCCCACCCCTATACCGATGATTTGGGACTTCAGGCCCGACTCGTCCAATACGTCTTGGATCGTGGAGATTATGACATTCACCACGCTGCCGCGATTGGCGTTATTTTCAAAGGAGGAACGTTTCTCCATCATCGCTTTCCCCTGCAAATTAATGACTGCCGCTCTTACGGAGGAGGCGCTGATATGAACGCCAACCGTATAAATATCACCGGGATTCAAGGAGATGAGTTTGGGCTTCCTGCCCCGGCTGGACTCGTCGTAAAACCCGGCTTCAGCAATCAATCGATCCTTCATCAGCTCATCCACCAAATTGTTCACGGCGGTAAACGTCAAATTCATCTTGGCCGCGATTTCCGCTTTCGTTAAACTGCCGTAGTCGCGGAGCAGCGCGATAATGCCGATACGATTCAGGTTTTTGACATGCCGATTGTTCTTGCCAACGGAACTGTTCATCTTACAACCTCATTCTTTTTACCCATAATTGTTCTTGCCCTCTCACACATCTATCATAGGGGAAAATTCGGAGTTAGTAAAATCCATTACTCGAACCGCAAATGAAAAGCCTGACCTCCTAATCGGAAATCAGGCCTAGTTATATCACGCATTAGAAACTTGTTAGATTAAACGTGGCTCAGCATTTCGCGGCATGCTTCGGCACATTTCCGGCATGCTTCCGCACATTGTTTGCAATGCTCATGATCATGCTTCTCGCACTCTTCCGCGCAAGCCAGGCATGCCTTGATGCACAGCTCGCAAATCTCCTTAACGTAAGGGCTTTTGCGGGACATGGCTTGAGCCGCAAAAGCGCAAATATCCGCACACTCTCTATCGAGTGTAATACAATCGCGAAGCATGGCCAGCTCGTATTCTTTCAGGCAGGATACATAGCATACATTGCAAGCGTTCATACATTGGAGACATGCTTCGATGCATTCTTTATATTTGAGTTCATTTAACATTGGATAGATCCTCCTTGTAGTTATTACGCTATGCCTTTGTATTAAACGTTCGACTGCCCTCTGAATCAAACCCGGCCAGAAAGTCCCAAGGTACAATTGCCCAGAATGGTCAGGCAAAAAATGGCTGTCTTATGCCCGGCTTGTCTTCCCCTCCAGCTGTTCAAGCTGCTCCCTTAGCAGCGATTTCTGAAAATGCTCCCCGATAAACACCACCACATCCGGCAATTGGCCTTGGGGCGTTATTTTCATGAAATCGGATTCGCGAAACGCGTACTGGAACAAAAAACGGCTGTTCGTATCGCTGAAAGTGAGAATGCCCTTCGCCCGGTATACATCCCTTGGCAGCCCGGCTATCAATCGTTCGAACTCCACGCTGTTTACCGGATGGCTGAAGTAGTATGTGTACGACATGACATGATCATGGGAGCCATGTTCATGTGTATGGTCGTGGTTGTGGTCATGCTTATGGCTGTTGGCTTGCTTGTGCATGTCTGTGTGCTCAAGGGTATTCCCGGCCTCGCGATGATGTACAATCGAATGCTCATTCCGATCCACGGGATCACTCTGCAGCAAATCTTCAACATTCAAGTCGCAGCGCACCGAAGGAACAATCGGGGCATGCGGATTCCACCGCTTCACCAGCTCTCGAATCGTCTCTCTGTCCCGTTCTTCGACCAGGTCCATTTTATTAAGGACGAGCGCGGAGGCTGCACGAATCTGCTCCTGCATCAATCGGTAGGTCTTTCCCTTCTGCTCTATGTTCAAATGCAGCAGATGCGCGGCATCCACGACGGTGATCAGTTTTTTCACGTCAATTCTCATATATAACGAAGCTTCCGCGGTCGCGTCCAGAATTTCCATCGGATTGGCGATCCCCGTCGCTTCGATAACGATGACATCCGGCCGCTCCCGCTGGATCAGCATCGCGATTTCGGATGATAAATCGGAACGAATGGTGCAACAGATGCAGCCGCTCAGCATCTCTGCCGTCGGCACCGCTTCATCGGCTGCCAGCCCTTCAATGTTAACCTCGCCGATCTCGTTCATGACAATGGCCGGCCGCAATCCCTGCTGCTTGAAGGAGGCAATGAGGCGGCTAAGCAATGTCGTTTTTCCACTGCCGAGAAAACCTGATAAAATATAAATGGGTGTTACGTGCTCCACGTTCCATACTCCTTTGCGCACATTGTTTATTATGCTAGCGAGTGTACTACATTTCATCCGTCTACCGCAAGCGTCCCGCCATTAACTGAACAGGAGTTGTCATAACGCATGAATTCGACGCAAGAACATAAACAGCAATCCCCCGCTTCCGTGAACTGTATGGTGATTACGGTTTCGGACACGCGGACGAAGGACACGGACAAGAGCGGCAAACTGATGATCGGCTTGCTTGAAGAAGCCGGACATGCCGTCGTGGCATACAGCATTGTTCCAGACGACTACGAAACGATCCGTGAAACGATTTATTCCGCGGTCAGCGCTCCGGAGATCGATATCGTGTTATTAACCGGCGGAACAGGCATCTCGAGCCGGGATACCACCTATGAAGCGGTCTCTTCGCTGCTGGATAAAGAACTCCCGGGATTCGGAGAGATCTTCCGCTTCCTTAGCTTCACCGAAGATATCGGGTCTGCGGCTATATTAAGCCGCGCGATCGGCGGCACGATAAGCCACACGGCCGTCTTCTCGATGCCGGGTTCCAGCGGTGCCGTAAAACTTGCGATGAACCGTATCCTCCTGCCTGAGCTGCGGCACGTCAAATATGAGCTGGATAAACACCGATCATAACCAACTCACGCCTGGCACCAAGCAAAAGGCCGGATGCATATGGGCATCCGGCCTTAGCTGTATCCTAACTGCTGGCGCGTCGTTGATGTTTGGCGAGCAGGGAGGGCGCTATTTTTTTGACCTGATCATAATAGTTATCCGTTTTGTCGCCCGTCGACGTATATACGATGGACGTTTCCTTGTCACTTATGATCAGATTATGCCCGCCGGCCGCATTGGCATCCCCTTCCGTTACGCCATAGATTTCCTTGAGCCCTTTTTCCCTGGCCGCTTGATCCTGATAGACATACACGGTAATAAACTGGCTTGCATCATAATTGATCCGGTATTGATACGTGATATTGCCGACGTTGTCCTCTACATAGGTTTCGTTGGTCAACGGCATATTGGCCTGGTTGAACGAGGCTTGGAGATCCTCAAGGAATTTTCCGTTCATGCCCCGGCCTGATATCCGGGCCTCTCTGGAGCCTTCCTCGTAAGCCCTCATGTTATATAGGCGCATCTCGTCCTTGGCCACCTGCTTGGAACAACCGACCGATATGGCAAGAATGGAACAAAGCAATAAAGCGGTGACGATTCTGCGATAATTCATGTTCACTCACCCTTCCTTAGGTGTCAGAGGTTGCCTTCCCTTAGATTGCCTGAGGATGAGGAACATTATGCGTATGCGAAATCAGGGTAATATTACAAAGCGATGACGCTTCTTCCAACCGCCCCGCCTTTAAGAATGGTGTTCAGCACTACAGGCAGATCGGTTAGTCCGTATTCGGTAATTCCTTCTTGAAGCACGGATGCCGGCTTCCATTCATCGGCCAGCTTCGACCATACTGATCGGCGGTAGGCCATTGGGCAGTACACCGAGTCGATGCCCAGGAGATTGATTCCCCTCAGTATGAACGGAAACACCGTCGTTTCAAACGCACCGCCGCCCGTCATGCCGGAAACGGCGACGCTTCCGCCGTATTGCACGCTTTTCAGGATGGCGCCCAAGTGATTACCACCGACGGGATCTACCACGGCTGCCCATCGCTCGGCAGAGATGGCCCCCTTGGAGGCTGCCGCAGCTTCTTCCCTGGAGATCACTTCATGGGCTCCCAGCTGTAAAAGCCAGTTCCTCTGACTGGATTTTCCTGTGGATGCCGTCACGTGATAGCCTAACTGGCTTAGGATGGACACTGCGAAGCTGCCTACTCCCCCCGTTGCTCCCGTAACTAGGACGGAACCCTGTTCCTGCCGCAGTCCATTCCGTATCAAGGCTTCTATCGATAATGCAGCCGTAAAACCTGCGGTACCGATGGCCATCGCATCACGCGGTGACAAGCCCTGCGGCAGCGGGACAAGCCATTCTCCCTTAACCCTCGCATATTGGCTGAACCCGCCTTCATGAGATACCCCTAATTCATAACCGGTACAAAGAACGGCATCGCCCTCCTTGTAATCCGCATGAGCGGAATGCACGACCGTCCCTGCCAGGTCAATGCCCGGAATGAACGGATACCGGCGGACAATTTTCCCTTCCGGTATGCTGGCCAGCCCGTCTTTATAGTTAACCCCGCTGTATAACACCCGCACGATAACGTCGCCTTCGGGCAGCCGATCCAAACTCATGTTCTCCACGCTGCCGCGAACCCCTTGCTCATCTCGACGAAGCACATAGGCTTGAAATTCGGTTTCGTTGTCCACACATATCACTCCTTGGGTTAGTTTAGGTGCTGTAAAGCAATCTGGATTGGCACCATGTGTCGAAGCTTTATACATGCTCTCGGAATATGGCGACTTATGCGCTTTCCCGAGAAATGATCCAGTATCGTCTTTTATAATCAGAATTGTGTTATTATGGAAAAAAGAATACTTTTATAAAAAAATTATCAGCTGGAGTTGAAATCCACGTTATGACTCATTTTGATTATGGATCTAGACGTAGATCCTTCCGCTTCTCATTCTGGCTCACTCTGGTGACACTATTTCTGTTACCGGTCGTCCATAAACCGATCAACCAGATTTTTGGATTCCTTGGTATACATACACAATCAGGGGGCATTGCCGGCTCGTTTCTCGTTTTCTTTCTAAGCTTGGGTCTCGCTCTAACGCTGTTTAGACTCGTCTTCTGGGTTTTCCCTTTAATTACCTGGCCTGGTCTCAAAGTGTACGCACTAATCGGCCTCCTCTTCATATTAATGACAGGGATCTACGAATACACAAGCACACACCGCTCGATCGAAGCGGCGGTATTCGAGGAGAAACATGCTTTTTTTGAAGCACCTTACAGCATTAATCATGCTGAAATCATACAATCCGAATTAACCTCTGAGAAGGCTTATTCTTTCGTGGTGACATCTAGAGCGGGACTACAATTATCCGTCTATACCAAAGGATGGTTCGGATGGAAGATGTCCGCCGTATCTATATTATACCCTTCTCCCAAGAATCCCTCTTCTCCGTCCGTATTCTCGGAGACAAGCATGGATTCATCACTCGTCTTTGGCCTGTATAGAAGCACAGAGCCCATTCGGATACATGTAAATGGTCAGCCGGCACATACCATACCCTACCAACAACTGAGGCCGGATGTCAGTGAAGATTTGTACATATGGTATTACGAACGCCAGCCCGACATGCTAGAGAACAAGGACAAGGTTCATCTCACCGCGCGTGACGTCAACGGAAGCATAGTGGATCGACTTGACCTATAGGCCAAGTACCAAAAGACGCTCCCTTCTCCTGCCAAGCGGCAAGATTGGGGAAGCGTCTTTTTCATTGGTGTATTTTATATTCTAATCTTCATGCTGTTCCATGAACTCGGCCATCATCCGCTGTTTCACTTCCCAGACCTCTTCGCTCAGGTTCACGCGGTATATCTCCGGATTCAGCTTACGCAAATACTCGGGCCAGAACTGTCCCAGCTGTGCGTCATGATAGCTGCGGATTTCCTCCAGCTCCGGCAGTACATACACCAATTCGCCATTCTGGAATATCGGTTCCAGCATGGACACCGCTTCAAAGTTCTTCACGTTTTTGCGCATGTAAGGATGCAGCGGATTAAATAGCTTCAGCTTGCCGCTTTCTGGCGGCATTTCCTCTTCCGGGAAGCAGATGTAATCGGCGATCGCTTTGCCGCTGCCCTTGGATATGATGCGGTACACGTCCTTTTTGCCGGGGGTGGACACTTTTTCAGGGTTGCCCGAGATTTTGATGGTCGGTACCATTTTCCCGTCAACCTCCCGCTCCACCAGCTTATAAACGCCTCCGAGCGCAGGCTGGTCGGCCGCCGTGATCAGCTGGGTACCGACGCCCCAAGTATCCACTTTAGCCCCCTGTGCCTTGAGATCCAGAATCGTTCCTTCATCCAGATCGTTGGAAGCCACGATGCCGACGTAATGAAGACCGGCCTCATCCAGCATCTTCCTTGCCTGAATCGACAGGTAAGCCAAATCCCCGCTGTCCAGACGAATGGCATTCATCCGCTTTCCTTGGGCCTCCAGCTTCTTCGCTGTCGCGATGGCATGGGGAATCCCGCTCTTTAACGTATCGAAGGTATCCACCAGCAGCGTCACTTGATCCGGCATGACCTCGGCAAAAATATCAAATGCCTCCTGCTCGCTCCGGAAGGTCTGCACCCAGGAATGCGCATGCGTGCCTTTGGTCGGAATGCCGAATTTCTCGCCGGCCAGCATATTCGAGGTAGCATGGAAGCCGGCCAGATACGCTGCACGGGCTCCCCACACGGCCGCATCCGCTTCCTGCGCGCGTCTTGTGCCAAACTCCAGCAAGGTATCGCCGCCGGCCACCTGACGGATGCGGGAGGCCTTGGTCGCGATCAAGGTCTGAAAATTCATGAAGTTCAGGAGCGCGGTTTCGACCAGCTGCGTCTCGAAAATGGTGCCTTCCACCCGAATGAGCGGTTCGTTCGGGAATACCAGCGCCCCCTCCTTCATGGAATGAATATTCCCTTGAAACCGGAAGCGGCGAAGCTCCTCCAGAAATTCAGGCTTATACTTCTCTTCCTGTTTGGCCAGATACGCGATATCCTCATCCGAGAAACGCAAGGACTCGATATAATGCACGATCCTTTCCAGTCCGGCAAAAACGGCGTACCCGTTACCGAACGGCAGCTTGCGGAAATATCCCTCAAACACCGCACGCGTACGATGAGAGCCGTTAATCCAATGCGCATACATCATGTTGATCTGGTATTTGTCCGTATGTAGTGCTAATCCTGCTGTCAGCATCACGATCATCCTCCAGTATGACCCGGTTCATCCATGCTTCCGGGTAGTTCGAGCTGTCTATCGATTAAGAAATTCTTCGCTTCGCACAACGGCTGCCCCGAGACTGCCCTGAAAGTGGCTTAACGCCCACTTATGCCCCTCCGGATTGAAGCTGGCAACGCCATCTTCATACACCGTTATTGTGTACCCGTAATTATACGCATCCACGGCTGTATGCAGCACGCAGATGTCGGTGCATACCCCGACAAGATCGACTTCGGTAATCCCGCGTTCCCGCAGCTTCTGGTTCAGATCCGTACCGCAGAATGCGCTGTATCTTGTTTTATCCATCCAATAGATCGTATCCTTGCGATCCTCATAGACCTGTTGTAACTCGCCGTATAATTCCCGCCCCCGGGTTCCCCGGATGTTATGCGGAGGAAACAGCTTGGTTTCGGGGTGAAAAGCGTCGTCCTGCTCATGCAGGTCCACGGCCATGACGACAAAATCTCGGCGATCGCTGTATAATCGGGTCAACTCTGCAATGGTCTTCTGAATGTCGATGGCGGGTTTCCCTACCGGCAGGTTACCATCCACGAAATCATTCGTGAAATCTATCACGATTAAGGCTTTCATCTGACACACTCCTCTACGATATGATTAATGTGATCGATAAAATAACAGCGGTTGAATCATCGACCTGCTACGTATAAATCGATAGCAGCGGCGCATGATCCGTAAATCGGTACAATTGGGCCGGACGTTGGGAATATTGGTTGGAGCTTAGCGGCTTGCCGTTCTCATCCCGCGCTTCTTCCAGTATCCCCTGTCTGCTGCGGGTCGATGTGATTTTACGGATAAAGTTGGGTTCGTTGAACTCGGGCACAACCGTCTGGATAACCTGGTATAACTCGCTCAGCGTAAAATGCTCCGGCAAAAACTGCCTGGCAATCGTCGTTTGCAGCATTTGCAGCTGAATCTTGCGGTAAGCATCCATAATAATATCCCTGTGGTCAAAAGCAAGCTCCAGCTCCTCCAAAGCTTCCGCGACCGTAAACAGGCCAACCTCTTCCGCGTCATCGGCAGCCTGGCGGTGCTCCAGCATCCACTCCTCTACGAGCGCATAGAAGGCATGGCTGATAATCCAGCCTCTTGGATCACGTCCCGGCGCGCTATACACGCCCAAGTACTCCAAGTGTCCGCCGTCCACCCCGGTCTCTTCCTTCAGCTCCCGTTTGGCGGCATCGTAAATCGACTCGCTTTCACGGCAAAAACCGCCGGGAAGCGCCCACATGCCGGCACAAGGCCATGACCTGCGCCGGATCAGCATCACCTTAAGCTCCCGAATGGGCAGTGTCTTGGTAAAGGTCTTCCGTTCCCGCTTCGTCAGGGTAAACATCACGATATCGGCGGGCACACCGTCCGGTGTTCTGTATTTCTTGGCACTGCTCTTTGGCGCCTGTTCGCGATCCGTCATTTCCATCACCATAACTATTAATTTGATAATTTCATTATGACATATTTAAAAATGATGTCAAGGATTTCCTAGCCCAATCTCTATATAAGTTTACTATGCCCTATACATCCTCATTCTGTGCATGCCTTAACAAGAACAGAAAAGGTGCGGAACCATTCCGCACCTCGTTTCCTCTATCCGCAGCTGCTTGGCGGCGTATCTTTGCCTGTTTCCACGTTCACTTTTTCCGAAACGGTATCGTGAATCACGGACACGACCAGCTGAAGGAGATAATTAATGTCGCTCTGACTTTGCTGGAACTCCATCACGAGCGGAATGCTGTCAATCTCCTCCTGCAGCTCTTCGATCTCGCGTTCGATTTTTGCTACCATGTCCTTGTTCTGGAACGTTTCAAAAGCTACGATTTCTTTCTGCTTTTTCTTAATGGTTTTGATCAGGTTTTGGACCCGTTCGTGATTCTGGATCTTCTCTTCCGCTTGCTTAAACATCTGAACTTCTTCGCTTGTGGATATTAAATTCGCCAGCTCGCCGGCTTTCGCCAGAATATCGTCGCGTATAATCAATTCACGCGTATTGTAAGTGGACATACCGTAGGTGTTGGTACGAACATGATCATGTGCCAAGGTTCATCGCTCCAATTCTTCATCATCTATATGGGTATATGCAGGCATGGATCCATTGCGGTAACGGTCTATGCTGCATTGGCATGCTTCTTGCCCCTTCATTATACCGCATCTGAGGCAGGAATCGCGTCCGGGATCATATCCCCTTTGATATACCAGGTCTTCGTATCCGTGATCCGTACATTCACGAAGCTGCCTACGAGTTCCGTTGAGCCTTCAAAATGCACCAGCTTGTTCGTGCGCGTGCGTCCGGACAGCATGGAATCATTGTTCTTGCTGACTCCTTCTACCAGAACCTCCACCGTAGATCCAAGCAGCCTGTCGTTGCTCTTGCGGCTGTATTCATTAATGGCGGCGTTCAAGCGCTGCAGACGCTCGCTCTTAACCTCCATCGGCACGTTATCCTCCATCACCGCTGCCGGCGTTCCTTCGCGCGGAGAATAAATAAAGGTATACGCAGAGTCATAACCTACTTCCCGTACCAGGGACAGCGTCTCCTCAAACTGCTCATCGGTTTCGCCGGGGAAACCTACAATGATGTCGGTGGTGAACGCTACATTGGGAATCGCCTTCTTAATCTTATGGGCCAGTTCCAAATACGTCTCGCGGGTATATTTCCGGCTCATTTTCTTGAGCACTTGCGAGCTTCCCGACTGCACCGGCAGATGAATATGCTCCACCAGGTTGCCGCCCTTCGCCAGCACCTCGATCAGATGATCGTCGAAGTCCCTTGGATGGGATGTCGTGAAGCGAACGCGCGGGATATCGATTTTGTGAATATCATCCATCAGATCGCCGAAGCGATACTGGATATCTTCAAAATCTTTGCCGTACGCATTCACGTTTTGACCGAGCAGCGTAATTTCCTTATACCCTTGACGGGCCAATTCGCGAACCTCGGCAATGACGTCCTCCGGACGCCGGCTGCGTTCCTTGCCGCGGGTGTAAGGGACGATGCAGTATGTACAGAATTTATCACAGCCGTACATAATGTTGACCCAGCCGCGGAGACCTTCCCTTTTCTTCGGAAGATTCTCGACAATGTCGCCTTCCTTGGACCACACTTCAACCACCATTTCCTTGCTGAAGAGCGCTTCCTGAATCAAGTGAGGCAGACGATGTACGTTATGCGTGCCGAAGATCAGATCCACGAAGCCGTGCTTTTGGAGAATTCGATTCACGACCGATTCTTCCTGCGACATGCAGCCGCAAACCCCAAGCAGCATATCCGGCTTTTCCGTCTTCAGATGCTTCAGGTGGCCGAGTTCGCCAAACACCTTGTCCTCCGCATTCTCACGAATGGCACATGTGTTGAGCAAAATGATGTCCGCCTGCTTGCGATCCTCGGTTGCCCGGTAGCCCATCTGCTCCAGCAATCCCTTAATCGTCTCGGAATCATGCTCATTCATCTGGCATCCGTACGTATACACGATGTAATGCTTGCCAGCCCCGATGCTTCGGAACTCCTCAGGCAGCTCGGTATCGTACAGGACTTCGACACTCTGTTTGCCGCGTTGTTTTTCCTGTCTATGATTAGGCTCCGAAAGAATGTTGATTTCCCGGCCGTTGATGCGAATTCTCTTCCCGTGTTCGTCTTCCGAGAGAACTTTGGCTCCTGAAAAATCAAAATACTTGGAGTAGTCCTTACTTTCTTTGGACATGCTAGGTCACTCCTTAGATCCGCAAAATCTCTGGTTTACATGACAATATTGCTTAATAGGCACTGTTTTAAATTATATCATGATCTTTATGCCTAAGCTACCACCCTGGTGCTATTAGAGCGTTCCTTGGCCGTTGATTTTCTTCTCCGCATGTTCGGCAGCACGCCGCCCGTAAACTTGGAATTTCCAAAAAAGAGCCTGGCATCGATGAATCGATCCAGGCTCTTCTTGACTGCGAACTTGTAAAAGCTGCGCATGCGTGACACATACAGTATGTTCTTATAGCTTTCTAAAGCCGCGGATTAATCAATAATTTCAGCAGTGTCTCCGGTTTTGGCGCCGGCTGCGTTGGCCTCATCGGTGTCGATGTGCATGTCGAGCGCAAAATTGTCGGATACGCGGGCAATGACGTTCTCCAGCACGAGGCCGCGTTCGCCGCCTAGGCGCACTTTGAGCAGGTCCTTGTCCTTGATGCCCCACTGCTCCGCATCGGATGTATGGAAGTGAATATGACGAGCGGCCACGATGACGCCTTCGTCCACCGTTACTTCACCTGCCGGGCCTTTAATCGTGATTCCCGGGGTTCCGGCAATGTTTCCGGATTCGCGCACGGGTGCTTTCACGCCGATGGCAAAGGAATCCGTACGGGAAATTTCCAGTTGGGTTGCAGGACGCGCAGGTCCCAAAATTCTTACTTTATCGAATTGTCCCTTCGTTCCAATGACCGCTACCGTTTCGTTGGCCGCGAATTGTCCTGGCTGGGACAAAGGTTTGAACTCTGTAAGTTGATATCCAGGGCCGAACAATGCCTCAATATGCTCTTGGGTTAAATGAATATGGCGGGCGGATACACCCACGGGTACAGTTTTACTCATCTGTCTCACTCCTTGTTTTTCTCTATATGCTGTACATGCCATCACCTATTATACTCTCTATTACCCAAAAATAAAAAGGCAACCCGCGTGTTTCAGGCCGCCTTCTTTGGTTTCTTGCGCGATCTGCAACAGGATTGTCATAGTTATCCTCGAATCCAGGATGTTATGCGTCATGTTCATCTTCTTGAACCGGCGATGCAGGCAAATGCTGTTCAAGAAAACGCAGCGGATTATCCGACATCCAGCCCTTGACCGTCGATTCGGGATAAAACTTGAGCAGCAGCTCCTGAAAATCCGGATACCGGCCCGGATGCTCCAGCCCTTCGATCCACTGATCGATTCCGTCGAAATCCGACCCGAACATGATGTGCTTCTCTCCGCCCAGCTCACAAATCTTCTCGATGTGCGGCAGGACGTCCTCCGGCGTCACGCGCTGGACACCGCTGCGGATAAACCAGGGCACAAACGTGATGCCGATCATGCCGTTTAACGCTATCAGTGCCCGTATCTGTTCATCGCTCAAATTCCGGGGATGCGGGCAAATGGAGTAGGCATTGGAATGCGAAGCAATGACGGGCCGCTGAGTCAGCTCCGCCAGTTCCCAGAAACCGGCCTGGGACAGATGGGACACATCCAGAATGATGCCTGTTCTATGACATTGCTCGATCAGCTGACGTCCCCGTTCCGTAAACCCGCCGTTTCGCTGCTCCAGCACGCCATCCGCTGCCCAGTTGGCATAATTCCAGGTAACTCCCATCAATCGTACGCCCATATCAAATAAAAGCTGAACGTAATACAGATTGCCCTCCAGCCCGTCAACGCCTTCCAGCGACAGGACGCCGTACCGCTCCGTTTTGCGTTGTCCCATCTCCCGGACTTGTTCCCGCCAGAGCAGGGGCTTCAGATGACCCGCGTTCACGATGCGGCTTCGGAATACATCCAATTGGGCCAGCACGCGCTCAAAGGAGGGCCTCCCGAATTTCTCCGACAAGAACACAGCGAATACCTGAAGCGCCAGATCCCCGCGCTCCAAACGCTGCATCGTTACATCCAAATGCGGGCCGTCCACAAAAGAGGCTTTGGGATCTTCCCACATTTTGCTCAAAACATCGCAGTGAAAATCAACCGTCCGCATCGTGCCGCTCATCCCCCTTCTGACCTGTCACAGCAAAAAGCCTGTTTACGCTAAGCAGAGTAAACAGGCTCATCCTCAACATTCGAAATTTATCTAGGTTCCACGATCAATTTAATTGCCGTCCGGTCTTCGCCATCAATCACAATATCCGTAAAAGCAGGGATGCATATCAAATCCACCCCGCTCGGTGCTACAAATCCCCGGGCAATCGCTACCGCTTTAATGGCCTGGTTCAGTGCTCCCGCCCCAATCGCTTGCAGTTCCGCTCCGCCCCGCTCCCGAAGAACTCCAGCGAGCGCCCCTGCAACCGAATTAGGATTGGATTTTGCTGAAACTTTTAATACTTCCATGGTAAGTACCTCCCCTGGGAATGTTGAGTGATGGTTTGCTTCCGCTTACTAGATGTTATTCGTGAGAGGAGAAAAAATTCCTGCTTTTTACCATCCGTACCTAATTTAATTAAACGGATTTTGACGTTTTTAATCCATCCGCCATTCATCTTCGTACATGCGGATTTTTTGGATTTTCCGGGCTTTTCCCGTCTCCTCATCCATGTCCACGCATACGGCGTGGAACTGCCATTTGCCTTCGTCGACCTGGAAACGGGCAGGAAGCTGGGTCTTGAATTTATACATGACCGCATCGCGCTGCATGCCGAGGATGCCTTCCTTGGAGCCCACCATGCCGGTATCCGTAATGTATGCCGTTCCTCCCGGGAGTATGGTATCGTCATTGCTCTGCACGTGGGTGTGCGTGCCGACCACCATCGAGGCACGGCCTTCCAGATGCCATCCCATGGCAATTTTCTCCGAGGTCGCTTCAGCATGAAAATCCACAAGGATGCATTTGTGCTTCTGGCGCAGTGTATCCACGATGTCATCGGCGGCCCGGAACGGGCAATCGATGGCTGGCAGGAATGTCCGTCCCTGCAGATTCACGATCGCCAGCTGTTTGCCGTTCGCTTTAATGACGGTGTATCCGCGGCCGGGCGTGCCGGGCGGAAAGTTCGCCGGGCGAACCATGCGGGGTTCGTCGTCGATGAATTCAAATATATCCTTGTTATCCCACGTGTGGTTTCCCAAGGTGATGCCATGAATGCCCCAATTGAAAAATTCATTGGCGATGGCCGAGGTGATGCCGCGTCCTGAAGCCGCGTTCTCCCCATTGGCAATAATGATGTGCGGATTATATTTGGACTTCAGCTCCGGAAGGGAAGCTTTCAGCGCCTTGCGTCCTGTGCTGCCGACAATGTCTCCGATGAATAATACTTTGATGTCAATCACTCCTTCAGGGGAGCCTGTCCTGTCCTGACTTGATCCCAGGCAGGTCGGTTCCCGATTCATGGATAGTCCGATATGTATTTTCGGATATCTTAAAGATAAAAAGTGGCCGGAATGCGGCCACTTTTTAAGGTCCAAACTCTATTTCGCGTAATCGACCGCACGGGTTTCCCGGATAACGGTGACTTTAATATGACCCGGATAATCCAGTTCATTTTCAATCGTTTTGGTAATGTCGCGTGCCAAGCGGAATGCTTCGGCATCGTCGATTTTTTCCGGCTGTACCATGACGCGAACTTCACGTCCTGCTTGAATGGCGTAGGATTTCTCAACGCCTTCAAAGGATTCGGAAATTTCCTCGAGCTTCTCAAGACGACGGATGTACGTCTCAAGCGTCTCTCTGCGTGCCCCCGGTCTGGCAGCGGACAATGCGTCGGCTGCGCCCACCAGCATGGCGATAACCGAAGTTGCTTCGCAATCACCGTGATGGGAGGCAATGCTGTTGATAACCACCGGATGTTCCTTATACTTCTTCGCCAGCTCCACGCCGATTTCAACGTGCGATCCTTCCACTTCATGATCCAGCGCTTTACCGATGTCATGCAACAGTCCTGCCCGTTTCGCAAGCACGATGTCTTCGCCCAGTTCGCCGGCCATCAGGCCAGTCAAATAGGCCACTTCCATGGAGTGTTTCAACACATTTTGTCCATAGCTCGTACGGAATTTCAGTCGACCCAAAATTTTGATCAAATCCGGATGCAAACCGTGTACGCCAACCTCGAAAGTGGCTTGTTCCCCATACTCGCGAATGCGTTCGTCCACTTCCTTGCGGGATTTCTCCACCATTTCTTCGATACGAGCCGGATGAATCCGTCCGTCCGCCACGAGCTTTTCCAAAGCCGTACGGGCAATTTCACGGCGAATCGGATCAAATCCGGACAGAATGACAGCTTCCGGAGTATCATCGATAATAAGGTCAATCCCTGTAAGGGTCTCAAGCGCACGAATGTTTCGGCCTTCACGTCCGATAATCCGGCCTTTCATTTCTTCGTTCGGCAAGGTGACAACAGAAACCGTGGTCTCAGCTACGTGATCAGCCGCACAGCGTTGAATAGCCAGCGTGATGATCTCGCGTGATTTCTTATCTGCTTCTTCCTTCGCCTGCTGCTCGATTTCTTTGATCATCTGAGCGGTTTCATGACGAACTTCTTGCTCGACATTGCTGAGAATGATGCTGCGGGCATCCTCCATCGTCAGGTTGGAGATGCGCTCCAGTTCTGTCGTTTGCTTCTTGTAAATTGCATCGATTTGCTGCTGGGTTTCCTCTATTCGTTTCTCTTTGTTCGCCACTTGTTCTTCTTTACGTTCCAAAGATTCTATTTTTTTATCCAGCGACTCTTCCTTTTGCAACAATCTGCGCTCCTGCCGTTGAATTTCATTCCGGCGCTCGCGAGTGTCTTTTTCAGCTTCGGCTCTGATTTTATGAACTTCGTCTTTAGCTTCGAGAACCGTTTCTTTCTTCAATGCTTCTGCTTCCTTCTTCGCACTTTCGACGATCTGCAAAGCGGCATGCTCGGCACTGGAAATTTTAGCTTCTGCAAGGGATTTGCGAATAAAATAACCGAACCCAAAGAATATAGCGGCTACAGCGAGAACGATTATGATCCAGATCCAAGTTTCCATCTGTTCACCTCCTCGTTGTTTCCTCCAAGGCATTCCTTGGGAAAATGTGCAATTGTCAGGTTACTCATTCATACATAAAATTTTCCGGCAGTGGAAGCTGCCGTCCATACTGCGCACGCCATCAAGATCGTACGCAAATCCCGCCTTAGCCAGCGGAATACATTTCACTATGAATTGGCGATTTAAGAATCTTTCACAAAGTAGTCACTTTTTTGGAAGGAAAAAGGATTCTAATTTATGATAAAAAGATTCATATTTATTTTAGTATTTATAAAAAGATATTGTCAAGGGAAAGCAATGGGTAAACGTCAGTTTCATCCAGTGAAACCATTTCTTTAGCGAAAAAATGCACACCTGCTTGTGCTTTATTCAAAATCATACGGCTCTTCGTCCCATTCGCCTTTCTCCTGCTCCTCTTCGATCAGAATTTTGAGTGCCTGGTGCACAGGCTCTCCCCCAAACCCCCTACGCATTAAATATGCTCCGGTTTTACGTTTGCGATCCAGCAGCTCCCCCTGGGTTTGCTGCCATTTTTTTCGTCCCACGGCCAGGCAGCTCTCCAATTCCGATTCTGCGCTGATCTCGCCCAATGCCTCCGAAATCAGCTCGGTGCCGATTCCCTTCTGCCTCAGCTCCTGCTTAACCCACAGCCGTCCCTTCTTATGGCTGGTCATGCGCTGCTCTGCCCACATCTTAGCGTACAGCGCGTCATCCACCAGCTTGTCCTTCTCGAGGCGTTCCAGCGTCGTCTCCACGCTGCTGGGCTCGAACCCCTTTTGCTGCAAACGCTGCGTGATCTCTTGGGTCGTCCTTGGTTTCCGCGCCAAATGATTCAGCGCTTCGACGTAAGCCCGCTGCCGCTCATCTGCCACGACAATCTCCTGCAGCTCTTCCTTGCGAAAAACATTTCCCTTTAACATGCGATATTTAAGCATCACGTCTTCATGAACGGTCATAAGGTACGGACCGAACGCGATTTGATACCGGTGTTTGGGCTTTTTCAGCATTTCGACAGAGGTTATGACCAGATCCTCGTCTTCCGGAAAATGTCCAATTCCCGAGGAATCCGCCTGTCCCGACATTTCTTTATTCTCTATATCCATACGACGCTCCCTTCACGGCTGCACGCTTCTCGACACTCGTCAAGACCAATGATTCGGCAGAAATAAATGCAAAGAAGACCGTCTGGCGTTACCCACACCGGACGGTCCCCAACACTGTCATCGTTAATCAGCGATTTATTACTCTACCTTAAACAACTCTTGCTCTTCCAATTGCTCTTGTTCCTTCTCCTTATCGGAAGGCTCAGGAACAGCCGTCGTCAGGTTACTCGCTTCACGGATCTTGTTCTCGATCACGCTGGCGATCTCCGGATTCTCCTTCAAGAACTGCTTCGCATTCTCGCGGCCTTGACCAAGACGGTCACCCGCATAAGAATACCATGCTCCGCTCTTATCCACGATATCCAGTTCCGTACCGATATCGATCAGGCTTCCCTCTCTAGAGATGCCTTCGCCGTACATAATATCAAGCTCGGCCTGTTTGAAAGGTGGAGCTACCTTGTTCTTAACAACCTTAATCCGTGTGCGGTTACCCACCACATCGTTGCCCATTTTGATGCTCTCAATTCGACGCACGTCCAAACGAACCGTGGAATAGAACTTCAGAGCACGTCCGCCTGGGGTTGTTTCAGGGTTACCGAACATAACGCCAACCTTCTCGCGAAGCTGGTTGATAAAGATGGCAATCGTTTTCGACTTATTGATGGCACCCGACAATTTACGAAGAGCCTGGGACATCAGACGGGCTTGCAGACCCACGTGGGAATCACCCATGTCACCTTCGATCTCGGCTTTCGGTACAAGCGCGGCAACCGAGTCAATAACGATGACATCGACGGCGCCGCTCCGTACCAGAGCTTCCGCAATTTCCAGCGCCTGCTCGCCCGTATCCGGTTGGGAGAGCAGCAATTCATCAATGTTAACGCCCAATTTGTTTGCATAGGATGGATCCAGAGCATGCTCGGCATCAATAAATGCAGCTTGTCCGCCAGCCTTCTGAACCTCTGCGATAGCATGCAGGGCTACTGTTGTTTTACCGGAGGATTCCGGTCCGTACACTTCAATAATCCGGCCTCTAGGCAAGCCGCCGGTTCCTAAAGCTATATCCAATGCCAACGATCCGCTTGGCACAATCTCTACCTGCATATGGGTGGATTCACCCAGTTTCATGATGGAACCTTTTCCGAACTGTTTCTCTATCTGGCGAAGCGCCATTTCCAGCGCAGCACGACGATCTGACAATTGTTCCACAACCCTTCACTGTTGATAGTCTTATCATACCTTGTTTTGACACGTTTGCCAAGCTTTTTTCGAACATACATTCGTTTTTTTTATTCAGCTCCCCTTCCCGTTCATGCTCCGAACCCTATGTATAAAGAACAAGAACCGTGGCAACATCAATCGATATGCCACGGTTCTTCCGTATTTCCCATTATACTTGGAACGGTTCCTGAATTCAAGAACAGCTATTTAGCAAGGTGTAAATTTTTTACTTTTCCAAAGCCTTTGGCCACGAAGCCTAAGCCTGCTCAGAGGCTACGAGACGCTGCCAAAGCCGGTATAGCAGCGCCTTGGTTGCGCGGAGCCGGATCGTTTCGCGGTTGCCTTGGAGGTTCAGCTCATGCACTTCCGTTTCTTTGCCCCTTTGGGACAATCCGATGTAGACCAGCCCTATAGGCTTGCGTTCCGCGTAACCCGGACCTGCCACGCCTGTCACCGATAAACCGAAGTCGCTGTCGGTTACCATCCGGACATGATCCGCAAGCGCTTCAGCAACCTCCGCACTGACGGCACCCGGCGCATCGTCCCCCTCCAGCAGCGCATGCGGGATATGCACAAGCTTCTCCTTGATCTGGTTGGTGTAACAGATGATCCCCCCAAGAAACATCGATGCGCTTCCGGGAATGGAGGTCAGGGTCTCCGCTACAAGTCCTCCCGTGCAGCTCTCCGCCGCGCTCAGGGTCCAGCTTCGATCTGCCATCATGTCCACGATGACCTTTTCGATGGGCACATCCTCGTTGGCATACATAAATTCAGGCCCTCTCTCCCGGATCCTGGCTTCGAGTTCATTCAGCCGGACCATCGCCTCAGACTCGCTGGAGGCCTTCGTGGAGATGCGGACGGTGACCTCCCCATCCTTGGCATACAAAGCAATCGTCGGATCGGTCTGGGCCGTAATCAGGTCCTCCAGGCGCTGATCCAGCGCGGACTCCCCGATGCCCGCGAATTTGAGCATCTTCGAATAGATGGGAAGCTCATCCGTGAGCACATGCTGCAGAAGCCAAGGCTTGGCCTCCTGCTCAAACATCGGCATCAATTCTTTGGGCGGCCCCGGCAAAACGATATAATGAGTGCCTTCATAGGATACCGCGTTCCCGACGGCCAGGCCTGTCTCGTTCGGAAGCGGGGTGCCTCCCTCGATGGCGAGAGCCTGGCGCCGATTGTTCTCGGTCATGACGGATCCCCGCTCATGAAAGAAGCGTTCAATCCGGTCCATGGCCATCCGGTCGATATGCAAGGAACGATTTAGAAAGGAAGCCAGCGCATCCTTCGTCAGATCGTCCTGCGTGGGACCGAGACCGCCGGACAGGAGTACAATATCGGCTCTGCTGCTGGACAGGCGCAAGGCCTCCTTGAGCCTCTCCAGGTTGTCCCCGACAACGGTTTGATAGTACACGTCGATCCCCATTGAAGCAAGCTGTCTGGACAAATACTGTGCGTTGGTATTCACGATCTGTCCGAGGAGAAGTTCTGTTCCAACTGCAATGATTTCTGCTTTCATGATTCATCGATCCTCCCGTATCTTCTATCTCTTCGTTAGTAGCTGCCTTCGTTATTCTTACCCGGCGGAAGAAAAAAGCAATAGGATGGCTCCTATTGCCGTTATGCCCCGGTACCTTTGAGAAGGTGCCTGTTCTGGACAAAATATTCGATTCCCGAATAGATCGTAATCAGCGCGGCAGCCCAGATCGCAATGACATCAAACGGAATCCCCAAAAATACAAACGGGAAATTGTTGATCAGAAGCGCGACAATCGCCACGATCTGAATCACCGTCTTGATTTTTCCGGATTGACCTGCTGCGACTACCGAACCTTCCAGAAGCGCAATTTGTCTCAAGCCAGTCACCGCAAATTCCCTGCTGATGATGACAACAGCAATCCAGGATTCGCATTTTCCCATCTCTACAAGCGATATGAGTATGGCCGCAACCAGCAGTTTGTCCGCCAGCGGATCCAGAAGTTTACCCAGATTCGTCACCATATTGTTTTTCCGGGCCAGATACCCGTCAATGCCGTCCGTGCTTGCAGCAAGTATGAATATCAGTGCCGCAATCAATTGGTTATAGGGCAGGACAAAATCATTCCACACAATGGGATCCGGATAAAAATCAAAATCCACCAGCAGGAAAATCATCATGACAGGGATCAAGCAAATGCGGGCCAACGTGATACGATTGGGTAAATTCATGGGGCAACCTCCCTTGCAACGGGTTGTCTTGTTAACTCGGCAGACCCTGCAGCGGTTATCCTTCTGCATGTCATCAGGGTCGCTCTTCCCAAGAGCCTAAAGGGTTTGAAGCGTGCATCGCTGTCTGTCATTTTCATCCCCCAGTAATCTATGTATACGTTAATCCTTATATATCGTTTTTTAGTATAATATTTCCGTTGACGCCCTGTCAAAAGAAACAAACCAGCCGAGCCCACCCCTTATTGCTTGGAGGGAGAGGAGCGTTTATTTAAAATTGGTGAATTGCAGATCCAAGGAAAGGTCCGCTTTGCGAAGCAGCTGCATGATCTGCTGAAGATCATCCTTGCTTTTTCCGGTTACCCGAATCTGGTCGCCTTGAATCTGGCTCTTGACCTTCAGCTTGGAATCACGGATCAAAATATTGATCTTTTTGGAATTCTCCTGGTCGATTCCCTGCTTCAAGGTCAGACGCTGACGGACGGTACCCATGGAAGCCGGCTCGATCTTACCGTACTCCACATTTTTAAGCGACAAGCCCCGCTTCACCATCTTGGTCTGCAAAATATCGATAACGGCGTTGAGTTTGTACTCGTCATCGGAGGCAATGACCAGCGCGTCCTTGTCCAGCTTCAAGCTGCTCTTGCTGCCCTTGAAGTCAAAACGGTTTTCGATCTCGCGCTCCGCTTGATTAACCGCATTGGTAAGTTCCTGCATATCCATTTTGGATACGATATCAAATGAGCTTTCTGAAGCCATGGTGAATCCTTCCTTTCATTTGGCGATAATGCTTCTATTATAGGTAAAACCGAGAGACAAGTCTAATCCTGTAAGGAATCCGCGATGGATCAGGAACGAAAAAGACTCCGCTTATCGCCAACATCATCCGGCGAAAACGAAGCCCGCTCCCTCAACTGCTAGCTTTCTCATCATGCACCGGACGGCGGAACATACTCAGTATGCCGAGTAAAATATGTGCCAGCCCAAAGCCTAATATGCCATACCCCCAGCTGCTCGGAATCAAATAATAGCCTAAGAGGCTGACGATAACGCCTAGTCCGAATATAATCCAATTGACCGTCACAGAGCATCACCTCTTTCGGGAAGTGAAATAACAGCATGCAGCTGCATGCTGTTATGATGACCTGGGGGACAGGCAATTATTCGAAGTCGGTGGTATCCGATGTATCTGATGTATCCCCGGTACCCGTATTATCCATGGTGCTTGCGGAACCATCGGCCGGCTCCAGCACGATGCGCGACGTGGACTTGCCGTCCGTTACGGGCTGGCCGCCAACCGTAATGGTCGTTGCAGCGGAATTCCCCGATTTCACGAAGAGTCCCTGGCTGTCCATGTCAAAGCTCAGCGAAGCACCGTTCTCGAGCATTTGGAAAGCCAGCTTCTCCCCGGAAGTATTGTTCCCGCGGTATACCTCGACCCAGCTCTTGCCTTCGCTCGTGGCCACAATCTCAACCTTCACGGACGAGCCCGATACCTTAAATACGGTGTTCTTACCTTCCGTCCGGTCCTGCGTCACCGTAGCCGTTCCAGGCGTTGAATCACCCGGTTCATCGATGTCCGTTCCGTCTGTGCCTTCTGTTCCGTCCGGGGTGTCAGTTCCTTCTCCGTCCGTGCCTTCGTTAACCGTGCCGTCCGGAACATTGTCGCCGCCCTGCGCTCCGTCGCCTGGCGTCCCGGAATCCGTGTTATCCGGAGTTTGCGGGTTCTGCGCCTGATCGGTCTGCGTCTGATCATTGTTGCTGACCGGCGGTTCGTCCTTAGGCTCATTCGAATTGATGGCCACCAAATATATGACAACAACGATCAGGATCGGGAACGTCCACATCAGCAGCGTAGGCAGCCATTTCATGTTCCGTTCGGCTGTCGGTCTGCTGGCGCGCTTTTGAATAACCGGCTCCATGGTCGCTTCCGGTTCGGATTTAGGCACATCCTGTTTGTGCCCTTCAAGCAGTTCGTCCGGGTCAATCCCCACCGCTTCCGCATAGGTTTTGATGAATGCCCGCACGTAAAAACTGCCGGGAAGTACTTTGTAATCCCCTGCCTCGATGGCTTCCAAGTATCGCTTGCGTATTTTAGTCATTTCCTGCACATCATCAAGGCTCATCCCTTTTTGCAGACGCGCCTCCCTTAATTGCTGTCCCAGTTCGGACATGCCATCACCTCCTACTTTAGAATTTCGTGGTCAAAGTCAAACAAAAATATTACAAATCGTCACTATAAGAGCCCGTGAACGTATCATAAACGATTTCCTCTTCCGGATTGTTTCGCAATTCGATGATAATGTCGAAATCATCGTAGGAATATTCGGATTCGCGAACAAAGATATCGGGATGCTCGATCACCTTCGTGCTCTCCATTCCCATGATATCCTGCAGGAGCTGATAGTGGCGTTCATTGGATCGGATCGTGCTCACAATGCCGTCAATGATAAAAATGTTGTTCGTATTCATCTCATCCTCGGAGAGTTGACTGCGAATGGTTTGACGGAGCAGCGTAGAGGAAACGAAGGTCCAGCGCTTCATCGCGCAGACGCTACCGGCGATAATGGACTCGGTTTTGCCCACGCGTGGCATCCCGCGGAGGCCGATGACCTGATTACCTTCCCTTTTGAACAATTCACCCAAAAAATCAACAAGTAAACCGAGCTCATCACGCGTAAAACGAAACGTTTTACGATCATCCGAGTCCCGGTCGATATATCGTCCATGACGGACAGCCAGAATATCCACCAGTTTCGGGGGCCTCAAGGCTGATACCGTAATATTTTTCATTTTGTTTAACATTTTACCCATCAGAACAATTTTTTCTTCGTCATCCGTCTCGAGCAGCATTCCGCGGGTTTGGCCTTCCACGCCGTTAATGGTCAGTATGTTCACTTCGAGCATGCCCAGCACGGATGCAATGTCACCGAGCAAACCGGGCCGGTTCTTATGTATCTTATATTCCATGTACCATTGATTCGATTCCACAAAGACACCTCTTTGCACTTCTTTTCCATCAATATTCGACAAATTCCAGCGAAAATTGCACGCAAAAACAGGTCAAATGAAAAATGGGTCACGTTAATGATATATAAAATAAAAATGAAAGGCAAGTATTAACGGTGACATGAAAATTACATTCTTTTTTCTTGACAAAAAGCCCCCATTGTCGGGGGGCTTTTTGTTAATGGATTATGCGTTGTTCTTGGCCAATTTCACCATCAGACGCGCGATAACGTGGCGTTCTTCCTCGTTACCTACATCCCACAATTCTTTCAGTGCCCGGTTGGATGAGTTTTGCGGATCAACCTTCTCATCGAGGAAATCACCGATCTCATAAGCCAGCTGGGAAATGGTGTCTTCACTCATGCCCGCTTTCTCGGCTTGAACGACGCGCTCGCCCAGGAATTTCTTCCAGGAATCAAAGTTTTTGATTACGGATGACATGAATTAAATCCTCCTTTTGCGTGGTGGCAATTCAGATTTAAAGTAACAATAGTAATATGTCCCCGTAACCAATACCTTATGAGTGGTGAATTGCACCACGAACGAGATCTAGGTCACCCATCCTCCGTTCGGGCTGATCACTTGCCCGGTAATGTAGCCCGACTCGGGCAGCGCCAAAAAATACACCAGCGACGAAATCTCATCCGGCTGCGCCAATCGGCCGACCGGAATTTCATCCTCCAGCATGCGAATTTCATCCGACTCCAGATGCCCCAGCATGGACGTATCGACCGCACCGGGCGCCACGGCGTTCACCGTTACGCCTGACGGGGCAAGCTCCTTCGCGAGGGCCTTCGTAAAGGCGTTAACGCCGCCTTTGCTTGTCGAATACAATACCTCGCAGGAGGCTCCGGATAACCCCCAGATCGAGGATACATTGATGATTCTGCCAAAGCGCTGGGAAACCATGCGCCCCATAAAAGCCTGGGAACACAGAAACATCCCGCGCAGGTTAATGGACATCAAAGTATCCCACTGCTCTTCCGTCACGTCGGACAAAAGCCCGTAATGGGACACGCCCGCGTTGTTAACCAGAATATCCGGCTCCATACCATGACTCTGCAGTTTCTCTTTCATCCGTAATATCTGCTCTTTGTCGCGCAGGTCGGCGGATACGGTTAATACCTTGGCTCCATAAGCCATGCAGCGGCGGGCTACTTCGTTGGCCGCTTCGTGCGAATTCATGTAGTGGATGACCACATTCATGCGGACCGAGGCAAAGCGTTCGGCGACAGCCGCCCCTATGCCTCTGCTCGCACCCGTAATCAATACCGTCATTTCCCCGATCGGCTTCAATTCTCTTCCCATGCCTTGCTTCATTACGGACTCACGACGATCGATACAGCCAGCTGGTTCCAATCGACATGCTCCTGCAGGCGGCGGTTGACATCCTCCAGGGTGATGGATTCATAAACCGGCAAAACGTTGAAGAAATCGGCGCCGCGGAACTGATAGCGAGTAAATTCATGGGCAATGTTTTCCGGGGAATTGAGCATACGCAAGTATCCGCCCATTTTCTTCTTGCGGGCCCGTTCAAAGTCCGAGGCTTGGAATCCGGATGCCTTTAGCTTATCCACCTCGGTACGGATGCGCTCCAGCAGTTGATCCGGATCCTTCGTGTCCCCGCCAACCGCGGAGAACGCATACTGGGGCGAGCTGTTATATTCATGACCGAAGCTGTCGGAGATCAAATCCTCATCGTACAGCTTCTGATACAACTCCGTACTGGAGCCAAACAGGAGATCCATCATCAGCTTGGTCGTCAGGTCGCGGCGCAGCTGCTCATCGGCCGATAAACCCACCTGCTTCTCCTTGAAGCCGAACAGGCATTTCGGCAGCGATACGGCCAAGCGGCTCTCCCTCCGCTTCTCTTCGACCCCCTGCGGTTCCGGATCGAATAAACGCTCAATGGAGCCTTGTTTGTCGTACGATTTTCGGGCTTGGTTCGATCGGATCAGGTTCATCGTTTCCTCGGGATCGACGCCGCCCACCACGAACAGCAGCATGTTGCTCGGGTGATAGAACGCATTGTAGCACGTATACAGATCTTCTTTCGTAATCGTCCCGATGGATTCCACCGTGCCGGCGATGTCGATATGCACCGGATGCACCTTATACATCGCTTCGATCAGTCCGAAGTACACGCGCCAATCCGGGTTGTCCTGATACATGTTGATTTCCTGGCCGATGATCCCTTTTTCCTTCTCCACGTTCTGGTCGGTAAAATAAGGATTCTGCACGAAATCGATCAGCGTCTCCAAATTTTCATGAATGTTCTCCGTGGCCGAGAAGAGGTACACGGTCTGATCAAAACTGGTAAAGGCGTTCGCAGAGGCGCCATTGGAAGCAAACTTGGCAAAAATGTCGCCTTCCGGCTCCTCAAACATTTTGTGCTCGAGAAAATGCGCAATTCCGTCCGGAACCCGGGTCTCGGACTCGCCTTGGACCTTGAAATGGTTATCGACCGAACCGTACTTGGTTGCGAAGGTCGCATAGGTTTTCTGGAAGCCGGGTTTAGGCAGCACATACACGTGCAAACCGTTATCCATCACTTCGTAATACAGCGTTTCCTGCAGGTTGTCATAATGAATGCTCTCCACCGGCTATTCCTCCTTTTGACCTTTCAGGAAATAGATCGTATCCAGGGAAAATGCCGAAGCCGCCTGCTTCACATCGTCCACTGCAATGCCCTCGACCTGCTTCAGCAGCTCATCCGGCGTACGTTCCCGTCCCGACAGCGTGCGGTTAAAATCATACGCAATCATCTCGAAGGCCGAATCCTGCATTTCTTTGATCACGTTGCGGATCATGGCTTTCGTCTGGGTCATTTCGATGTCCGAGATGGCACCCTTGGCCATGTCATCGAGCTGTTGGCGAATGATGTCGACCGCCTTCTCGAAATTTTGAACCTCGATCCCGGACTGGATGGTAGCAATCCCTTTATGACCGTCATATCGGGAGGAAGCGTAATACGCCAGGCTTTCCTTCTCCCTCACGTTAACAAACAGCTTCGAATGCGGATACCCTCCCAAAATCCCGTTATACAGGAGCGCAGCGGCATATTCATCATCTCCGTACGTAATCGTGCTTCGAAGGCCCATGTTGAGTTTGCCTTGATTGATGTCCAGCTTCTCCACGACCGTCTGCGTCTCGTTAGCGGCCCTCCGCGTGATAGAAGGAACATAATCCCTGCTTTCCGTCCGATTCAGTTTAAAATGCTCCTCGACGAGCGTCTTCACCTCATCCAGACTCGTATCGCCAACCACGTACAAATCCAAAACGGACTCTTGGAGCCATTTCTGATAAGATTCATACAAGCCCTCCGGCGTGATGCCGTCAAGGTCCTTCCGCTCTCCGAGCGGATGCAATCGGTACGGCTCGTTCTTGCACATAACCTCAATGCAGCGCTCGGCGGCATAACGGATCTTATCGTTTACGATAGACTCCAGCTTCTTGCGGACCGTGTCGCGCTCGGTCTGCACGTAAGATTTGCGGAATGCGCCATTCTCCAGCACAGGCTGGGTGAATGCCTCGCCCAGAAAAGCAAATGAGGAGCGGAGCAGGCTCTCAGGGCTCTTAACAAAAGAGTCATTGATCGTGTCCATGCGGAAGTGCACGATCTGATAATCGCCGCGCTTATACACGTCAAAGCCAAACCCGGCGCCGTACAGCTGCTCCAGCTGCTCGCGGAATGCTCTGGTTTCCGGGTAAGAAACCGTCCCTCTGCGCAGTACAAAAGGCGTAAGCGCGGTCGAGGTTACGGTTTCCTCCGCTAACGGGCTTCCGGCGTAAAGCGATATCGCAAATGTCTTGAATCGGTTTGTCGGCAACACGTGAATCCGTATCCCTCCGGCAGTACCGTGTTCAAATTCCGTTTTCGTCAAGGTCCATATCCCCTTACATCATGGATTGTCGTTGCCATAATTTACTTCATAGATAACTTACATTCTAACCCATCGCAAAGTGAAGAAGCAACCGAAGACAGGCCCCGGTTGCCGTTGGTTGAGCTACATACAGAAGATATGTTGACCGATGGTTTTGACTTGAGGACGCGTCCAAATCCATGGCGAGGTGGCTGTTTTCGGATTGAAGTAGTACAAGCATCCTCCTGTAGGATCCCAGCCGTTCAGCGCCTGCTCCACCGCTTTTCTAGCCTGGGCGTTCGGCTCCAGCCATATTTGGCCGTCAGCGACCGCGGTAAATGCTCTCGGCTCGAATATAACCCCATGCGGCGTGTTCGGGAAGCTTGGCGATTTCACCCGGTTGAGAATAACGGCCGCTACGGCGACCTGTCCTTCAAACGGCTCTCCGCGCGCTTCGCCGTAAACGGCATTCGCCATGATTCTCAAATCATTGTCGGACAGGCCCATAGTATTCGATGAGGCTAAGTTGTTATTTCCTTGATTAGTACCGCCGCCGTTTCCGCCAGCACCGGCCGCTGCACCTCCGCCTTCATGAAGCTTCGGAGCGGTCGGACGGAAATCCTTGGTGGCGTTATACAGTTTCAGTTTGACCTTCGGCCCCACGATGCCGTCCACCTTCATGCCGAACTCGGATTGGAACCACTTGACGGCGCCTTGGGTCTTGGAACCGAACACGCTGTCGATTTTGCCGTGATAAAAGCCTAGGTGCTTCAGTCGCCCTTGCAGCTCATACACGTCTTCGCCGGTGGAACCGAATTTGATGGTCTGCTGGCTAAAGGTCGGCAAAGCTTCCTGTAGAATCGAACTGTGATCCGCTTTCAGCCTTCCCTGGGCGAAGACGACGGCAGATAACAGTATCGCAATGCTGATCAGAATCCAGATTCTTGAGTTTTTCATGCTGCGCTCTACCTTTCTCTTGTGGTTTAACAAGCCTCGCTACCGTTATTATGACAAGCCTGCCAATATCCTATGCACCTATTCCCTGAGGACGGCATGAGCGCAGAAGTTCCTATAAGCGCAAAGAGAGCTGCTCCTATGAGGGAACAGCTCCTTAAATGTTCTGTATCAGTTGCAGCGTTCAAACACGCTTTCATCCGTCGCTTCTGCCTAGCTCTACGCACGCCATGACCAACGCTCCGACGCCATGAAGGTCATTTTCGCATTGCTGCCTTTCCACATAATGCTTGTAATCGCCTACCCCCGTGCCGATGCAGATGTGGGGCATGACCAAATGTCCCTTGTCATTGCGATATACGCATTGGACCAGGCCTTGATATCCCTGTCTCGCATACGTCATAAAAGAAGGATCCAGATAACCCAGACGGACTCCTTTTGCCAAGGTATAGGTGAAAAGACTGGAGCAGGAGGTTTCGAGCCAATTGTCCTCCCGCCCCCCTTTGTCCACAACCTGATGCCACAGACCGGTAGCCGGATCCTGATAACGCACCAGCGCTTCGCTTAATTCGCGTAGCGCGGCAGCCAGCTCTTCCCTCGCCGAATGATGCTCAGGCAGTAAATCGAGGAACTCGACAAGCGACAGCGCATACCAGCCTATGGCGCGTCCCCAAAATTCCGGAGACTGCCCGCTGACCGGATCCGCCCAGGGCATCGTTCGGCTCTCGTCCCAAGCATGATAATACAAACCGGTAGCCTCATCCTTGGTATGGGAGCGCATCAGCTTCTCCTGGAACAATACCTCGTCAAATAAATGCGGCTCGTTATACTGCCTCGCATAGTTCATCGTAAATACGCCGCCCATATACAGTCCGTCCAGCCACATCTGGTATGGATACCGGTCCTTATGCCAATAGCCGCCTTCGGTGGTCCGGTTCAGCGTTGACAGCAAGCGGAGCAGTTTATCTGCTGCGGCCCTGTAGCGGTATTCGGGAAACACAGCATCCAATTCCATCAGGAGCAGGCCCGCTTGAACGGAATCCAGCTCCCCCCGCTCCAGCAGCAGGTTGCCGTTAGCGTCCACCAGATGATCAACATAGCCTTTGATATAATTCAAAAACTTGGCGTCCCCGTTAAATTTCCACAATTGAGACAACCCAACCAAAAATACGCCCTGATGGTAATGCCACCTGCCTGCAGGCGGAAGCTGCTCGGGCGAATACGTTTCCATGATCGATTGGCACGCCATGGCGGCGAGTTCTATTGGTGACAAAGCGGACTGTGCCTGCTGCTGTACGGGATTGGACATACGTGCTCCTCCTCTTTCTAATCAATTACTAAAAAGCGATTGAATTTATAGAATAACGCCATCCTTGAAAATGGATATTTCCCGGAAGCCGTTCCGTTCATTTTGCGTCTTCTCAACGCCTGAGGCCAAATGAACGATGACCTCCAAGAGTTCCGCATGAAGCTCATCCATGCTTTTGCCCTCCAGCAGAGCTCCCGCATTATAATCGATCCAATGCTTTTTACGTTTGGCCAGCTCGGAATTGGTCGCGATTTTGACGGTTGGTACAGGCCCCCCAAACGGCGTCCCCCTTCCGGTCGTGAACAGCACGAGGTGGGCGCCGGCTGCAGCGAGTGCCGTAACCGATACGAGGTCATTGCCCGGCCCCTCGATCAGGTTCAGTCCCGGCTTCGAAGTTCTTACGCCGTAACGGAGCACATCGGATACGGTTGCAGTCCCCCCTTTTTGGGTGCATCCCAGCGATTTCTCCTCTAAGGTCGTGATGCCGCCGTCTTTATTCCCGGGAGACGGATTTTCATAGATTTCCTGTCCATGCGAGACGAAATATTGTTTAAAGTTGTTGATGAGCAAGGTGATATCCTGGAACACCTGCTCGTCGGCAGCCCGATCCATCAGGATCGTTTCGGCTCCGAACATCTCCGGCACCTCCGTTAGAAGAGCGGTGCCTCCATAGGCGGTAATCGTATCCGCGATGCGGCCCGCCAGCGGATTGGCCGTAATGCCCGAGAGGCCGTCCGACCCGCCGCATTTCAGCCCGATCTTCAGTTTGGAGAGAGGAACCTCCGTTCTTTTGAATGTCTCCGCATATTCCACGAGCTCGGATATAAGGGACAACCCTTCCTCCAATTCGTCCTCCATGTCCTGGGCACGCATATATTTGATCCTATTCCCGTCCTGCTCCCCGATCATGGCCTGCATTTGATCGATCTGATTGTTCTCGCAGCCGAGCCCGATAATGAGCACGCCTGCGGCATTGCCATGCTGAGCCAGGGAGGATAATAGGCGCTGGGTATGGCTCAGATCATCTCCGAGCTGCGAGCAGCCGTAAGGATGCGGAAAATGATAAATCCCATCAATCCCTCTCCCTTGAAACTGCTGACCTGCCATTCGTGCCAGCAGCTCGCAGGTTTTATTAATGCAGCCGACGGTGTTGATGATCCAGATTTCGTTGCGGATTCCAACCTCGCCGTTCGGTCTGACATATCCTTGGAACGTTGACGAGCCGTGGCTGGCAGCTGAAGGCTCAAGCCCTTGATTCGCGTTTGGCTTATACTGATACTCCACTTCACCGGAGAGACCTGTTTTCAAATTGTGGGTATGAATCCAGGTCCCCGGCAAAATGGCTTCCTTCGCCAGACCGATCGAATAACCGAATTTGAAAACATGGCTACCCGCCTCAATCCACCGCAGAGCCACCTTATGACCCTTCGGGACGTCCTCCGTTAATTCGATGGCATGCTCCTTCCCGTTCAAGATCCCGATGGCATGTTCTCCTGCCGACAAAGGACGAAGCGCAATGCCGACATCATCCTTGCTGTGAAGTATGACGATGTCACTCATGTGTTGTTCAGCTCCATTTCTTCGATATAACTGCTAACCGTTTCATGAAGAGCGGGAATTCGGTTCAGATCCTCGCCCCATATCCTCTGGTTACCAAGAATGGAGGCCACAAGCTGACGTATAGTCCACTCCCCGCCGTCTACCTTTTGCCAAGCTTGCTGCAGTGTCATCAGGTTATCCGGATCATCTCTTAACGGCAGCCGTTCACCATCAAGTCGCGTGCCGTACCATTGCCCCTCTTTTGTGCCGATATGATACAGACGGATCAAGGAAGCCAATCCAATAGTAATGGTGCTTGGCAGCTCATTATGCATTCTGATATATTCCTTTAAGCTCGGCAGAACCCGAACCCTAAATTTGGACATGCTGTTCATGGCGATGTCCTGCAGCCTGTGCCGAATGAAGGGGTTGCCGAACCGCTCCCACACGGTTGCGGCATATGCTGCAACCTCTTCCGGCGGGAGGGGCACCCCCGGGACGATCTCCTCGAGCATCGCGTTTCGGATGCGGTCACCCCATTCAGGACTTTCCGTCATCTCCTTCACTTCGTTCAAGCCATGGAGCAGGCCTATCGAAGCCATAAGGGTATGCGTTCCATTCAAGATCCTTACTTTTCTAACCTGATACGGAGTCAGATCGGATACCCAGCTTACCTGAAGGCCCGCCGACCGTAGAGGCAGTCTGGACTCCAGTGACGGATCGCCCTCAATCGCCCAGAAATAATAGGGCTCGGCCGTGTTGAGCAATCGATCCTGATGACCCCATTTGTTAAAATAACGCTCCGCTTCTTCCGGATAACCGGTTACGATCCGGTCTACAAGCGAGTTCAGGAACAGATTATGCTCCGCCACCCAGCTCTGAAAGGCGGGCGAAAGCCCCCAATCCTGGGCATGCCGCAAAACAATGGATCGCAAGATATCCCCGTTTCGTTCCAGAAGCTCGCAGGGCAATATCATCAAGCCCCTGTCCGGAGAGCCCTCATAATGCTTATAACGCCGATACAGCAGCATGGTCAGCTTGCCGGGATACGACAACACCGGTTCGTCCGGATTCCATTCACTGCGCTGATAATCGAGGCCCGCCTCGGTGGTATTGGAAACGATGATATCCAGGGAATCCAACTCGGCGATCCTTAAGAAGTTCTCCCATTCCGCATAGGGATCCACGATCTTCGAGAACACCGGAATCCACTGCTCCTCCTCAACTTTTCGTCCATCCTGCAGACCTCGGGTCAGCAGGCCGTATATCCCTTCCTGTTCCCGCAGCTGCTCCAGCTTGGGCCTTCCGCCGGGTCTTGGCTGACTGACCGCGACGCTCCCTTGAAACAGCCCCTGCCGGTTGCATTCATAGATCATCCAATCGAAAAAGCCCCTGAGAAAATTACCTTCGCCGATTTGCAGCACCTTCACGGGGAAGTTCAACATCTCCGAGTCCTGGCATATATCCTGCTGCTGGAGAAACTCCCGTCCGACCAACTTCAACGATCCGCTTCGGTCCGTGCTCGTACCCATGGTTTATCTCCCTTCCGTTTGGCCAAACCGGAAATAACGCTCGGCGTTGTTGTAACAGATATCTTCCACGATGCCTCCGAGCCACGGAAGATCATCCGGCGCTTCGCCCCGCGTAACCCACTCGCCGAGAAGATTGCAAAGAATACGGCGGAAATACTCATGCCGGGTGAAAGACAAAAAACTTCTGGAATCGGTCAGCATCCCGACGAATCGGCTCAACAGGCCCATATTGCCGAGTTTGCTCATCTGCTCGACCATGCCGTCTTTGGTGTCGTTGAACCACCACGCCGAGCCGAACTGGATTTTGCCCGGAATGCCGTCTCCTTGAAAACTCCCGATCAGTGCTGCAAGGATATCGTTATCGCTGGGGTTGAGCGAATAGAGTATCGTTCTCGGAAGCGCCGACTCTTGATCGAGCCGATCCATCAGCTTAACGAGCGGTACGGCGATCGGACTATCGTGAATCGAATCATAACCGGTATCCGGACCCAATCGTCGGAACATCCTTGTGTTGTTGTTGCGTTGGGCATTGATATGGAACTGCATGACCCAGCCGAGCCTGGCGTAGACACGGCCGAGATGAAGCAGCGTACGCGTCTTGAACTGTTCCTCTTCTTCCCGGGAAACCCTCTCCCCTTGAAGCGCTTTCAAGAAAATGTCGCCCGCCTGCGCCTCGCTGACCTCTCGATAAGGCACGTAATCCAGCGCATGATCGGATACCCTGCCGCCAACCGAATGGAAAAATTCCGCCCGCTGCTCCAGCGCTGCCAGAAATGCCGGATAATCCGCTATCTCGATCCGGCTTCGCTCGGCGAGCAACTTCACCCAAGGAACGAACGTCTCCCGGTTGATCTCCAGCCCCTTGTCCGGACGGAACGACGGGAGCATCTGAAATCCGGCATCGCCTTCCTCTGCCAGCTTGATATGATATTCCAGGCTATCCGCCGGGTCATCCGTCGTACACACGACCTTCACGTTGCTTGACGTAATCAACCCCCTGGTCGTAAAATCATGTTCCTGTAGACGCTTGTTTGCCGCCTCCCAAATTCGCGGAGCAGTCTTTTCCTGAATGATATCCGATATGCCGAACAGCCTTTGCAGCTCCAAATGCGACCAATGGAATAAGGGGTTGCCAATCGTCATCGGCACGGTGCGGGTCCAAGCCAAGAAGCGGTCATAATCGTTCACGCCCGGCCCTCCCGTGATGTAGGCCTCTTCCACGCCTGCAGCACGCATCGCCCGCCATTTATAGTGGTCACCGTTGATCCAGGCTTCCGTTAAGTTCTCGAACCGGTGATTGTCAACGATCATTTGCGGACTCAAATGACAGTGGTAGTCGATGATTGGCATGGCTTTAGCATAATCGTGGTATAAGATGCGAGCAGTCTCGTTATGAAGCAAAAAATGTTCATCCATAAAAGGTCTCATGATTTCACCGTCCGTTTCTGTAGATTATCTACTATGTTACGGCATCATCAGTTGGATTTCTTCACGTTTATTGCGAATATAGAGGATTATTCAACATATCTTGCTTTGTTTTGCAAGAAGAAGTTGATACAATATAGCTGTATATATTGAAAAAGCTCCAAGATGTTATGATCTGAACGAAGCGGGGGCGATTGTCATATCCAGCGAAACCCATACCGTATCCTACGGAGAAGAAGAAGGCGAATTTTACTATCATCGCATTCACCGCACAAAGCCCTTTGAACGGAATAACCATTATCACGGAACTTACGAAATCTACTATTTGGTTTCGGGAGAACGCCATTATTTTATCAAAGAGAAGCTGTACTCCATACGGGCGGGGGACCTGATTCTCATCAATAAATTCGATGTCCATAAAACCTCGGGCCATGGAGACCCGGAGCATGAGCGTATCGTCATTAATTTCAGCGATTCCTTTCTCGGCAAAGGCCATCCCTTGCTGGCATCGGGATTGCTCGGCATGTTTAACCAGGATCGGCCGCTGCTGCGTTTAACCGTGCCGGAGCAGGCCATCATCATGCAAATTCTGAATAAAATGGCCGATGAGATCCGGGAACGCTCCGCTTCGTATGAGCATATGCTGCAGGTGCTGCTTACGGAGTTATTAATCAAAACCTATCGATTAACCCATTCCGCCTCGCTGCCTGCCAACGTCTCCATGAATCCGCTCCATCAGAAAATCACGGACGTGGTGAAGTTTATTCACGTCCACTACGCAGACAAAATCACGCTGCAGGGATTATCCGAAACCTTCTACATCAGTCCGTTCTACCTGTCCCGGATCTTCAAAGAAATTACGGGCTTTACGATCATTAACTACCTCAACCTCACCCGGATTCGCGAGGCGCAGCGCCTTCTGACGGATACGGATCTAAAAATCGTGGACATCGCCGAATCGATCGGCTTCGAAAGCCTCACCCATTTTGACCGGACCTTCAAAAAAATCATGAACATGACGGCAAGCCAATATCGCAAAATCAACAGCGTCCCCTGAACATGCAAAAAAGGAAGCGAGCCACCAGGAGTCCAGGTTTGTTCGCTTCCTTTTTTAGTTGGTGATCATACAATGAGTCGCTTAGCTGATTCGATTCTGCTGCTGCTGATATTGCTCGATGGACATCAGCACTTCCCGCGGCTTGCTGCCCTCATAAGGACCGATCACTCCGCGCGCTTCCATGGAATCGATGAGGCGGGCGGCACGGGTGTAGCCAACACGCATTCTCCGCTGCAGCAGCGATACGGATGCCTGCTTAGCTTCCAATACGATGGTCACCGCCTGTTCATACAACTCATCCAATTCTTCTTCGTCCGCGCCTGCAGATTCCTCTATTTCAGGCACCAACGACTCGTCATACTCCGCTTGTCCTTGATCCCGGACGAAATCCACGATGTTCTCGACCTCATGATCACTCATAAAGGCTCCCTGAACGCGGATTGGCTTGGAGGAGCCCATCGGCATAAACAGCATGTCCCCGCGGCCAAGCAGCTTCTCGGCGCCCGCCATATCCAGAATGGTTCGGGAATCGACCTGCGAAGACACGCCAAAGGCAATACGCGACGGGATGTTCGCTTTAATGACCCCGGTGATAACGTCGACCGACGGACGCTGCGTCGCGATAATCAGATGGATTCCGGCTGCACGCGCCATCTGGGCCAATCGAGTAATCGCATCCTCCACGTCGTTGGCCGCAACCATCATCAAATCGGCCAACTCGTCCACGATGACAACGATATACGGCAATACCGCAGGCAGATTATCCTTCATCAGATTGTTGTAGCCCTCAATATTCCGCGTTCCCGACTTGGAGAACAGCTCATACCGCTTCTCCATCTCCACGACGATTTTCTTAAGCGCTAGTGAGGCCCGCTTCGGGTCGGTTACCACCGGCGCCATCAAATGCGGAATCCCGTTATAGACATTGAGTTCGACCATCTTCGGATCGACCATCAGGAACTTAACCTCATCCGGCTTCGCTTTATACAGGATGCTGGTAATAATGCCGTTGATGCATACGGATTTACCGGAACCCGTGGCGCCTGCAACTAGGAGATGGGGCATCCGTGCCAAATTACCGACAATCGTCTGGCCCGAAATATCGCGGCCGAACGCGATCGACAGCTTCGATTCCGCGTCCTGGAACGTCGGCGTTTCCATAACCTCACGCATGGTGACGAGCGAAACTTCATTGTTCGGCACTTCGATCCCGATGGCGGACTTGCCTGGAATCGGCGCCTCCATCCGAATATCCTTGGCCGCAAGCGCGAGTGCGATATCATCGGTCAGATTCACGATCCGGCTGACCTTGACGCCGATGTCCGGCTGAATTTCATAGCGGGTTACCGACGGACCCCGGACAACCTCCAGAACCTTGGCCCGAACGCCAAAGCTTTCCAGCGTGGCCTCCAGCTTTCGCGCTGTCTGCATGTAATCGTTCTGGTCTCCGCCCTTGCCGCCGTTGTTCGGTTTGGACAGCAGCCGGAACGGAGGCAGCTTGTACGGCTTGGGCGGCGGAGCCGGAGGCGCTGTCGGTGCCGATCCTTCTTGCCCACCAGTATCCGCCATAACAGCTGAATTCGTCTCGCCGTTCAGCGTCTCCGGGTCAACCATGGCATCCGAACTTGATGCCGCGTTCCCCGAAGGGTCCTCATGTGCCGGAGGCATCACCGCTTCGTGATCGTCTTGATCGTCATCCAATCGACCTTCTTGCTTCACCTGCTCAAAGAAATCGCGAATAATCGGCGAAGAAGGCACAGGATCCGGTGCAGAAAATGCAGCATCCGTCCCCTCCTCCGTTTGATCCGCTCGGCTGAACAGGACGACCTCGCCCTCATCATGCTCACCATGTCCGTTGCCAACCGTAAATACCGGAGCCGACTCATCCATAACATCCTCTGCCTCTTCTGCGGCTTCGTTCCGCTTGTTGCCCTTGGAACCAAACAGTTGGAAGAATTGCGGCGCTTTACGCTTCGGCAGCCGCATGCCTTCCATATCGTCGAGGTCATCGTCTTCATCCAGATCCTCCGGCAGCTGTATGCGTTGCTCCTTAGCGCTTGCCTTCGCCGCCGCCTTTGATTTCGTCTGCTGGCTGTTCATTTTCTTTTGGATTCGTTCCCCGGCTTTCACAACCCTGACGCGGAACATCCGCATTAAATCGACATAGGACAGATTCGTAATCAGCATGAAGCTGATAAACAGCATGACAATCACAATCAACTTTGCCCCGATGCTGCCGAACAGCATCAACAAGAGGGCAAACTGCAAGGCTCCAACATAACCCCCGCTGATATCCCGGCCCATGACGGGATGACGTCCGTCATCCGCCCCGGCATGAAGGAGCTCGCCCTGCAAATCACTATGTATCTGGCTCATCGCACTCGATGCATTCAATTGTCCGATCGGAGCCAATTTGGACTCCAGACCTGCAATACTGCTCATTAAGGTGAGCGATAATACCAGGAGAAGGACACCGGTACGCCTGCTGTTCCACCGTTTGGGCCATTTTCGGTGAATCATCACCATTAACCCGTAATAAATGCCGATTAGGGGGATGATAAAATAATACTTACCCAGCAGATATCCCGACATCTTGGACAGGGAACGCCCCACCGGTGCTTCTCCGGATAACGCGATGACCGAGAGTGTCATCAATACAATTCCATAAATTTCATATTTCAATACGGCTGCAAAGGCTGCCTTCTTCTTTCTTTTCCGCTTTGCCAAATGTGTCACCCCCGAATCCATATTATAGCATAATATTCGGTGGCGTACCTATGTTCTGTTTTCAGCCTTTAGCCTCATTTTCGACGGTCGGAATATAGCGAATCATGGTCCCTGGCGCGTAGCGCGGGTTCAAGTAATCATGAAGCCCGCAATCCAATAAACGAACGATTTTCGCCTGTTCTTCCGTTACAGGCTTCACTTCCATCAAAATGCCATCGACTCGAACTTCCCTGGACATGACCTCCTGCTCCACTTGAAGCAGCCCGGTCGTCGGATCCAAGGGCATGACGCTGTACCAAGTCATTGCGTAATCCCCCCGGGCTGAATCGTTTTACGCTCGGCGATCATGCTGTTCAATCGGCTTAATGCCTGTCCGATTCCACCCACTTCGTTCATAAGGCCATACTTTACGGCGTCTGTACCCGAAACCGCAGTACCGATATCCCTGTTCAATTCGCCGGTCTTGAACATCAGATCCTTGAACTGTTCCTCCGTGATCCCCGAGTGGCTCGTCACGAAGCGCACGACGCGTTCCTGCATTTTCTCCATGTATTCGAAGGTTTGCGGCACGCCAATGACTAACCCGCTCATGCGAATCGGGTGAATCGTCATTGTTGCGCTCTCTGCGATAATCGAATGGTCTGCGGCAACAGCGATAGGCACGCCGATGCTATGACCCCCTCCTATGACAACCGTTACCGTCGGTTTGCTGAGCGATGCAATCATTTCGGCAATGGCAAGCCCTGCTTCCACATCGCCGCCAACGGTATTCAAAATGATCAAGAGTCCCTCGATTCGCGGATTTTGCTCGGCTGCCACTAGCTGTGGAATCATATGCTCGTATTTGGTCGTTTTATTTTGCGGCGGCAGCACGAGATGACCCTCGATTTGCCCAATAATCGTCATGCAAAAGACGTTGGATTCTCCGCCGGTCGGAAGCCCCGTCTGTCCCAGCTGCTGAATGGTTTCCGTCACGGCCGCTTTCTTGCCTTCCTCGGTCGGAACGACCGGAGGCGCCTCCGTCTCGCCGGTCCACCCCGCTTTTCTGTTGCCCGTCATCCGTTGATCGTTGTCCATCGCGCATCCCTGCCTTTTTATTCTTAATGTCTAGCTGCTGCAACAAACACATAGCTAACCCTTAGTATGGCAAATGACGCGGCTTTTTTATGCTTGTGCAGAGCATTCGGCATTCGGCATTAGGCCTTGCCCATAACAAACAAAAAAACTCCTGCCGAACCAATCGGGAGAAGTTTCAATGATTTCCATATAAATAGCCCCTTTTTCGCGGAAACCGTCCAATTATTACCTGCGAAAAAGGGGCGACTGTGTGCCTGATTTATTGTATTGTCTCGTATCAGACTTCCATGATGATCGGCAAGATCATCGGTCTGCGACGTGTTTGTTCATACAAGAAGCGTCCCAAAGCGTCTTTCACGCTGGTCTTCAGTGACGCCCATTCATTCACGTTTTCGCTCATCAGCTTCTGAAGCGTGCTGGAAACGATACGGTTGGCTTCATCCAGAAGCCCTTCGGATTCTCGTACGTATACGAATCCACGGGAAATAATATCGGGACCGGAAACGATGGAGCCGTTTTGTTTGCTCAACGTAACGACAACGACCAGAATTCCGTCCTGGGACAGAAGCTTGCGGTCGCGCAGTACGATGTTCCCTACGTCCCCGACGCCAAGTCCGTCAATCAGCACATTGCCGGCGGTCACTTTGCCGGCTTTGCGGGCCGAGCCGCCTTGAATCTCCACAATTTCTCCGATATCGGTAATAAAGATGTTGTCCGGATCCACGCCAACGGATTCCGCAAGCAGGGCATGACGGCGCTGCATCCGGTACTCGCCATGGACAGGGATGAAAAATTGCGGTTTCATCAGATTCAGCATCAGCTTAAGCTCTTCCTGGCTGCCGTGACCCGACACGTGGACGCCCGAATTGGATCCGCTGTAAATGACGTCTGCTCCAAGACGGAACAACTCATCGATCGTACGACCCACGTACTTCTCATTTCCTGGTACTGGAGTCGCTGCGATGATGACCGTATCTCCCGGCAGAATGTCCACCTTGCGGTGAGTGGAACGTGCCATGCGCGTGAGCGCTGACATCGGTTCTCCCTGACTGCCCGTACACAATACGACAACGCGGTCCGCTGCCATTTTATTTACCTCTTCGGGTTCGATCAGCATGCCGTCCGGAATGTGCAGGTATCCAAGCTCTGCGGCAATGGATACAACGTTAACCATGCTTCTGCCGATTACCGTGATTTTGCGTCCGGTGGACTCGGCTGCGTTGACAACCTGTTGAATACGGTGCACGTTCGATGCAAACGTTGCAACTACAACCCGCTGCTCGGCTTTGCGGAAGATGTCTTCCAGCACGATGCCTACGTTTTTCTCGGAAGGCGTAAAGCCGGGGCGCTCTGCGTTTGTACTGTCCGACAGAAGTGCCAATACTCCCTTGCTTCCGATCTCAGCCATACGCTGCAGATCCGCATACTGGTCATTGACCGGAGTATGGTCAAATTTAAAGTCCCCCGTGTGCACCACATTGCCTTCCGGCGTTTCGATACAGATCCCCACGGAATCCGGAATGCTGTGATTGGTTTTGAAGAAGGTCGCTTTCAATGTGTTTCCGAGTTGAACTTCCGAATCCGCATGGATCAGAATCCGTTTCGTCTCACCAAGCAAATTCGCTTCTCTGAGCTTGTTTTCCACCAATCCGAGCGTCAATTTCGTTCCGTATACAGGAACGTTCAAGTGTTTCAATACGTAAGGGAGGCCGCCGATATGGTCCTCGTGACCGTGAGTCAGCAAAATCCCTCTCACTTTGTCGCGATTTTCCGTTAAATAGCTAATATCAGGAATAACAATATCAATCCCAAGCATATCTTCTTCTGGGAACTTCAATCCCGCATCCACGACAACGATGTCGCCTGCATACTGGATGACATACATGTTCTTCCCGATTTCACCGACGCCGCCCAAGGCAAAAATCGATAGTTTATCGCTGCTTATTTTCTTAGACAAATGTATCTAACCCTCCTATAGTTTTGGACGTCGTACCATTGTTATATTAAATTTCAAAAAAATACCGCACCCAGTCACTTGAATTCATTATACATGATGAAAAAGTGAAAACACAAGTCAGCCACCTTCGTGAGCCATAGGATGCCCAGAATCAAAAGGGTTTAAAACGAAGAAAGCCACCGCCTTCGATGAAGGCAGTGGCCCTGAAAATAGGTAAGCGGCAGCTTACAAGGAAGACAGCATATTACGGATAAAAGCAGCCTCGTTCTCGCTTGGAGCAACGAGCGGCAGGCGAACCCCGCCGACTTGATAGCCGCGTTCGTTCAAAGCGAATTTTACCGCCGCAGGATTCGGAAGCGGGTCAGGACATTCAAAGAGGCCTTTGAACAGCGGGAATAAGGATTGATGAAGCTTGGCAGCTTCCTTCACGTTCCCCTCCACGTAGGCTTCGATCATGTCCTTCATGCGGGCACCTGCAATATGGCTGGCCACGCTTACGATTCCATAAGCACCTACCGACAATGCAGGCAATGCCGCGGAATCGTCGCCGGAATATACAATGAATCCTTCGGGAGCACCTGCGGCAATGCCGGTAACCTGGTCAATCGAAGCGCATTCCTTGGTCGCAACGATGTTCGGAATTTGTGCCAGCCTTAACGTGGTGGACGTGCTTAGGCTGATGCCCGTTCTTCCAGGCACATTATACAGCATGACGGGCAAGGAGGTTGCCTCGGCAATCGCCTTAAAATGCTGGTAGAGTCCTTCCTGGTTCGGCTTGTTGTAGTAGGGTGCAACAAGCAAAATGCCGTCGACGCCGCAGCTTTCGGCTTTTTTCGTCAATTCTGCGGAATGTGACGTATTGTTGCTGCCGGTGCCCGCGATGATCTTGCTCCGTCCGCCCGCCTGTTTCACAGCGAACTTAAACAATTCAAGCTTTTCGTCTTCGCTAAGCGTTGGCGATTCGCCGGTCGTTCCAGCAATGACCAGGGAATCCGACTTCTGTTCCACAATCAGGTGCTCAATCAATCTCGCAGTCTCGTCCCAATTGATCTGGCCGTTCTGATCAAAAGGGGTTACCATAGCCGTAATCAGTCTTCCGAAATCCACAATGATTCCTCCTTAAAGCATTCCCGCGCGGGAATGCTTCCTTCGTAAGTAATCTTATCTATATTATTTCCTATCAAACGCTTTAAGGGAATATCCGTCTTTAGTAACTTTATCGGTGAAGCTCAAATTTATGATGAAGTGCGCGCAGCGCTTGAGCCATATCCTCTTTTTTAACCAGTACCCATATCGTCGTATTCGAATCCGCGGATTGCAGAATCGGAATGTCGTGCTCGCTCAAGGATTCCACGATTTTGGCCATGATGCCCGGAACGCCGTTGATGCCGCCGCCAATGACGGACACTTTGGCACAGCCGGATAAGCTTTTCGGTTTAAGGTCCAGGCTCTGTAGCACTTCGATCGCCTTCTCCGAATCGCTGTCAAACACCGTATAAAGCACTCCGGTAGGGGTAACATTAATAAAGTCCACGCTGATGGAATGCTCGGCCATCGATTTAAATACCTTCAGTTGAAGACCTTCCGTGCGATCGCATTCCACCGAGATTTGCGTTATGTTGCTTACATAGGCAACTCCCGTCACAAAGCGGTCCACGATTCCGGATTGAATATCTCTGAAGCCTTCAGGCTGGGTTACCAGCGTGCCCTCATTATCCGAGAAGGTCGACCGCACTCTGACCGGAATTTGGGATTGCATGGCAATCTCAACCGCTCTAGGATGAATGACCTTTGCCCCTTGATGAGCCATGTTGCAAATCTCCGTGTAACTTACGTAACTAAGCGGCTTCGCATCCTCGACGATGCGGGGATCCGCCGTTAGAATGCCGTTGACATCCGTGTAGATATCTACCATTTCAGCGCGAAGCGCGGCACCGAGCGCTGTAGCCGAAGTATCGCTTCCGCCTCTGCCCAGCGTGGTAAAGTCGCCGGAATCGGTCTGCCCCTGGAAGCCGGTTACGATGACAACCTGATGACTCTCCAACTCTTTCAAAACCCGTTCAGGTTTTACGTCCTTGATACGTGCATTTCCGAAGTGATCGTCTGTGAGAAATCCGGCTTGTGCACCCGTCAGCACCGTTGCGGTTATCCCCTCATGCTGAAGGAGACTGCACAGCGTTGAAGCCGAGATAATTTCACCGCAGCAGAGCAGCAGATCCCGTTCTCTGTCTGGAAGCGCGTTTCCGTTATGCCCGATCCAGTCCAGGAGCGTGTCTGTCGCATAAGGCTCCCCTCTGCGTCCCATAGCCGATACGACCACGACCAATTGGTAGTGATTGGCCAGTTCACGCTGGATGTGCCCAATAACATGGGTTCTTGCTTGCGGTGTAGACAATGAGGTGCCGCCGAATTTTTGAACTAAGATGCGCATAAAATATTCCTCCGTTTATATATGCCCAGGAGACGTAAATTGCGGGCCGACCGACTGAAACGGCCGGCTATTAAGCCTGGCCGTTCCGTTGTTGATGATGATTTCTGCGATTTGCACAGCATTTCCATGCTGCACCCTTCAGAAGAGATCTAGCGATGAACTCCAGATCATAGTCCTTCTTGAATTCAACGTACATGGATTTCGAATGCCCGTTAACGACCGGGATGCGTACACTAGCAGCCGTCACTTCAATGGATTCGTCGCCCATCATTTTTTTGGTCTCGCGGACCATCTTCATTTCTTCCAGGGTATAACCGTTCTCTGTAATTTTATCGAGAATATTCAACGATCATCGGCTGGAGCTGTTTCCCTTCCAATGCCGCATAACAAGCTTCCGGAATCAGATTCATTTTGGCGACAAGCGAGTTCGGTTTCTGCTGCGGATTATCCTGTCCGTAAGGGACGAAATATATGTTTTTGGTAACCAGCAGCTTCGCGATATTGGCCGCATTCAACCCAAGGCCGTCATTCGTTGAGATCGCCAGCACCAGCGGTCTGCAATTTCTCATCTGCGCCTTGGCTGCCATTAAGACAGGACTGTCAGTCATCGCATTGGCCAGCTTGCTGGTCGTGTTTCCCGTGCAAGGGGCGATAACCAGGACGTCAAGCAGCTTGGATGGGCCCAGCGGTTCCGCCTCCACAATTGTAGAAATAATATCATTCCCGGTTATATCTTTCAACTGTTTCTGCCAATTTTCCGATGTGCCGAATCGGGTATCGGTCGTCATGATGGTGCTCGATACAATCGGCACCACATTCGCTCCCCCGTCTTTGAATCGCTGGATCTGCGGCATCACTTCTTCGAGTGTGCAGTGCGATCCTGTCAGGGCATAACCCACTGTAATTCCATTCCAATTCATTTACGCATCCCCCCGAATCTTGATTTCTTCAGAAATCAGCTCCACCAGCGTGTTGGCCATGATGATGCCGGCTGTTTTTGGAGCCACGATTCCGGGTAGTCCGGGTGCGAGCATGGCTTTGATACCCCGTTTCTCGGCATAGCGAAAATCGCATCCGCCGGGTGCGGAGGCAAGGTCAATAATGACAGCCTCCCGAGGCATTTTCGAGATGATTTGTGCTGTGACTATCATAGTTGGAATCGTGTTAAAAAGCAAGTCAATATCCGACACATAAGAACCCAGATCCCTTACCAGGAAGGGCTTCCAGCCCATTTCCTCAGCTCTTGCGTAGTGCTCCGATTTACGTACCCCCATCCGAATTTTGGCACCCAGTCCCTGCAGGCTGCGAGCCATTGTAAATCCGGTCCGTCCCATGCCGAGCACCATGCTTGTAGATCCGTGGATCGTAAAATCCGTGTTTTGGATCGCCATCATGAGTGCGCCTTCGGCGGTCGGAATGGAATTATAAATAGCCACATCGTCCCTCTCCAATATCTCTACCAGCTTGATCTTATATTTGTCACATAGCGAGCGCAAATAGGGTTTCGCCATGCCTGTATAGATCACTCCATGTCCGGGCATCGCCGCGATATGTTCTTCCTGCAGTCGCAGCGGCCCTTCCGAGAATAGCGCGCTGACACGTCCCTCATCATCACATCCCACTACAGGCAGGATCAGAGCATCGGCGTCCGATAACAGCTCTGGCGTAAGCGGCTCGCGAGTCACTCCCTGAAAAGAATCCTGCAGTTTCTCAAACCCGGCGATCATGACGGAGGCATCCATCTCAGCGCATTTGCGAATCACTTCAATTTGCCTTGCGTCTCCTCCAACAAAGACGGTCCGGACTCCAGTCAGCATGGAAGGCCTCGCTCCTTTCTTCAAACCAACGTATAAAGCATCTTATGCTGCCGCCTATGGGGAGGTGAGCGCATTTCCCTTAAACTACCGCCTTAACGCAGTAAATAACGTTAGGAGAGATAAGTCCGGCTCCATGTCCATCCTGCTTCAAGACCGACGAAAAAAAAACACCGCTCCGTTTCAACCGGAGCGGTGTTCATGCTGATATCATGATCCTGATGATACCCTTAAGCTTCCATGGTATGGTTTATTTGCCGGTATGACCGAATCCGCCCGCACCGCGTACCGTATCGGACAGTTCGTCAACTTCCGTAAATTCTACGGCAGGCACGGATTTGAACACCATTTGGGCAATCCGCTCATTACGCTCAATCGCAAAAGGCTCCTGTCCCAAATTGACAAGCAGCACCTTGACTTCCCCGCGATAATCGGCGTCAATCGTACCCGGAGCATTCAGGCAAGTAATGCCATGTTTATAGGCAAGACCGCTGCGCGGACGGATTTGCGCCTCAAGCTCGGCCGGCATAGCAATCGCAAAACCGGTCGGGATTAATTTGCGTTCACCCGGGTTTAGCACCACCGGCTCTTGAACGGCAGCGTGCAGGTCGAAACCCGCGGCCAGCTCGGACATTTTCACCGGAAGTTTCACATCTTCATTTCCTGGCAATCTATTGATTTGAACGTAGTGCAACAAATTCATTCCTCCTAAGTACATTCAGTGCTTTATCTGAAGTTCCTACCATCGCTAGTGCATATGGAGTCCCAAACATACGGTCAAGAACCGCATTGACATCCTTCATGTCGACCTGTTCGATCCTTTTAATGATCTCGTCCAGACTGAAATGGCGGCCCAGCATCAATTCGTTCTTGCCCAAGCGATTCATGCGGCTGCTCGTGCTCTCCAGACTCAGGATGAGACTGCCCTTCAATTGTTCCTTTCCTTTGCGCAGCTCTTCCTCCGTCATCCCGTTCTGTGCCAAATCATGGAGCATTTCCGTGGTCAGCTGAAGCACTTCTTTTGTCTGTTTGGGCGCTGTGCCTGCATAGATGGTAAACATGCCGTTATCCGCGTGGGAACTGTGGTACGAATATACCGAGTACGCCAGCCCGCGCTTCTCCCGAATTTCCTGAAACAAGCGTGAGCTCATGCCGCCGCCAATGGCGTTATTCAGCAGAACCATCGCATACTGAAGCTCGTCGCCGATCGAGCAGCCGGGAAACGACATGCAGATATGATTCTGCTCCGTTTTCTTCTTGCGGAACTGCACGCCGTCCAAAAAGGCCGGTACCGCCAGCGGCTCCGACGTTCCATGGTTGGCAAAGCCGCCAAAATGGCGCTCCAATAACGCAATCACTTCATCATTGATGTTGCCGGCAAGGGCTATCACCGTATTCTCAATGGTATAGTGCCGGTCCATGTAGGATCTCAGCGCTTGCGAATCCATCGATTCCAGCCGCTCCTTCGTGCCGAGAATCGGATAAGCAAGCGGGTGGTCACCGTACACCGACAACGACATTAGATCATGAACCAGATCATCCGGCGTATCTTCATACATCGCAATCTCTTCAAGAATGACATTCTTCTCCTTGGCTAACTCGCCCGCATCCAGCTTCGAATTGAAGAACATGTCGGACAGCACGTCAACGGCAATCGGAAAATGCTCATCCAGCACCTTGGCATAATAACACGTATATTCCTTGGACGTAAAAGCGTTGACGTTACCGCCGATGGCATCAAATTCTTCAGCTATGGCACGGGCGTCAAAGCGCTCCGTCCCTTTGAACATCATATGCTCTATAAAATGCGTAATCCCGTTGATGTCTTCCGATTCATTGCGGGATCCGGTTTTCACCCAAATGCCGAATGAAACCGAACGACTTGTCGGGATTTGCTCCATAACCACTCTCAGGCCGTTAGACAATTGTATTTTTTTCACGAATAGGCCCCCCTAACTGTTCCATCAAAGGCTCACTTCGGCTGACAATCAGCCTCATGCCATCCATTCATTCTATCAAACTTTACCATGCGTCTCAACTTCCCTTTGGCATGATTCGCTCCGGTGAAAGCGTCTGGCTGACGGTCCCGATCTCCAGTCCCTTGGCCCGTATTCCGTCAATCATTCCTTTTAATGCTTGGGAAGAGGAGTCCGTTGGATGCATCAATATCAAAAATCCCGGCTCCACCTTCGACGTAATTTTCTGAACGACGGCATCCGGCGCCGGATGCTTCCAGTCGACCGTGTCAAGCGTCCACAGCACCGTCTTCAATCCTCTTGCATGCGCGATGGATACGGTCTGCTGATTGAAATCGCCGGAAGGCGGTGCAAACCACTTATTTACTACCCCCAGGCTTTCTTTAAGCAGATCCTGCGTCTTTGCGATTTCCATCTCCGCCCGTTCCCTGCTGAGACGGCTCATGTTCGGATGCGTAAAGGCATGATTCTCCACCTCATGGCCTCGTTTCACGATCTCGGCGGCCAGCTCCGGGTTTTTCTTCAGCCAGCTGCCATCCAGGAAGAACGTAGTTTTCACCTTCTCCGCATCGAGCGTATTCAGCATCGGCACCAGAAATTCATTCCCCCACGCCACGTTAATCATCATCGATACCATCGGCTTGTTGGGGTTCCCTCGATAGATCGGTTGTTCCCCCAGATCATCGAGCGTGACTTTAGCCGGTATCTGCCGGTAAACGTAGGGAATGGCATCGCCGGCTTTACGTTTCTTCGACGATGCTGCTTGATATGTAGCTTCGATATCGACTTCGAGTCCATTGTATCCGGGAATCGCTTTCCACACCGAGTCCACCCTGGCATCCACCGGCTCGATACGCGATTTAGCCGCAGCGGCTTCAATTTGACCCAATAAATCCAGATCCACTGCCGTCTCTGAACCACTGACGAGATGCGCCTCCGGTTTGTTCTCCAGCCCCGATACGTATTTCCAAGCCCCGCTGAACACAGCAACAGCCGACACCATTGCGGCACCGGTCAGCAGCACGGCCATCTTTTTTCCATTCATGGGCATATCCATCCTCCCTAGAGAAGCTTTGTCCCATTTTATGTGCGATCTGACGGAAATATGTACCGAAACATAAGGCCTTAAGCCGTGTAAGCCTGACCCGATGCTTATTCCGAAGCAAAGAACATAGGGAGTCCGGCGTCTGATGAGCAAAAAAGAGCCAGAATGATAGGTTCTGCCTCTTTTCCTTCTATCGATATGCGGTTAAACCTGCAAGCGCGAATTAAGATCCGCTCTTGCTGGCTTCGGTTGTCAACACGGCTTTGCGAGACAGGTTAATCCGTCCCTGCTGGTCGATTTCGGTAACCTTCACGGTAATGACGTCACCGATTGCAACCACGTCCTCTACCTTCGCTACGCGCTCAGTCGAGAGTTGGGAGATATGCACAAGCCCGTCTTTGTTAGGCAGGATTTCAACAAATGCACCGAATTTCTCAATCCGTTTTACAGTACCTGTATAGATTTCGCCAACAGCCACCTCACGCACGATGCCTTCGATAATCGAAAGAGCCTTCTTGTTCATCTCATCGTTGGACGATGCGATGAATACGCGGCCGTCTTGTTCGATATCGATCTTCACGCCGGTCTCTTCGATGATTTTGTTGATGATTTTGCCGCCGGCCCCGATAACATCGCGGATTTTATCCGGGTTGATCTGCATCGTAATGATCTTAGGCGCATATTGGGACAGCGTTTCTCTTGGCTTTTGAATGGCTTCCGCCATTTTTCCAAGGATGTGCATGCGTCCTTCTTTTGCCTGCTGCAGCGCTTCCTGCAAAATCGCGCGGTCGATGCCGTCGATCTTGATATCCATCTGAATGGCGGTAACCCCGTCAGGCGTACCTGCCACTTTGAAGTCCATGTCGCCGAGATGGTCTTCCATCCCTTGAATGTCCGTCAAGATGGAAACGTGGTCTCCGTCTTTAATCAAGCCCATCGCCACGCCGGCTACAGGCGCTTTGATCGGCACCCCTGCGTCCATCATGGCAAGCGTGCTTGCGCAAATGCTCGCTTGGGATGTCGAACCGTTCGATTCAATCACCTCGGACACGAGGCGAATCGTGTACGGGAAATCCACTTCATTCGGAATGACCTTCGACAATGCACGTTCACCCAGTGCACCGTGACCGATTTCACGACGGCCCGGAGCGCGAAGCGGACGCGCTTCCCCAACGCTGAACGGCGGGAAGTTATAATGGTGCATGAAGCGCTTGGTCTCTTCCAGATCGATTCCATCGAGAATTTGTACATCGCCTAGAGCACCTAGTGTACATACGCTAAGAGCCTGGGTTTGTCCACGCGTAAACAGACCGGAGCCATGCGTTCTAGGCAGCAGGCTGGTATCGCAATCGATAGGACGGATCTCGGACAGACCGCGGCCGTCCGGACGAACTTTATCGTGCGTGATCAAACGGCGAACTTCTTCTTTCACGATATCGTGAAGGACCTCTTTAACATCCTTCAACAACTCGGGTGTCTCGAGGTATTTCTCTTCGAACACGGTGTACGCTTCGTCGTTGATAGCGTCAATCGCATCTTGGCGAGCGTGTTTCTCCTCAATGCGAACGGCTTCAACAAGACGGGCTTCCGCAAATTCGCGCACTTCGCGATTCACGGTTTCATTGACCGCATGAAGCTTAACCGCCATTTTCTCTTTGCCGCAAGCTGCCACCAGCTCTTCGATCTTGGCTACGATTTTCTTGATTTCCTCATGCCCGAACATGATCGCTTCCAGCATGACTTCCTCAGGAACTTCGTTCGCTTCGGCCTCGACCATCATGATCGCATCTTTGGTGCCGGCGACGACCAGATAAATATCGCTTGCTTCCTGCTCCGCAATGTTCGGGTTCACGACAAAGTTGCCGTCAACGCGACCCACCGCGACGCCGCCGATCGGACCGTTAAAAGGCACGTCCGAGATGCTCAAGGCAGCGGAGGTACCGATCATGGCCGCAATTTCCGGCTCGCAATCCTGATCAACGCTCATCACCAAATTCAGAACTTGAACGTCATTCCGGAATCCTTCCGGAAACAGCGGACGAATCGGACGGTCTGTCAGACGGCTGGCAAGAATCGCCTTCTCGCTTGGTCTGCCTTCGCGTTTGATGAATCCACCCGGAATTTTACCGACTGCGTACAAGCGCTCCTCATAGTTGACCGTCAATGGAAAGAAATCCAGATCCTTCGGTTCACTGGAAGCCGTCACCGTACACAGGACTGCCGTTTCGCCGTAACGAACCATAACAGCCGCATTAGCCTGCTTCGCAAGGCGCCCTGTTTCGAACACCAGGGGTCTTCCGCCAAGCTGCATTTCAACACGTGTTTCCATGTAATCCCTCCTCATGGGGATAAATTTTTTTGAAATCCTAATCATCAGCATGTTTTTGCCAAACGCTGTCCACATTTCCTAACCAGAGTCATCGAAGCGGTCGAATATCACGAACCTATGTACAGGAACAACCTGAACCGTATAGAAAACATTCTCCGTATAGATTGCCCCGGTTATACCATGAAGTGAAAATTAGCGAACAGACCACGCCTACCATCTATCAAGAATCTATATTAAGATAACCCCACAAAGTGGAGTTTAGGCTATGAAGCGTACGCAGTACTTTGTGGGGAAGCTTTCGTAACGGTAAATTGTACAATACTTAGAAAAGAGCCCGGCTGTGCCGCTGTCGTTCCAAGAAGGACAGTGGACAACCAGGCTGTTTTCGGCACATCTTATGGATGATTAGCGACGCAATCCAAGCTTCTCGATCAAAGCACTGTAACGTTTAACATCCTTGTTTTTCAAGTATGCAAGCAACTTACGGCGTTGGCCGACCATTTTCAACAATCCGCGACGGGAATGATGATCCTTCTTGTGCGTACGCAAGTGGTCAGTCAAGTTCGTAATGTTTTCCGTTAGGATAGCGATTTGCACCTCTGGGGATCCTGTATCGGACTCATGAGTTTTGTGCTCGTCAATCAGTTGTTGTTTACGTTCTTGAGTCAATGCCATCCTGTTCACCTCCCTCATTATAATCGCCGTTGGCCCAGGTACCGACGGTGAGATCGAACATCCAAGCCAAGGTTAGAATTGCCCGATCCTCGGGCAACCTCTAAGAGTATAGCATACTTTACCTGAAAAAGAAAATCCGTTTGCGAACAATTTGTCCCAAAACGGTTTATTCGCTGACATTCAATATTTTGCGGGCCTCGACGGCATCCCGCTGAATCCATTCCACAAGCTCCTGAACCGATTCGAATTTATGCTCCTTGCGGATATATTGAACGATATCCACCGTCATGATCTGGTCGTACAGATCCCCTTCGAAATCAAACAGATGGACCTCGAAGATCGGTTCAGTAATCCCTTCGTGGAACGTCGGCTTCACGCCGACGTTCATGACGCCCGGTATCCAGTCGTAATGCTTATCCGTGCGGGCACGGACGGCATAGACGCCCAATGCAGGCGCCACGAATGGATCCGTCAACTCCAGGTTCGCGGTAGGGAAACCGATCTTTCTTCCCCGCTTCTCCCCGTGAACTACCGTACCCCGGATGTGGTAATTCCGTCCGAGCCAGCGGTTTGCGTCCGACAGCTGTCCAGTTTTCAAGGCAATCCGTATGGATGAACTTCCTACCTTCTCGCCGTCGACCAGGAATGGCGGTACCGTAACGACCGACATTTTGCCTTCCCCGAGTTCCTGAAGTTTAACTGCGTCTCCTGCGCCTTTATGGCCGAACCGGAAATCAAATCCGACTACCGCCGTTTGAAGATTCAAGGGAAAGAGCATTTCTTCAACAAACGCTTCCGGACTTACTTGGGAAAATTCTTTATTGAACTCGACGACGTACAGAATATCGATGCCCATCTGCTCGAGCAGCTGCTGCTTGTCAGGCTGGGGAGTCAGATAGCCTTCGTAGCTCCCCTTACCGATCACGTCCTTCGGGTGCGGATAAAAGGTAATGAGCGCGGCCGGCACTCCATTCTCCCGAGCAATGCTGACAGCGGTCGAAAGCACGCTGGCGTGTCCCAGGTGAAGACCGTCGAACTGGCCGATTGCCGCTACCTTGGGCTCGGCAGCTTCTCGTACGATGTCGGAAGATACAGGATAAGATAATGAAACAATCCTCATGATTTCTCACCTCCACTCACTAAATCCAGTCATGCTTAGGAAAATACTTTCACGGGAACGATAGCGCCCGTCTCTTCCTGACGCTTATAGATGCCCAGAAAGTTTTCCTTTATATCGTACAAACGGATAGGCTCCGAACTGTCGACGGCCGGTTCTACCGCCCTGGAGGACAAGCGTTGCCCCTTCAGCGCGGCCTCCGCCTTCTCTTCGGAAACCGTATGCTTTGCTAGATGATGAATCGCCTGATCCACCGGAATAAGCCGGGTTTGCAGCGTTTCATCCTTCATGAACTGCTCAATTTGCTCTAGGGTCAAGCACTGCGCCTCGGTGATTCCCGCCGATATCGTACGTACCAGCTTAACCATGACGGACGGCAGGCCGAGCTTCCTCCCGATATCCACACAAAGCGTGCGGATGTATGTACCTTTGGAGCACAGTACACGGAAAGAAATTTCCGTATACTCCCCATCCGCATCAAAGTCCGTCATCTCGATTTCATGAATCGTTACGGTACGGCTTTTGCGCTCCACCGTCTTGCCTTCTCTGGCAAGCTCGTACAATCGTTTGCCGTTGATTTTGACGGCGGAGTACATAGGAGGAACCTGAGAGATCTGGCCTGTAAAAGATTGCAGCGCTTCAAGCGCCTCGTCTCTGGTCACGCGTACTTCATCCGCAGTCTCCACCACATTCCCGGTAATATCCTCGGTATCGGTCGAGTATCCAAGGCGGAGGACCGCATGATACTCTTTAGGCAGCTCCTGCAGATATTCGACGACCCGCGTAGCTCTCCCCAAGCATAACGGAAGCACGCCCGTCACTTCAGGGTCCAGCGTCCCGGTATGTCCGATCCGCTTCAAACGAACCATTCCCCGAACTTTGGCTACCACATCGTGGGAGGTCCATCCGGCCGGTTTGTGAACGGCCAAGATGCCTTCTAATTGCGTCATAGCTTTAATCTCACCTGCTCTACTACTTTAGGGATGATGTCTTGAAGGGAGCCTTCCATGCTGCACCCTGCCGCCCGGACATGGCCGCCACCGCCAAAAATTTGGGCCAACGCGGCAACATCCACTTTGCCGGCTGAACGCAAACTCGCCTTGACCATTCCGGATCTCAGCGATTTGAACAGGATCCCGACTTCGACTCCCTGAATGTTTCGGGGATAATTGACGATCCCTTCAAGATCCTCGCTAACGGCACCGCATAGTTCCATATGCTCGGGGGTTACGTACACCCAGGCTATTTTACCGTCATCCGACAGACTCAACGTGTTTAACGCCTGAACCAACACCTTCATCTGCGGGAGCGTCATTTCCTCAAGCAGCGTTTCCGCAATTTCGGGGCCGTTCACGCCATAGGATAACAGATCGGAAGCCATGCTCATGACCTTGGGCGACGTATTGGAATAACGAAAACCGCCGGTATCCGTTAACAATCCGGTATAAATCGCAGTGGCGATTTCGGCATCCCAATCGATTTCAAACAAATTCAGCAAATCATAAAGGATTTCTGCGGTTGCAGCCGCCTCGGGCACAACCAGGTTAACGGCTCCGTAACGATCATTCGTTGGATGATGGTCAATATTAACGATGCTCGCATGATCGGCAAACACCTGCTGCGTATAACCTACTCTCGCAAAATCCGCGCAATCCACGCAAATGACGTTTGAAAACGTCCTTCCCGGCTGCTGTTCGGACAGATTGAGAATGTCTTCTGCATGCCACAGCTTTTTCATGCGCTTCGGGATAGGCCCTTCGTTGATCATCGTGAATTTCTTGCCCAGACATGAGAGAAGCCAGCCCACCGCAAGGGTGGAACTGACTGCATCTCCATCGGGCTGAACATGCGACACAACCAAATAATCATCGTGCTCCAGCAGAAACGACTTCACCTGCTGCAGCTCTTGTTCATAGGTCTGCATTCGCCCTCTCCTTTATAAACAAAAACTACTCTATTTCTCTTCGCGATCCACGATTTCAGTCAGCAGCTTCTCAATATGGCTGCCATAAGCAATGGATTCGTCGAATTTGAAGATCAGCTCCGGAACATGCCGGAGGCGAATCCGCTTGCCCAGTTCGGATCGGAGGAAGCCGCTTGCCTTCTCCAGCCCTTTCAAGGAAGCCGCCTTCTGCTCGTCGTCCCCGAGCACGCTCAGGTATACCTTCGCTTGGGACAGATCGTTAGTTACATCCACGCCGGTCACGGTAATAAAACCGATTCTCGGGTCTTTCAATTCCGTTTGGATCAGTTGGCTGAGCTCTTTTTTAATCTGCTCGCCTACGCGCCCAGTTCTGATTTTTGCCATGGTCTGATCACCTCATTCGTTAGCGCTCTACCGTCTCCATGATGAAGGCTTCGATTACGTCCCCTTCTTTGACGTCGCTATAGCCTACCAAGGTAATACCGCACTCGTAACCCTGTGCCACTTCTTTAGCGTCATCTTTAAAGCGCTTGAGGGAATCGATCTTGCCTTCATGAACGACAATGCCGTCACGGATCAAGCGAGCTTCTGCGTTACGCGTAATTTTACCGGATGTCACCATACATCCTGCAATCGTACCCACTTTGCTCACTTTAAAGGTGTTGCGGACTTCCGCATGACCGATCACGGATTCTTTATACTCCGGATCGAGCATCCCCTTCATAGCTTGCTCAATTTCCTCGATTACATTATATATTACACGGTGCAGACGGATATCAACCTTCTCCTGCTCGGCGGTTTGCTTCGCTTGAACGTCAGGACGAACGTTAAACCCGATTACGATCGCGTTAGAGGCAGCTGCCAAAATAATATCGGATTCGGTGATGGCACCGGCACCGCTATGGATAATCTTGACGCGCACGCCTTCCACTTCGATTTTGTTCAAGGAACCTTTCAGGGCCTCGACGGAACCTTGCACGTCACCTTTGATAATCACGTTAAGATCCTTGATTTCGCCGTCTTTAATGTGCTGGAAGAGATCATCCAGCGTCACCCGCGTATTCGTGTTCAATTCGGACTGACGATGGGTAATCGCACGCTTATCCGCGATATTACGCGCTTTACGCTCATCCTCGAACACCATGAACGGATCGCCGGCGCCCGGAACTTCAGTCAAACCGGTAATTTCGACCGGCGTAGATGGTCCGGCTTCTTTTAAACGACGGCCTTTATCGTTCACCATGGCGCGAATACGTCCAAAGCAGTTGCCGGCTACGAAGGCGTCGCCCACTTTCAACGTACCATGCTGAACGAGGATGCGGGCTACCGGTCCTCTGCCTTTATCAAGCTCAGCTTCAATCACGGTACCGCGCGCGCGTTTATCAGGGTTTGCTTTATATTCGTTCACTTCTGCTACCAGAAGGATCATTTCAAGCAAGTCTTCCAGACCCATCCGCTGTTTCGCCGAAACGTTAACGAAGATGGTATCTCCGCCCCACTCTTCAGGCACTAACTCATATTCCGTCAATTCTTGTTTGACTTTATCCGGGTTAGCGTCCGGCTTATCGATTTTGTTCACGGCAACGATGATCGGCAAACCTGCCGCTTTAGCATGGTTAATCGCTTCGACCGTCTGTGGCATCACGCCGTCGTCGGCCGCGACCACGATGATCGTCATATCCGTTACTTGCGCACCGCGGGCACGCATGGCCGTAAACGCTTCGTGACCCGGTGTATCCAGGAATGTAATCTTCTTGTTATTGATCTCGACTTGGTAAGCACCGATATGCTGCGTAATTCCGCCAGCTTCGCCACTAGATACGTTCGTGGAACGGATCGCATCCAGCAGCGTCGTTTTACCGTGGTCAACGTGACCCATAATCGTAACGACCGGTGGACGCTCTTTCAGTTCTTCCGGAGCATCGTTTTCTTCTACGGTCTCAAAACGATCTTCCTCTACCGGAATTTTCACTTCGACTTCTACACCGAATTCGCCAGCCAGCAATAGAATCGTATCGATATCCAGCTCCTGGTTGATGGTGGCCATCACGCCGAGGAAAATCAGCTTCTTGATGACTTCGGAAGCGTCCTTATGAAGCAGCTTCGCCGTTTCACCGACGGTCATGTTGCCACGGACGATAATTTTCTTCGGCGTGTTGTCGATTTTCTCACGAGGCGGCTGCTGATTATGTTGATTCCGGCCGCGGTTGTTCTTGCCACCGCGATTGTTTCCACGGAATCCTCCCTGACGGTTGTCATCAAAACGCTTGGAATCTGAACGATTGTTATTGTTGTTTCTGGAACCTCGGTTCTGGCCGTTGCTGTTATTGGATCCTGAGAATCCGCCTCCGGTTCCACCCGGCTTGCTCTGAGGACGCGCTCCGCCTTGGTTGTTGCCGCCCTGCGGACGCGATCCTCCTTGATTATTGCCTTGCGGACGCGATCCGCCCTGATTATTGCCTTGCGGACGCCCGCCGCCTTGACCTCCGCCTTGTGGACGGGATCCGGTCTGCGTGCTGCTGCCGCTCGGTCTGGAGCCTTGGCTGCGATTATTCTGCTGGCTTCCTTGTGCGGAGCCAGATTGGTTTCTTCGGGTATCCTGCCCTCCTTGGGGACGCTGGGAACCTGAAGCATGTTGTGTGTTTGAATTCGTTCTACTATTCATACCTACCTGCTTTTCCTGTTGTTTTTTGGGCTGGCTTTGACCTTGTTGTCCTGATACTCGTTGTCCTGAATGACGCATACCGTCCTGCCCATTACGGTTGCCGTCTGCACTCACGTTAGTGGAAGTGCCTTCTGTTTTAGCATTGGATACGGATGCGGCTGCATTCGCTCCGGAACCCGAAGGTTTGCGGTTCTCGGTTCGGGGAGCGTCGCCACTGTCCCGCTTGGCTGCCGCATTCGATTTGATATCTTTGAAGAACTGCTCTACCTTCGACACCGTATCGTTTTCCATTACGCTCATGTGGTTATTGACCGGAACGTTCAAACGCTTAAGGATCGTGATAATTTCTTTACTGCTCATGTTCAACGATTTAGCATATTCGTACACTCGAAGTTTATTGTCTTTGTTTTCCTGTTTACTCAATATACTCCACCTCCGACATTGTCTCCATTTTCTTGGAGATCATTTCTGCGAATCCTTGATCCGTAACTGCCAGCACAACCCGCTCGGGTTTACCTACACTTGTGCCCAGACTTTCCCGGTCAAATCCGATTACCAGAGGGATATTGTAAGAACCGCATTTGTCGCGGAACTTCTTTGTTGTATTATCTGAGGCGTCACCCGCCAGAATAACCAATTTTGCTTCAGAAGACCGGATGGCTTTGAGCACGATCTCATCTCCGGTAACCACCTTGCCTGCCCTCATGGCCAGGCCGAGCTGAGAAAGCGCCCTATTCATCATCGGCAGCACTCTCTTTTGCAGCCAGGAATTCATCCTCAACCTTGATGAAATCCTGTGCCAACTGTTCGTAGATCTCAGGCTTCACATGTTGTTTCAACGCTCGATCCAGTGCTTTATTTTTGTGTGCCAGCTTGAAGCAGGAAACCTTGCCGCATAGATACGCTCCCCGTCCCGACTTTTTGCCGGTGAGATCGATCAGGACAGCGTCATCGGGAGTCCTGACAATCCGGATGAGCTCTTTCTTCGGCATCATTTCCTGACACGCCACACATTTACGCAGCGGTATCTTTCTCTGTTTCAAGACGACAACCCCCCGTCATTTGGAATTAATCGACAGAGACGGAATCCTGGTGCATTTCACCTGATTGGGACTTCGGTCTGCCAAATTCCTGCTCCGCCTGACTTTCGCTCTTAATATCAATCTTCCAGCCGGTCAGCTTCGCCGCGAGACGAGCATTCTGGCCTTTGATCCCTATCGCCAGCGAGAGTTGGTAATCCGGAACGATTACGCGCGCCATCTTCTCATCTTCAAATACTTGGACTTCAAGCACTTTGGATGGGCTCAGCGCATTGGCCACGTATTCTTCGACCTGGTCGGAATAACGCACGATGTCGATTTTTTCGCCGCGAAGCTCATTGACAATCGTTTGTACGCGCAATCCCTTAGGCCCTACGCAAGAGCCGACCGGATCGACTTCATCGTTGCGGGAATACACCGCAATTTTGGAGCGGAATCCCGCTTCGCGCGCAACCGAGCGAATTTCCACGACGCCGTCGAAAATTTCCGGCACTTCCAGCTCGAACAGGCGCTTCAAAAGGCCCGGATGCGTACGGGACAGCATAATCTGCGGCCCTTTGGTTGTGTTCTCAACCTTCGTAATGTACGCTTTGATCCGGTCGCCATGCTTGAACTTCTCGTTGGGCATAAGCTCGGTAAGCGGCAGCGCCGCTTCGATCTTGCCAAGGTCGATATAGATGTTGCGCAAATCCTGACGCTGCAGCGTACCCGTAACGATATCGTCTTCCTTGTCAATAAAAGCGCTGTAGATCAGGCCGCGTTCGGCTTCTCTAATGCGCTGGGTAACAACCTGCTTTGCCGTTTGAGCGGCGATCCGTCCGAAATCACGCGGCGTAACCTCGATTTCCGCTATATCTTCGATCTGAAAATGCGGATTGATCTCACGTGCGGCATGCAGCGAAATTTCAGTGCGCGGATCCAGAACCTCGTCCACGATCAGCTTCCGTGCGAACACCTTGATAACACCCGTGTTGCGATTCATGTCTACCCGTACATTTTGCGCGGTGTTGAAATTGCGCTTGTAACTTGAGATCAGTGCCGCTTCAATGGCTTCAAACAGCACATCCTTGCTGATGCCCTTCTCTCTTTCCAACTCATTCATCGCTTCAATAAAATCCATACTCATTGAAAATCGGTTCCCCCTTTCAAAACTTCCGTTTAAAAAATGATGGCCAATCTGGCACTGGCTACTTTTGCATATGGAATCACGTGCTGCTTCTTCGCGGTCTGAATGACCAGCTCCTCGTTATCAAAGGATTCCAGCTTGCCTTCAAACTCCTTCAACCCGTTAATCGGCTCGTATACCGTAACAAACACGTTCTTGCCGACCGACTTCGCAACATCCTCTTTTTTCTTCAGGGGACGTTCCGCGCCAGGAGAAGAGACTTCAAGAAAATAAGCCGTCGGAATCGGATCGTTCTCGTCCAGCTTCTGGCTCAGGTGTTCACTGATTAAACCGCAATCGTCAATGTCAATGCCGCCGTCCTTATCAACAAACACGCGCAAGAACCAGTTGCTTCCTTCCTTAACGTATTCCACATCTACCAGTTCAAAGCCGTGTTCGTCCAAATACGGCTGCACCATTTCTTCCACAGTCGTTTTAATCTTTGATGTGCTCAAAGAACATAACCTCCAAGTTGATTTCCTATATACCAAAGAGTAAAGAGTGGGTTGCCCCACTCTTTACACAACGGTTTTATCTCCATGATTACCAAAAAAATTATAACATAGTCTGGTAATAGTGACAAGTATGACTCCTTGACTGTCAAGGCGTCACGGCCATGAAAGAATGACAAGAATCAGAACAATGACAACTGGTTGCTCTCCGGCAGACCGCGGAAGCATCCCATTTGGGTCAACAGCTCCACGGCGGTTTTGCTTGCCTTCGATTTTTGCTGGAAATCCTCGATGGAGAGGAATTCTCCGAATTCACGCGCGGCGGCAATATTGCGGGCAGCGTTATCGCCGATTCCCGCAAGCGCCGAGAACGGCGGAATGAGCGAGTCTCCATCCACCTTGAATTTCAAGGCGTCGGATTGATACAAATCGATGTTCTTGAATGAGAAGCCCCTTGCCGTCATTTCCAGCGCCATCTCCAGAATCGGCAGCATGCCTTTTTCCTTCGGGCTCGCCCCGAAGCCGAGCTGCTCGATCTCTTCAATCCGGCGATAGATCGCCTCATAGCCCTGACAGCATAATTCGATATCAAAATCCTCGGCGCGGACCGAGAAGTAGGTTGCGTAATATTCAATCGGATAATACAGCTTGAAGTAAGCCGTTCGCACCGCTGAAATAACATATGCGGCGGCGTGGGCTTTCGGGAACATGTACTGGATTTTGAGACAGGAATCAATGTACCACTGCGGCACTTTGCATTTCTTCATCTCGTCGATCCATTCCTGGGACAACCCCCGGCCTTTACGCACGCTTTCCGTAATCTTAAACGCGAGGCTCGCGTCCATGCCGGCCTTGTAAATCAGGAACAGCATGATGTCATCGCGGCAACCGATAACGGTTTTGATGTTGCAGGTTCCATTCTTGATGAGCTCTTGTGCGTTGCCGAGCCATACGCCGGTTCCATGTGAAAGTCCCGAGATTTGCAAAAGGTCAGCAAAACTCGACGGCTGCGACTCCACCAGCATCTGGCGCACGAACTTGGTCCCCATCTCCGGCACGCCGAAGGTGGCCACCGGCGAGCGTATTTGCTCCGGCTTCACGCCCAGCGCCTCCGTTGAATTGAACATGCTCATCACTTTCGGATCGTTCATCGGGATGGTCGTTGGGTCCACTCCGGTCAAATCCTGGAGCATTCTCATCATCGTCGGATCATCGTGTCCGAGAATATCCAGCTTGAGCAAATTCGCTTCAAAGGCATGGTAATCGAAATGCGTCGTTTTCCACTCCGCGTTGACGTCATCGGCAGGGTACTGCACAGGCGTTATCTCTTCAACCTCGATGTAGTCCGGCACAACGACAATACCGCCGGGATGCTGGCCCGTGCTTCGCTTGACGCCGGTACAGCCTGACGCCAGCCGGTTTAATTCCGCGCCGCGCCAGCGCTTGTTGTTGTGCTCCTCGTATTTCTTGGCAAAGCCGAACGCCGTCTTCTCCGCCACGGTGCCGATGGTACCGGCACGGAATACGTTCTTCTCGCCGAACATCTCCTTGGTGAAATTATGGGCATGCGGTTGATATTCGCCGGAGAAGTTCAAATCGATATCGGGAACCTTATCCCCTTTGAAGCCCAGGAAGGTTTCGAACGGGATATCCTGTCCTTCGCCCTTCATCATGTTTCCGCATTCCGGACAAGCCTTGTCCGGCAAGTCGAATCCGCTCGGCACGCTGCCGTCCAGGAACCATTCGCTGTGCTTGCAGTCACTGTTCAAGCAAATGTAATGCGCTGGCAGCGGGTTAACCTCGGATATGCCGAGGAACGTCGCAACGACGGAGGAGCCAACGGAACCCCGGGAACCAACCAAATAGCCGTCCCGATTCGATTTTTTCACCAGCTTCTCGGAAATCAGATAGTTCGCGGAGAAGCCGTATCTAATAATCGGCTCCAGCTCTTTCTCCAACCGGGCCACAACGACCTCGGGCAGGTTCTCCCCATAGATCGACTTGGCCGTGTCGTAGCAGGTGTTGCGAATTTCTTCGTCGGCTCCCTCCAGGATCGGCGTAAACAGCTTATCCGGGAACAGTTCCAAATCTTCAAAACGGTCGGCCAATTCGCTTGTGTTCGTCACCACGACTTCATAGCATTTGTCCTGACCCAAAAACTCGAACTCTTGCAGCATCTCTTCCGTCGTCCGAAAATGCGCGTCTGGCTTGCGCATATCCTTGAGCGGGCTGAAGCCGGTAATGCCATGGATGGTAATGTCCCGGAACAGCTTGTCCCGCGGTTCCAGATAGTGCACATTCCCTGTAGCAATGACCGGTTTGTTCAGCTTTTCGCCGATGCGCACGACTTTGGAAATCGCGGTTTTGATCTCTTCGGGGCTGCCTACCAGGCCTTTGTCCACCAAATGCATATACATCGTCAACGGCTGGATTTCCAAAACGTCGTAAAAGCCTGCAATCTCTTCGGCTTCCTCCTCCGTCTTGTTCAGCACCGTTTCGAAGAACTCCCCTTTTTCGCAGCCGGACAGCACCAGGAGTCCGTCCCGCATCTCTTGGAGCTTGGATTTCGGGATGCAGGGCACCCGCTTGAAATATTCGGTATGCGACATGGAGACCAGTTTGTACAGATTCTTCTTGCCCGTCATGTTCAAAGCGTAAATCCCGCAATGGAACGGACGGGTATTGGACAGGTCCATGCCCACGTAATCATTAAGACGGTCCAGCATCTTCACGCCTTTGGTTTTGTCTACGTCGCTGAGGAGCCCGTTCAGGATTCCCGCCAGCGCAATTGTATCGTCGATCGCGCGGTGATGGCTTTCCAGCAGCACCTTGTACTTATCCGCCAATGTGTTAAGGCGGTGATTCTTAAGTCCCGGATGCACCAGTCGGGCCAGCTCCAGCGTATCCAAATACGGATTCTCCAGCGTGTCCATGCCTGCATTCTTGAGTGCTGCCTGAATGAACCCCATGTCAAACCGCGCGTTGTGAGCCACGAGCACGCCATCGCCGACGAATTCAACAAATTCCTTCAGTACCGGCTCCAGTTCAGGAGCATCCTTGACCATATCGTCATTGATGTTCGTCAATTGCTGGATATGATACGGAATTCGCTCGTGCGGATTAACAAACGTGGCGTACCTGCCAATCTCCTTGCCTTCGTGCATCTTCACGGCTGCAAGCTCGATGATCTTGTTCGCGGTGATGGACAAACCCGTGGTTTCAATATCGAATACCACGTAAGTCGCGCTGCTCAGCTCAATCGGCTGTGCCTGTTCCACGATGTTAACGGCATCATTCACGACATTGGCCTCGATGCCGTACATCATTTTGATTCCATGTTTCTTGGCGTTCTTGGCTGCGTCAGGATAACACTGCACGCCGCCGTGATCACTTACGGCAATCGCTTTATGTCCCCAGGCGGCCGCGGTTTTGATGTACCGGTCGATCGGCGTGACCGCATCCATCGTGCTCATAGTGGTATGGAGATGGAATTCCACCCGCTTCTCGGCAGCGTTATCCTTGCGGGAAGGGGGCGCCTTGACTTCATTGAGGTCGGACGGGATCATGACCAGCTCCGGCACCTGCATAAACCGGTCATATTCCACGCGTCCGCGTGCCTTCACCCATTTGCCGTTCTCAAGAAGGCTCAGGACCTTCAAGTCATCCTTCGTTTTGCCAAACATCTTCATCTGCAAGGAATCGCTGAAATCGGTTAAGTTGAAGGTAAACAGCGTGCTGCCGTTTCGGAGCTCCTTGCGGTCCAACCCGAAAATGGTACCCTGGATCGTAATTTTCTTCTCTTCGTCCTGGATCTCCTGGATCGAAACCGGCTGATCCTTGATATCATATCCGACCTGCAGCCGAATCTCGCCTTCTTCCTCGTCCTCGGCATCCAGCTCCGCTTCCATGCTGCTCATGATCTGTTCGATAACCTCGCGCTCTTCCTCGCGCTTCCTCTGCTCGAACTCCTCGTAAGCGGCCTGGCCGTTATCGCCGACCTGCATCTTCACGCGCAGTGTCAGATCGAAGTACTGCCCGAAGAATCGGGTTATGGCGGTATCGATCTGTTTCTTGCGGGCAAGTTCAAGCGACATGCCATCCGACATGGAGAGAAGGACCTGCCCGTCTTCCACCTCGTGTTTCGCCCTAGTCATCCAGCCATTGACCGATGGAATCTCCCGGTGTGCCCACTCCAGAAACAAGCCCCAATACTCCTGCACGATATCGGCCTCCGGAACGCCGCTTCCATACCGGAACACAAATTTGATCTTAGCGATATGTCCCATCTTCTCCTGAATCCTCAGGCAAAATGTGCGATAAACTTCGGCCGGGACCAAGGTCTCCTTCTGAACGGTTATCCTCCAGTCCTTGCTGTTCCTGCTGGTCTCTACTTGTTCAATCACACCGTCTAAAAAATAGGGTTCCACCAGATTGGCCGGAACTTCTCCCTGCTTGATCAGCAGTTCAAATCGCTTCCTTTTATCTTCAGTCGTGCCCATGGTTCCCTCCCCCTGCATAACATAAAGCTGTAAAAAAAACTTCTATCGACCTACATCCACAGAAGACAGACCGCGTTTAGCGGATAAAAAACAGAATAAAGCTTCCGCCGGCAGCACTCCATCGTCCTGCCCCGAGAAAGAGAGCGTCCGTCATACTGCCATCCGGAAGCTTACTCCAGATGATGAATCCCCGACGCGGACGAAAAATTGCCCTTCGTGATGCAAGTCGGAAACTCATAATATCGAATTCCTAGTACGCTCTCGCGAACAGCACCGTATGCTTCGCATCCTCGCCGCATACGAGACACTTCGTTTTGTTCTCGGCCGGTTCAAACGGAATGTTTCTGCTCGTCGCGCCGGTTTCTTGCTTCACGGTGTCTTCGCAAGCCTCCGAACCGCACCATCCTGCCAAAGTAAACCCGCGCTTGTCCTCCATGCTGTCCTTCATTTCATCCAGCGTCTCCACGGAATAGAAATGATCCTCGCGGAACTGCTTTGCACGATCGAACATTTCCTGATGCACCTGCTCCAGCATGCTCTGCACTTCCTGGATCAGGTTGGCCTGCTCCACAACCTTCTTCTCGCCCGTAATGCGGGAAACGAGCACGCAGACGCCATTCTCCATATCACGAGGCCCGATCTCCAGACGAACCGGAACGCCGCGCATTTCGTACTCATTGAATTTCCAGCCTGGACGCACATCCGGATTGTCGTCCACCCGTACGCGGATCCCGGCGGATTTCAGTTCACGGAACAGCTCGTCCGTACGGCCCACGACGGCGTCTCTCGTCTTCGGAGGCCCGATTGGAATCATGATTACTTGAGTCGGCGCAACTTTTGGAGGAAGCACCAAGCCCCGGTCGTCCCCATGGACCATGATCAAGGAGCCGATAAGACGCGTGCTGACTCCCCAGGAAGTCGTATGTGCGTATTCCAGCGTATTTTCACGGTTCAAATATTGAATATCGAAAGCTTGCGAGAAATTGGTACCCATGTAGTGTGATGTGCCTGCTTGTACAGCCCGACCGTCTTTCATCATCGCTTCGATGGAGAACGTGTCCACGGCACCCGCGAATTTCTCCGAAGGCGTCTTCTGCCCCTTGATCACCGGAATCGCGAGATAGTCCTCTACGAATTGCTGATAGATATCGAGCATTTGCATGGTTTCCCCTCTTGCTTCCGCTTCCGTTTCATGAGCGGTATGCCCCTCTTGCCATAAAAACTCGCTGGTGCGGAGGAACGGCAGCGTGCGTTTCTCCCAGCGCACCACGTTGGCCCACTGATTGATCAGCACAGGAAGATCACGATAGGATTGAATCCATTTGGAATACATGTGCCCGAACATCGTTTCGGAAGTCGGACGAATAGCCAGACGCTCTTCAAGCTTCTCGCCCGCCGCTTCGGTCACCCAAGGCAGCTCTGGATTGAAACCTTCCACATGCTCCTTCTCTTTCTGGAAAAAGCTCTCCGGAATGAACAACGGGAAATAAGCGTTCCGATGTCCCGTTGCCTTAAAGCGCCGATCCAGCTCCGCCTGGATATGCTCCCAAATTTCATAACCGTCCGGTTTAAAGACGATGCAGCCCCGGACTGGGGAATAATCCATCAAGTCCGCTTTTTTGATGACATCAATGTACCAGCGCGAGAAATCTTCTCCTTGCGGCGTGATCTCCGTCACGAATTGTTTATCCTTCGATTCCTTAGACATATAAATCGTGTTCCTCCCATTAATAAAACGCGTGGTCTAAGCCGTTCATTCAGGCGGCTTGACTGGACGTTATTGGCGATATGTGTGAACGGGCCGCGGCTATAAAACCCGCCCTGTGTTATAGAACTCCATGCTGGATATCGTTATGCGTGAAACTCTGCTAACAATAGAAAAAGGTACGGCTTTCGTCGCGGCTGGCGCACCGAGCCGTACCTTAAGGTCTATCCGTTGATCAAACGCAAAATATCGTTATAGGTGACGGCAATCATTAATAGGAACAGCATCGCAAACCCGATAAAGTGAACCATGCCTTCCCTGTTCGGGTCAACCGGCTTGCCCCGTAATGCCTCGATCCCCAAGAATACGAGCCGGCTTCCATCCAGCGCCGGAATCGGCAGCAGGTTGAATATGCCCAGGTACAAGCTTAGAATGGCCGCCCAATAGGTCAGCTGTTCGATACCCTGTTTGGCGATTTGACCCGTGACCTCAAAGGTGCGCACAGGACCGCCTAAATCATCCATGGAAAACTTCTGAATCAACTGTCTGAAGCCCTGGAAAATAATATTGGTGGTGTCAACCATCGCCGTCCCGGAGCCGGTAATCGTCTCTCCAAGCCCTGCGGATCGGGTAGGAAGCTCAGGAACGATCCCGACCTTGCCGCCTTCCTGGCCCTCCATGGTCCGAGGCGTCAACGTCAAATCGAAAGATTCCTCTCCTCGACGTACGGTCCATTCCATCGGCTTGTCCTTGGAGGCCGCAATCAATTCGATCATCTTCTGATAATCGGCCCCAATCGCCGTTCCGTTGATGCTCTCGATGATGTCGCCCTCTTTCAGATTGGCTTCGTCTGCTGGCATGCCTTTCGTAATCTCGCCTATCTGTACGTAGGTTGGATTCTCGACCGGTATACCGGCCATCTGAATGTGAAGGGCAAACAGCACGAAGGCCAAAATAAAGTTCATGACAGGGCCGGCAAATATCGCAAGCGCTCTTTGGCCGACGGTCTTGCTGCCGAACTGGCGGTCTCTCGGTGCGATCTGCGTCTCGACACCTTTAGCTACCGTTAATGCTTGCGGATGGATCTCGTACTGCTGAAATTCACCATCCACATCAAGCCTCACCGACAAACGGTCCACCATGTCGATAAACTGGACTTCGCCGCGAATGACATTTTTACGGTTGTCGAGTTGATCCAGATAAATCTTTTTCACTTGATTCTCTGCATTCACTCGAACCGCAATCGTCTGACCGGGCTGAATCTCGACAAGTTCCGGATCTTCTCCGGCCATGCGGGCATATCCGCCGAACGGGAGAAGACGAAGCGTGAACTGCGTTTCATGGCGTTTATATGAGAACAGCTTAGGACCAAATCCAATCGCGAACTCGCGTACCAAGATTCCGGCACGCCGGGCAAAATAATAGTGACCCCATTCGTGCACGGTAACGATCACAAAAAACATGAGCACCGTTAAAAAAACGACCCGAACCATTTCCAATTCTTTACATCCCCCTTTTCCTCTGAGAACGCAGTATGTCCCTATAGATTATCATTATTCTCCTGTCGTCCACAAGAGAATCACAAGCTGTCCGCTTTTTTTCAAGGGAGATTTCAAAAACACTTCAAAACTTATAGTCGGGAAGCTATTTCACGTGCAATCCGATCATTCTCTTCAATCGTCTCCAGCGCCGGTTCCGGCACGTTATGGTGACTATGCAGCACTTCCTCGATAATCTCTTCGATTCGCAGAAAAGAGATTTCGCCGCGGAGAAAGCGGGCGACCGCGATTTCATTGGCCGCATTGAATACCGTTGGCGCTGTACCACCCATTTTACCACATTCATAAGCGAGCCTTAAACAAGGAAAACGCTCAAGGTCCATTTCCCGGAAGTGCAGCTTTCCTGCTTCTGCCAAGGAGAGCCTTGGTGCAGGCGAAGACCACCGCTCGGGATAAGTCAGCGCATATTGAATCGGGACCCGCATGTCCGGGTTGCCGAGCTGCGCGATAATGCTGGAATCGCGGAACTCCACAAAAGAATGGATGATGCTTTCCGGGTGGAGAAGCACGGAAACATTGTCGTACGGTATGCCGTACAACCAATGCGCTTCAATGACCTCAAGCCCTTTATTGACCATGGTCGCGGAATCGATCGTGATTTTGGCGCCCATGGACCAGTTTGGATGCTTGAGTGCATCCTCCACCGTAACGTTGACCAGCTGATCGCGGGTGTAATCCCGGAACGACCCGCCGGAAGCGGTCAGCGTAATCCGTTCGATATCTTCATGCCGTTCTCCGTTCAAGCATTGGAATATGGCGGAATGTTCACTGTCGATCGGCAAGAGCTTTACCCCTTTTGCAGCGGCTTGAGCGGTAACCAGGTGACCTGCGGTAACCAATGTTTCCTTGTTGGCAAGCCCGATCGTCTTCCCCTCGTTAATGGCCGCAAGCGTAGAAGAAAGGCCCAAACTTCCAACGACCGCAGTAACGACCAGCTCCGCGTCTGTCGCTGCCGCAATCTCGATCAGGCCTTCATGGCCATGAAACACTTCGGTTCCGGCAGGAAGATCATGCCTTAAACTGTCAGCAAGCTCTTTCGTCGCAACGGACACTTTTCGCGGAGAAAACTCCTGAACCTGCTGAAGCAGCAATTCCTTATTGCTCCCCGCAGCCAAGCCTTCAATCTGAAATTGTTCCCGGTGCTTCCTCACCACATCCAAGGTTTGGGTGCCAATGGAGCCCGTGGAGCCGAGTACGCTGATCTTCTTCATGCTCATCTTTCCTTTCATCAGTAAGGCAGGAGACTCAATATATGTACAAACGGAAATACGACGATCCAACTGTCGCATCGATCCAGTATTCCTCCATGTCCCGGCAGCAGCTTGCCCGAATCCTTGATGTCATACACCCGTTTATAGGCGGATTGCACCAAGTCGCCGAGCTGGCCGATAACGGCGCAGGAAAGCCCAATCAGAACCGCATGTCCAGCCGTCAGGATTCCATCTGAGTAGAATGAAAAGAGCAGCGACGTGAACACGGCGATGATCACACCGCCGAGCGCACCCTCCACCGTTTTGTTCGGGCTTATGGAAGGCCATAATTTATGGCGCCCCATGGCGCGGCCGACAAAATACGCGCCCGCATCACTTGCCCAGATCGAGGCCAGCAGCAAAAAAGTCCAAAATACGCCATGCCCGTCCGGAGCATGCCGAGATTCGGCTATGAAGGAAAATCCGATGCCGATATAGACCGATGCCAAAAACAATAAAGAGATCCGCTTGATATCTATCGTATTTTTCGTGGTCACCGTCGCCAGCAAAAATAAGAGCAGCAGGAGCCAAAGCACATGTTCCCATGGGATCGGAAGTTTCAGATCAAGCGGACCCCATGGAAATACAAGCAGCAGCACTCCCGCATACCCGATCCATGCCGTTCCCCCGAACGGTGCCGTATGGGTCATGCGCACAAACTCATAGTAACCGACTAGCGCCATCGCCAGAATTAGAAGATGGTACCACAGACCGCCTATGAAACATAATCCTAAAAAGACCGCTCCCGCTATAATTCCGGTAATCAATCGCTGTTTCAAAACGTTCCATCCTCCATCGGCTACGACAGTCCACCGTAGCGCCTAGTTCTTTGTTGATAATCGGCTACGGCCTCCACCAAATGGTCTTTGGTGAACTCCGGCCAATAGGCATCCGTAAACCATAACTCGCTGTACGCGAGCTGCCACAACATAAAATTGCTCAGCCGCAGCTCGCCGCTTGTGCGGATCAGTAAATCCGGATCCGGCAATTCGCCTGTGAGGAGCCGCTGGCCAATCAGTTCCTCTGTAATGTCCTCAGGACGGAGAATTCCGTCTCGCACTTCCCGTCCGAGCGCCTTGACACTTTCGGTGATCTCTTTCCGGCTGCCGTAATTGAGCGCAAAGTTAAGCACAAGCCCGTCATTGCCGGCAGTTTTCGCAACAGCTTCTTCCATCGCAGACACGGTATGGGACGGAAGGTCTTCCGGATGCCCCATCATGCGGACCTGGACATTTTTCTCGATCAGCTCTTCCAGCTCAATAGCCAGAAACTCCTGCGGAAGCTTCATAAGAAAATCGACCTCATCCTTCGGACGCGTCCAGTTTTCCGTAGAGAAAGCATACATCGTCAATATTTTGATTCCCAACTCATCGGCGGCTATGGCGGCTCTTTTGACAGCCTTCATGCCATTCTGATGGCCAACGATCCGCGGCATGCCGCGCCGTTTCGCCCAACGCCCATTGCCATCCATGATGATGGCGACATGATGCGGGATGTTGTCCGGAGAGAGCTGATGCGTCTGCTGACTGTCCTCCTGATTCAACCACGATCGAACCCGTTTGATCATTCCATTTCCTCCAGGCATCTTTCTGCAAAAAAAGAGACAAACCCCACCATTGACAGGAGGGGCCACAAGTCTCTTATACTTCCATAATCTCTTTTTCTTTAGCAACGAGGACTTTGTCGACTTCTGCGATAAATTTATCCGTCGCTTTTTGGATATCTTCCTGATGTCTCCGGGACTCGTCCTCGGAAATATCCGTTTTCTCCAATTTTTTGATGTCGTCGTTGGCATCACGGCGAATGTTGCGGATGGCCACTTTCGCTTCCTCGCCGAATTTCTTCGTCATTTTCACCAGTTCGGTTCTGCGTTCTTCCGTCAATGCAGGTACGACGAGACGAATTTGATTACCATCGTTCGCCGGTGTCAATCCGATATCCGATTTCATGATCGCTTTCTCGATATCCGCCAAGGACGACTTGTCCCAAGGCTGAATCATGAGCGTTCTGGAATCCGGCGTGCTGATGTTAGCCAGCTGATTCAGCGGAGTTTGCGCTCCGTAGTATTCTACCGTGATCCGGTCGAGGAGCGCCGGCGCTGCCCGCCCTGCGCGCAGAGTTGCCAAGTCACGTTTCAAAGACAGGATCGCTTTTTCCATGCGTTCTTCTGCATTCTTTTTCACCGATTGCGGCATTAGTCTACACTCCCTTTAACGATCGTTCCGATTTTCTCGCCCAGAACGACGCGCTTGATATTACCTTGCTCCGTAATAGCGAAGACGATGAGCGGGATGTTGTTGTCCATACATAACGATGAAGCTGTAGAGTCCATTACCCCAAGGTTTTTGTTCAATACGTCTAGATACGTCAGCTGCTCGTACTTCTCGGCAGTTTCATCCTTAAATGGATCAGCGGAGTACACTCCGTCCACCTTGTTCTTCGCCATAAGAATCACTTCTGCTTCGATTTCCGCGGCGCGAAGCGCTGCAGTCGTATCGGTGGAGAAGTATGGGTTCCCTGTTCCTGCCGCAAAAATAACGACACGTCCCTTTTCCAGATGCCGAATGGCTCTGCGGCGAATATACGGCTCGGCGATTTGCTGCATGGAGATCGAGGTTTGCACCCGGGTCGGCACATCGATCTGCTCCAAAGCATCCTGAAGGGCCAAAGAGTTCATCACCGTTGCGAGCATTCCCATATAGTCCGCTGTCGCACGGTCAATTCCGTTCGCGCTGCCGGCAATGCCGCGCCAAATGTTGCCGCCGCCGCATACGATCGCGACCTCCACACCAAGCTCGACAACCTCGCGAACCTGCTCAGCGATCGATGAGATCGTCTCAGCATCAATACCATATCCATTCTGCCCTGAAAGGGATTCCCCACTGACTTTCAATATCACTCGTTTATATACAGGCTGTTCCAAATGATAACCCTCCACTTTAAGACGGCGCCTTAAGTATACGACGCCCGTTTGAAAAACGACAGACAGACACACCGGCACTGCTTGACGGTTTATAAAAATCGGGTAAAAACATCCGTCTCAAGTAGAAACTTCTGGTCGTCTAATCAAGACCTAAGTCCATTCTTTCTTGTGAGATAAGGGTAGCCTTTACTCCGAATTTATAACAATCTTATCTCTCTTATGCCTTTTATATCTCTTAAAAAAGAAGGAACACAGGTGTGTTCCACTCTTTTCTATAACTTATATTAGCCTATCCGGCTTATTTATTCACCTGGGCCATAACTTCTTCTACGAAGTTGTCTTGTTTTTTCTCCAAGCCTTCGCCCAATTCGAAACGGGCAAAACGACGAATGGAGATGTTCTCGCCGATTGTGCTGATTTTTTCGTTAAGCAGCGTGCTGATCGTTTTGTCCGGATCCTTGATGAAAGGCTGCTCGAGCAGGCAATACTCTTCATAGTATTTGTTGATGCGGCCTTCAACCATTTTCTCAACGATTTTTTCAGGCTTGCCTTCGTTCAGGGCTTGGTTTTTCAAAATTTCTTTTTCTTTCTCAAGCTCGTCACTAGGTACTTCTTCACGACGAACGTATTTAGGGTTTGCAGCAGCAATATGCATTGCGATATCGCGAGCAAACTCTTTAAATTGATCCGTTTTGCCTACGAAGTCTGTTTCACAGTTGATTTCCACGAGAACGCCGATGCGTCCGCCACCGTGAATGTAAGACTCGACAACGCCTTCCGTTGCAACGCGTCCAGCTTTGTTAGCCGCTGCGGACAAGCCTTTCTCGCGAAGCACCGCGATCGCTTTTTCGATATCACCGTTTGTTTCGTCGAGCGCTTTTTTGCAATCGAGCATGCCCGCGCCTGTTCTTTCGCGAAGTTCTTTTACCGCACTAGCTGTTACTGCCATTAGAATTCCCTCCATATTGGTATGATCAAGTTTGGCGTTCGGATCTGAAGCAGCCGTCCTTCGACGTGCCCTCCAAGAAATCCGTACGCTTAAGTATTTGTTTCCCTTGCCCTGCCAGAAGCCTGATGTTTCTACCGCAATCCGGCCTGACATCTTAAAAAAAGGGCAGTGAGAGGTTATACACCTACCAACCACCCTTTTCATTTAATTCATGGTTTATACGTTTAATCCCGATTAAGCTGTTGTTTCTTCGCCTTGGTGAGCTTCAACAACGGCATCGGCCATTTTACCAGTCAACAATTTGACAGCGCGGATCGCGTCATCGTTACCTGGAATTACATAGTCGATTTCATCCGGATCGCAGTTCGTATCAACGATACCAACGATTGGGATACCCAATTTGCGAGCTTCCGCAACAGCGATGCGCTCTTTGCGAGGATCGATAACGAACAATGCGCTTGGAAGGCCCTTCATGTTCTTGATACCGCCCAGGAATTTCTCAAGACGATCTTTCTCTTTGCGGAGAAGGATGACTTCTTTCTTAGGCAATACTTGGAACGTGCCGTCTTCTTCCCAAGTTTCAAGCTGCTTCAAGCGGTTGATACGCTTTTGGATCGTTTCGAAGTTAGTCAAAGTTCCGCCGAGCCAACGTTGGTTGATGTAGAACATGCCGCAACGCTCCGCTTCTTCCTTCACGGAATCTTGAGCTTGTTTTTTCGTGCCGACGAACAGGATCGTACCGTTCTCACCAGCTACGCTTTTTACGAAGTTGAATGCTTCTTCAACTTTCTTGACCGTTTTTTGCAGGTCGATAATGTAGATACCGTTTCTTTCAGTGAAGATAAATTTATCCATTTTCGGGTTCCAGCGACGAGTCTGGTGACCGAAGTGAACGCCAGCTTCCAAAAGCTGTTTCATGGAAATTACTGCCATCTTCACGCACCTCCTAAGTTTGGTTTTTGTGTGTCCCTCCGCCAAGATCATTTTCCATTAAGACTCCCATTCCAGGAAGCACCCTCAACGGAATCACTCTGGCGTGTGTTTTAACACCGTCAATTACTATAACATAACCATGGGCAGGTTGCAATGTCTTTTGTGTGCATGACCAGCTCAAGCCAATCAGGGGCTTGAAGAGTTACGCTAAAGAAAAAAACCACTCTCAACCGGAGTGCTAGTTGGAGGGTTTTGTCGTGATCTTCGTGATAATCGAATTGTAGCTCTCGCCGATCGTAAACGAGTAAGTACCGCTCAGGATTCTGGTGTTGATTTTATTCTCGGTAGCTTTTTTGATGAATGCCTGTTTGTTGTCAATGACCCCGGCATTCAGAAGGCTGTTTGCTACATCGCTGAGATTGTTTCCGGATGGAATCTTTACTTGAATAGAAGCTTCGGCTTTAGCCGGTGTTTTCGGTTTGGCCGGATTCGTTACCTGGGAGGAAGCTTCCTGTTTCTTCTGCGCGTCCGTTTCTGGTTTCTCCGGGCTCTCCGGTTTCTCCGGCGCCTCAGGCTTCGTCGCTTCAGGCTTATCGACCGGTTCGGCACCTTCGGACTCGCCTTCTCCCTCGCCCAGCTTCTTCTCTTCCCACTGCTCCGCCGTCATCAGCTCGTCCGTACCTTCGACGACCTGCATATCCAAAGCCTCCGCTGCAGCCACCAGCTGCTCCTTCGTTAATTCCTTTGTCTCCGAAGCGGTTGCGCCTTGGCCGATCCACATCAGTTGCAGCAGCACAGCGGCGATCACAAGACCGCTCCCGAGGCCCATCATAAACATTCGGTTCTTGATCACACGGATTCCTCCTGTTTGGCCAACTGGATAATGAGTTGAACTTCGCCTCGCTGAAGTCCCGTGGACTTGGCTATCATATCGATAGATTTGCCTTGTTCATATAAATCAAACAGTTCCGCGTATCTGGATTTGATGGAATGGACCGGAGGGGCATGATCCGCCTCCGATGTCGCTGCAGCCGCTCCTGCAGACAAAGAAGCCGCCCCAGTTGCCTGCGCCAGCTTCTCTTCAGCCGTTCGAAGACGCGTTTGCGATTCGGTCATTTTCTGCTCCATGGCCAGCATGCGCTGCCGCAAATCGCTGACCTGCTCCTGATGCGCTTGCTGTTTGGCATCAAGTTCTTTCTTCATTTGACTAACCAGCTCGACCAGCTGCTCGTTCTCGTTCTGGATTTCCGCCATGTATCCTTCAAGCGTGTTCTCGACTTCCTTTACAACCCGCTCGCTGGACACGGTCTCTTCCCGGCGTTTCGGCAGCATGAAAGCATACAGCACGGCCGCAATGCCTAGCAGCACGATATATATCCACGGTTTCAAATCCATTAACTCCTTTGTGCCTATAAATTATCTAGAGCGAAACATCGAAATTTTTGCCTTTATAGGGGTGCTCCGCCGGCTGTTCCAAAGTCTCGCCCGCTTCTGCAGACCCCCGCCCTTGCTGCTGGCCTGAGGACTGGCGGCTCCCGTCATCCCGCACGGCTGTTTCGGCCGTCTCGCTCACTTCCGTGCTTCGCTGGGCTTCGGCCCGGCTGTTCTTGGTTTGTTCACCTGCTAGCAGCATCTGTTCGTTCTGCGGCCGCTGCTGGAATTCGTTATGAACCTTGCCCGCTTCATTGGTTCTCGGGACCGCAATTTGCATCTCAACCGATTTTAAACTCAATGGAATCACCTCATGGTATAGGGATCATGTCCACAAGCATTGTGAATGTCTTTCATTCCTACAACAACGGAACCATGGTGATATCTCCTTCATGATAGTAAAAAGAGACCCGCTGCGTGGGATCCTTAACAAATCGGGTGTACCGCCCGATGACGATTTTGGCGCCGCCGTAGATCGTCTTTACCACATTCACTTTGGCTTTGCCGGTATCCTCCAGCATCTTCTCGATTTCCAGCATGCGTTCCTTGATGTCGGCTTGCTCTGCCATGTTGGATTTTTTGGTCGCATTCAGCTTGATTCGCAGCGCCAGCTTGTCCGGCGACAATTGTCCGGAGGAAGCCAACTGGTTCAAGAGATAAAGCGCTTTATCGGTTTTGTCCATGCTCTCTAATGAAAGCTTCAATTGGGCTCTTAGATCCGCCAGTTCATTCCGCAGCTCGGGAAGAACGCCCACTTCAATGACGGTAGCCGTCGACATGCTGTTTCCGATCGTGCGCGCAACGACCTTTTCCCCGGCTTGCAGAATGCCGCCCACTACGAGCCCTTTCATCCCGTTGCATTCGATATTCTGGACAGCACGTATATTGGAATGCATGATGCTCTGCGACACGAATACGCTGGCGCCCGCAACGACGTTGCCATCCTGAATGAACGAGCTTTTGACGTCCTGGCCCGCCTTTACGTAACCCTTGTTATAGCCGATGATCCCGCCTGATATATCAATGGATCCTTCAGCCTCCAGCTCGGCACCTTCCACAAAGCCCGTGACTCGAATGTCCCCTGCCGCCTTGATTTTGAACCCGGTCAGCACATTCCCGCGAATGACCACCGTACCGACAAAATCGATATTGCCAATGCTGTAATCCACGTCCCCGTTAATCTCATATACCGGGAACACATTGATTTTGCCTTTTTCGGTTTTGGTGAGCAGTCCGTCAAGCGCGGCGTACATGGCGCTTTTCTCGGCGTTGACCACCACGTTCTTCCCCACCTTGAAATGTGCTTCCTTTCCCGGCTTGCTCGGTATCTCTTCGCCGGTGACCGCAGTTCCAGGCACACCCTTCGTAGGCGGGATTCGGGTAGCCAACAGCTGGCCCTTCTTTACATTATTTAAACGAATCACTTCTTTGAAATCCACTTTGCCGTCCTCGTCCTCCAGCGGCTTCAGATTCGTCTCATTCCCGAAATCGACGGTAAATTGAATTTTACCGTTCTGTCCGTGCGTCGGTTCCGTTCCCATGGCAATCGGCGTTCTGCTATATTGATATTCCTCCCCATGGTCCGCGATTCGCCGCAAGGTATCATATTGAATGCCATACCGAATCTGATGGCTTCTGAGAAACTGTTCAAGAGCCTCGACGGAGCAAGAAAAATCCTTCTCCCACTTGGTGAACTGTATATAGGCGACGACCTTGTCATCCGATAGCGAAACGCTAAAGTATTGATCCAATGCATAATCTACAGACAATCCAGGAACCCCCTTCATAAATGGCAAGCGTCAATCGTTTTGCATCAGCAAATCCCGATCTTTATCGAGCGCGCCCCGAAGTCTCAAAATCGCTTTGGAATGAAGCTGAGATATTCGTGAAGGTGATAGCGACATCACTTCAGCTATTTCGCTGAGTGATAAATCCTCATAATATAATAAGGAAACTACGGTCCGCTCTTTCGGGGTTAATTTACCGATACCCTTCATCAGGGCTTCTCGCAGATAAAATTCATGGACCTTGTGATCCGGATTCTTCGCTTTCTCATCAACCAGGAGCGACATTCGGGTCTCAGACTCCTCCTCGCGGATCGGATCTTCCAAAGATGTCAATGTCATGACCGCCACTTCCTGCAGCATGTGCCGGAACTCCTTCTCGGTCACGTCAAGGTAATCGCTCATCTCGGAATCACTGACGCTGCGTAAATACTTCTGTTCCAACTGCTGATATGCAGTTTCAATCTTCTTCGCCTTCTCACGGACAGAACGCGGTACCCAATCCCCTTGGCGCAGCGAATCCAGAATAGCACCCCGCACCCGCCAAGAGGCATAGGTTTCGAATTGCAGCCCTCGTTTGTAATCGAACTTCTCGATGGCGTCAATCAGACCCATTACCCCATTGCTGGCCAAATCTCCCTTAGAAACGTTCTTCGGAAGACCGATGGCCAATCGGCTTGAAACATAGTCAACGATGTGCAAATGATATTCGATAAGTTTCTTCTTCGCTTCATGGTCTCCATCTTCCTTCCATGCGCTCCATAAATCCGCATGGTTAAGGACGGAAGTTTTACGTTCGTCCAATTGCCTTCACCCTCCTTATTTTTCCGTAAGGTGACGAACGGCCTTGGCCAGTTCTTCAGGATCTTTCGTTGAAACCAGCTTAGGAGGATTCAGCGGTACAAAGTCTCCATTCTCTTTGCTGCTGGATTCGGCATGGATCAAATCCATCAATTCCCGATCCTCATCAGGCGTGGATAAGTCAAGAACGGTTCCTCGGTCCTGCTCCCGCTGCGAGCCTGCGTCCCCTTTTTCGGCTGCTCGCGGCCCCGTAATGGCAGCAAACATCCAATTCAGCAGGAACGCCAGAAGAAACCAGATCGCGCATGCAATCAGCGCCCGATACATGCTAGTCATCCACAAATTGTTACGTATGGAGAAAATAAATGTGAACACAAACCCGGCAATTCCGGTAATCAGATAAAAACGGAGTTTTCCCATCATCGCTACAATTCCTTTATGCCCTTTTGTACGCTTCGTATTGTAAACTTACCCGTTGCGCAGTCCAACTCAACGGTTCTCCCGTAATTTCCTCCGGTGTCCTCGGCTATCAGCGTGATTCCCATCTGCTCGAGTCCCGCTTTGCATGACTCCACATTCCGGGGACCGATGCGCATCGTATCGCCCGAACCCGCAAAAGCAAACATCTGAGCCCCTCCGGCCATTTTGGCTACCATCCGCGCCGGAGACGCCCCCAAATTCCTCATCTTGTTCAGCAGGATCGGAAGAGCCGTATCGGCGTATTTGGCCAGATTCAGCTGCCCCTCCCTGGCAATCGCCGAGGATGGCAGCATGACATGCGCCATGCCGCCAATCTTCGTGACCGGATCATATAACGTCAGTCCTACGCATGAGCCGAGTCCCGTTGTACGCAATATACCGTTTGGACCTGCGACGTTCAGATCCGCCATGGCTACTTTCACTATTGCTTGTTCTTCAATCATGCTCTAAAGGCACTCCCAAAGCTTCGAATATTTGAGCAAATGATTGTGGATCAGGTATGAGGAAGAATTGGCCTTCCACCTCGTTTTGCCCTTCCAGGAACGTCGTGTTGATTAAGAGGGCATCGTCTCCCATTTCTCCGAATTGCAGCAATCCATAACTCAGGATGGCACCTGCCATATCCATTGCCAATGCCGGCACCGTGGGTGTCATGGACAGATTGGTGAAGTCAGCGAGCGACGATAAGTACGAGCCTGACAAAATATTTCCGATCTCGCATAAGGCGGACTGCTCCATCTCGGAGAATGGCTCCTCCTCCGATACTTCAATGCCCGCCAGATTCAGCAGAAGGTTCTTCCCCGCTTCCGGACTCATAATAAAGAAGAGATTCCCCGGAGCGCTTCCTTCAACCCGTAAAAATACGGCAAGTACGAGCTGTTCGCTCCCCCCGACGCTTTCGGCAATCTGTTCGAACGGCAGGAGTTGAACCTTAGGAACCGCCATATCAATAGGCTTGTTAAGCAAACGGGAGAGGGCGGTTGCCGCATTGCCCGCTCCGATGTTTCCCACTTCCTTCAAAACATCCATTTTGATTTCTTTGCCATGCTTAAACAGCTCCACTGTCTACTCCTCAAGGCCTTCCAGCTGAATGATCTCACTCTTGTTCAACACTTCGGACAAATTCAGCATGACGAGAAGGCGCTCCTCTCCTACCTTCGCGACACCGCGCAGGTATTTCGCTTTAATTCCGCCGACAACCTCAGGTGGAGAGTCAATGCTGTCCGTATTCAGATCGATGACATCACTTGCCGAATCCACGATAAAGCCAACCTGCATATCATTGACCGCTACGATAATAACCCGTGTCTGATCGGTAGCTTCAACCTCTTCCAGACCGAATCGGCCGCGCAGATTGATCACTGGGATGACGACGCCTCGTAGGTTGATAACCCCTTTTACGAAAGCAAAGGTTTTGGGAACGCGCGTAATGGGCATCATTCTTTCGATGGTTTGAACCTTGTCCACCTCGATGCCGTATTCTTCCTCGCCAAGTCTAAAGACGATAACCTTAATTTCTTCTCCCATGAATAAGTCCTCCTTCAGAATGTGTGGCCTGCCGTGCTTGATAGCAACCCATTATTTGATAAATGCATTTGCGTCGATGATAAGAGCCACTTGGCCATCTCCAAGAATGGTCGCGCCGGATACCCCTTGTATGGCAGGCAAATATTTGCCCAGGTTTTTAATGACGATTTCACTCTGTCCGATAAAATCATCGATGGTGAGCGCAGCCAAACGATCCCCTTTGCGGATTACAACAATCTCCGTTTCCTCTTCCCGCTCCTCATCAAAATCCGGAACTTCAAACAAACGGCTAAGCGAGATCACCGGTATCATCGACTCCCGGAACTGAATCATGCGGCTTCCGTGCACATGCTTGATTTGCCCGCGCTTGATGATGCCCGTTTCAACGATGGAAGACAACGGAATCGCATATTTCTCCGATCCCATCCGGATCAGCATGGCTGCAATGATGGACAGCGTTAATGGAAGCTGAACCGAAAAATTGGTGCCTTTTCCCGGGGTGGAGTAGATCGTGACGTTACCGCCCAAGGCAACAATCTTCGATTTAACGACGTCGAGCCCTACGCCGCGGCCGGATACATCCGAAATTTTCTCGGCCGTGCTGAATCCGGGAGCGAACAGCAGCTGATTCACCTCGTCATCGGTCATGGACGCTGCCTCGGTCTCCGTGACGACGCCTTTGGCCAGCGCATTCTTCAAAATTTTATCGCGGTAGATGCCGCGCCCGTCGTCTTCAATCTCGATGAACACATTGTTGCCGCTATGGAACGCGCGCAGGTGCACGGTACCGGTCTCCGGTTTACCGGCTGCAATGCGGTCGGCAACAGGTTCGACGCCATGGTCAGCCGAGTTCCGCAGCAAGTGGACCAGAGGGTCGCCGATCTCGTCGATCACCGTGCGGTCCAGCTCCGTGTCGGCCCCGGTAATAATCAAGTCGATCTTCTTATCCAATGTTTTGGCAAGGTCCCGCACCATCCTAGGAAAACGGTTGAATACCGTATCCACTGGCACCATGCGCAGCTTCAGGACGATATTCTGCAAATCGCTGCTTACGCGGCTCATATGCTCAACCGTGTCCGTCAGCTCCTGGTTCCTGGACTCGCTGGCCAGCTGCTCCAGGCGCACCCGGTCAATCAGAAGCTCGCTGAACAGATTCATCAATACATCCAGCCGTTCAATATCTACCCGGATCGTTCTGGAAGGATTGCCTCCACCCGCATTACGCGCAGGTGCCTTGGATTCTTTGGCAGGCGCCGGAGCGCTTTTTGCTTCCGTTGAAACCCCGGCCGCCGGAGCTACAGAAGGAGCTTCGGGCTTTACCGCTTCGGCTGTAGCCGCGCTCTCCTGAACCATTTGCTGCAAGGATTCATGATCGAGCGCCACCACTGTCGCAGCTTCAATCTCTGAAACGCCCAGAATCTGGCTTTCAATATCTTGCGTTTCTCTTTGCGTTATGTAATACAACGAAAATACGCGATCGAATTCACCTTGTTCAATCTCTTGAACGTCCGGATAGGTCTTGACGATTTCACCGGATCTCTCCAGCGCTTCGAATACCATGTAGGCCCGAACCGCCTTGAGTTGGCAATCCTCTCGCAATGTCACTTGGATATATAGAACCTTATGACCTTCTGAAATCGATTGATCCAGCACGGAAAATTGAAACTCATCCAATTCGATTCCCTGAACGGCCACAGCGGCGTTATTCCCTTCGACAGATCCCCCGTTAGCCGAGGCGCCTTCTCCGCGCACAATGGACTGCAAGGAAGCTACAATAGCGGACACGTCCGCCTTCCCGTCGCCGCCTTCGGTAATATCCTGCACCATCGATTCAAGAGCGTCCAAGCTTTTGAAGAGCGTATCAAAGATAAAATCCTGCATCTTAAGCTTTTCGTTCCGGACAAGATCCAGCACGTTTTCCATCTGGTGGGTAAGAGAAGCCAGATCCTCAAATCCCATCGTTGCCGCCATGCCTTTCAACGTATGAGCCGATCGGAAAATAATCTGTACGATCCCGATATCGTCCGGGTTGCTTTCTAATTGAAGCATGTTTTCATTTAATGATTGCAGATGATCATTTGACTCATCAATAAACATTGTCAAATATTGATTCATGTCCATTGAGAGACACCTCCTCTTCAAGTTCACTTTCCGTTATTTACAGCTTGAACCATCCTCGGTGCAATTTCATGAAGCGGCAAAACGTGGCTTACGCATCCCAGCTCGACGGCAGATCTCGGCATCCCGTATACGACGCAGGTTTGCTCGCTCTCGGCAAAGGTGGATGTCACGCCGGCATCGTAAAGCTCCTTCATCATTCTTGCTCCATCGCTCCCCATGCCGGTCATCAGAATGGCGTGCCGCGTGACCGAGGTCAACGGCAGCAGGGATTCGAACAGCACATCCACCGAAGGGCGATGGCCGTTGCGAGTCTCATCCTGGCTTATCCTGATTTGGTATGCACCGCCTTCCGAGCGATGAACCCTCATATGGCTGCCGCCCGGAGCAATGTATGCCTTGCCCGGCTCTAATACCATGCCGTGTTCTGCTTCCATGACCTCCAGCTGACTGAATGAATTCAGGCGCTGGGCAAGCGATTTGGTGAAATTCGGCGGCATATGCTGGACGATGACGATCGGGGCATGGAAGTCGCCGGGAATTTTCTCGAGAAAAGCTTTTAACGCTCTTGGGCCACCCGTTGAACAGCCGACCGCCACCAAATCTTTCAGGTCAGTTGACGACTGGGCATTTGCCTCTCTCGGCGGGCGGCTCTCGTTCTTGGGAAGCACGGCTGGGGCCGACTCCGCTTCAGGTTTGCGTTCAACCCGTTTTCGCTTGAAACCGGAAAGCTCCGGTACATCCGGGAGAGCCGCCTTCTCCCCGGCCGAGCGGGATACCGGCATGCGAAGCGGTTCAGCCGGCTTGCCGCGCTGATCCGTTCCTTTGGCCGCCGGTCTCGTTTCTTTCACCTGCGGCTTCTTTTTCGGCGTCGTCTCAGAAGGCTTTGGCGAAAGAGGAAGCGTGATGTCCGCACTCCGCCGTTTTTGCTCTTCTTCTTCCCACAAGGCCCTCCGCTGTTTAGCCTGCATCGCCGCATTCAGCTGCTTCATCAATTCGGAACGCACCTGCTCAATATCAAGCGCATTCGATATGGAAGGCTTTCGTATAAAATCAAACGCTCCTGCCTCGAGGGCAAGAATGGTCTCCCTCATGCCTTGTTCATTAAGGCCGGATAACATGATAACCGGACGGGGTCCCGCATCCATAATGAGTTTCAAAGCATCCAGCCCGTTCATTTCCGGCATTTCTACATCAAGCGTAATGACGTCAGGATTCAGTTCCTTTACTTTCTCAACAGCGTCAAGCCCGTTCTCGGCTGTCCCGACAACCTGGAAAGACTTGTCGCGCTCGATGAAATCGGAAAATATTTTCCTCATAAATGCGGAATCGTCCACGACGAGCACACGAAAAGGCTTCATAGATGTCCACTCCTATTTCCATTAATCCAACCGAAGAATCATTTCGTACGTTTAAGCCATCGATGCATAAATCCTTTGATTCCCTTCGGGGTTTCCGGCTCCGCGGCAGCAGGAACGGCCAAGTAACGAAGCGCGATCCGTCTGATATCGCTGGAAGCGTTGCACCGTGGATAAGCTGCCGTAAACGGAACCTGCCGCTTGACGGACTGGACTACATGCGTATCATCGGCAATCGAGCCGAGCAGCTTGATGTCGATGTCCAGAAAACGCTGGGCCGTCAAAATAATTTTGCCCGCCGCCTCACGAGCCTCTTCCTCGTCCCCTGCACGGTTGACGATCAGGCTGAACGGAACCTTGCTTTCCGTGCCGTGGACCACCTTGATTAACGCATAAGCATCCGTGATGGACGTCGGCTCCGGCGTCGTAACGACAAGGCATTGATCAGCGGACGTAATAAACTTCATGTTTTCCTTGGATAAGCCGGCCCCTGTATCGAAGATAATGTAGTCCATCCCGGAAGCAATGCGCTCAATCTGGGATATGAAATAATCCATCTCTTCCTCGGACAGGGACATCATGTCCGCCAAACCCGAACCTCCGGCAATGTAAGGCAGCTTGTCCGGCCCATACTGAATCACTTCTTCTATGCTCTTCTCCCGGCGAATGAGATGATACAGGCTGTACCGAGAGCTTACACCCATCAGAACGTCAATGTTTGCCATGCCGATATCGGCATCAAAGACCAGAACCCTTTTTCCCATCGATTGCAAAGTCAATGCAAAATTCAACGTGAAATTGGATTTCCCAACCCCGCCCTTGCCGCTGCTGACCGTTATGATCTTGGCGGTTCTTGCGGAGGTCGCCTTGGCGCTCTCCCCGGGCTGCTGGGCCGAAACCAACTGGCGAAGCGAGTGAGCTTGATCCGTCATGTACGACTCTCTCCCAGCAGCAGATGGCATAACCGTTCAGGGTCGGCCATCAACAGATCATCGGGCACATTTTGACCATTGGTCATATAAGACAGGCGAAGGTTGTGGGCATCGATCAGATTAAACAAGGCGCCGTAGCTTCCGGTTTCATCCATCTTCGTGAAAATAACCTTATCCAGCTCGTATTTGCTGAAATGATCCGCGATTTCGATCATATCGCTGCTCTTGGATGTGAGGCTAAGGACAAGATAAGTTTCGCTTTGATCGGAATGGGAGAACAGGCTTTGAAGCTCGGAAACGAGCAGCTCATTCCGATAGTTCCGGCCGGCCGTATCCATTAATACCAAATCGCAGTCCTGGAGCTTCTGAAGGGCTCGCTGCATGTCGCCGGGCGACTGCACGACCTCCATCGGCACATTGAGAATGGAAGCATAAGTGCGAAGCTGTTCAACGGCGGATATCCGATACGTATCGGACGTAATGAAGCCTACCTTGCGTTGATTGCGGAACAGCTGCTCTGCAGCGATCTTCGCAATCGTGGTTGTTTTGCCGACCCCCGTTGGGCCAGCGACATATACGATCCGCGTCCCGGGCTGAACACCTTCGCCGATACGCCCCTCAAGGAACGCCGCGGCCTGCTTGTAAATCACGTTCAGAAGCTCGGTCTCGCTCATCTGCATTTGGCTGGCTTTCCAGGCATCTTCCGCGGCCGCGAGCCACTCTTCCGCCAGCTTGGCCGATAAATCCTGCTTCAGGAGCTGATCCCGGATAACATGCAGCGGCTCGGGAAGATGCTGCGCCTCCAGATTCTGCCTGGATAATCGCGCGATCCATTCCTTCATTTCCTTAAGCTGTTCAAGGACTCTCTGTTCGGATTCGCTGATTCCCAGTCGTGAACTTAACGACTCCTCCTGTCCCCCGCGGGATGGTTTCTTTGCTTCAACAGAAGCAGCGGCTTCCGTTGAATCGCTGCGTTCCGCTGCCGGATCAGCCTCTGCAGGCTGCTGCGTCTGGCTGACCCTGTCCTTTTGCCTGTCCACAACCTCCTCGGAAGCTGCCACCTGGCTAAGTAACTCGGCAAAGCGGCTATAGTCGGCCTCTTGCCGCGCATCCGCTGCGGCATCCGCGTTATTCACTGGAAGCGGGGAGGTTTTAGGGCCTTGCTTCGAAATTTCAGCCGTTCGCTGGTAGGCTTTGGGTACCGCCCCTGATGGAACAGAAGGCGTAACTTTGGGCTTGACCGGCGCAGAGCCCTTGGGCTTTTCCGCCTGCTCTACCGCCGCGATCACCTCTATTTTCTTGCGGGTGAACATCCCGAGGAACCCGCCTACCTTGGTTTCCTTCGTGCTCAGTATGACGGCATCCGCACCCAAATCCGTACGAATATGCTGCATCGCCTCAGGCATCGTGTCGACGATATACCTTTTCACTCTCATAAGTTCACCACTCCGACACTTTGAATTTCGACGTTAGGCTCCAGCTCGCTATAGGACAACACCGGGATATCCTGCATGCTTCGTTCTATGACCTGCCGCAAATACATTCTTATGGCCGGCGAGGTCAGAAGCACGGGCTGCTGTCCCATCTGAATAATCCGATTGACCTGCTCACTGAGCTTTTGAAACACGCTCTGCGTGGATGCCGGATCCATCGCGAGATAGCTTCCTTGGTCGCTCTGCTGAACGCTCTCAGCGATCTTCTTCTCCAGCTGCGGTCCGACCGTGATGACCCGCATCGCCTCTCCTTCTTGAGCGTATTGCTGTGTAATCTGCCGTGAGAGGGCTTGCCTTACATATTCGGTAAGGACATCAGGGTCCTTCGAATAATGTCCGTAGTCGGCAAGGGTCTCGAGAATCGTAACCATATCGCGGATGGAGATCTTCTCGCGAAGGAGCTTGGCCAATACCTTTTGCACTTCCCCGATGGTCAGCACGGAAGGAATGAGCTCGTCCACAAGGACCGGATAGCTTTCTCGAATATTGTCGACCAATGCCTTGGTTTCCTGGCGTCCGATCAGCTCATGGGCATGTCTCTTAATGAGTTCCGTCAGATGGGTAGCAACGACGGACGGTGGATCCACAACGGTATAACCGGCCAGATCCGCCCGTTCCTTCATGGCTTCGTCAATCCACAGTGCAGGAAGCCCGAACGCCGGTTCCGTCGTTTCGATCCCTGTTACGGAATCGTCCTCGTATCCCGGGCTCATGGCGAGATAGTGATTTAATAATAATTCACCGCCGCCGACAGCATTCCCTTTTATTTTTATGACATATTCGTTCGGTTTTAGTTGAATATTGTCGCGAATTCGGATGACCGGCACGACGAGTCCCAGTTCAAGCGCGCATTGTCTCCGGATCATAATGATACGGTCCAATAAGTCCCCGCCCTGCTGAGCGTCTGCCAGCGGAATCAACCCATATCCGAATTCGAATTCGATAGGATCGACCTGCAAGAGGTTGATCACGCTTTCCGGGCTTCGCACCTCTTCGATCTGCTGTTCCTCTTCCAGCTGCTCCACTTCCACCTGCTTGCGATCCAAATTGTTCTGCATCGTCCGTGCCGCGATAAATAGTATGAGTGCAATCGGCGCGGTCGTGATCAGATGAATCGGTGTGAAGATTCCCAGCAGCAGGACGGTTCCTGCAACGATGTACAACAGATGAGGATATGAGAAGAGCTGCCCCGTCAGATCCTCAGCCAGATTTCCTTCGGATGAAGCACGCGTAACAATCAGGCCCGCGGCCGTGGAAATCAGGAGAGCCGGAATCTGGCTGACCAATCCGTCCCCGATCGTCAGGATCGAGTAGGTGCTCATCGCGTCTCCGAACGACATGCCGTGAATCGAGATCCCGATAATAAATCCGCCGATCAGGTTGATGAGCATGATGACGATCGTGGCGATGGCATCACCCTTGACGAATTTACTCGCACCATCCATGGCGCCGTAAAAGTCGGCTTCGCGCTCGATCTTGCTGCGGCGCTCCCTGGCTTGCTGCTCATTGATCAGACCCGCGTTCAGATCCGCATCGATGCTCATCTGCTTACCCGGCATCGCGTCGAGGGTAAATCTTGCCGCAACCTCGGCTACCCGTTCCGACCCTTTGGTAATGACGATGAACTGTACGACGACGAGGATCAAGAAGACGATGAAGCCAACCGCAATTTCGCCGTTGGCAATCCATTTGCCGAACGTGGCAACAACTTCGCCTGCGTTAGCTTCCGACAGGATCAGCTTCGTTGTCGATATGTTAAGCGCTACTCGAAAGAGTGTCGTGATGAGCAATAAGGAAGGAAAAATGGAGAAATCGAGCGCTTCCTTCGTATTCATGGCCACCAGCAAAATGATGAGCGCCAGCGAGATGTTGATAATCAGAAGTACATCGAGCAGCCATATCGGGATCGGAAGAATCATCATGAGTACGATGCCAATGACACCCGCAAGGACAGATAGATCTTTTATTTTCACTGCACAGACGCCTCCGGTCCCTAGTTATTTCGCTTTACCTTTTAGTTTATATACATAGGCCAGCACTTCCGCTACGGCCTGGAACAGGTCTCCCGGAATCGAATCCCCGATTTCCGACCGTTGGTACAAAGCGCGTGCCAGCGGCTTGTTTTCCATCGTTATAATTCCGTGTTCCTTCGCGATTTCCTTAATCCGCAAGGCCATGAAATCTTGACCTTTTGCAATGATTTGCGGAGCTTCCATCGTGGACCCGTCATATTTGATCGCCACTGCAAAGTGGGTCGGGTTCGTGATGATGACGTCGGCATTCGGAACTTCCTGCATCATTCGCTGAAGTGCCATCCGACGCTGGCGCTCCCTGATCTTTCCTTTGATCAGCGGATCGCCTTCCATTTTTTTGTACTCGTCTTTGATGTCCTGCTTGGACATCCGAATGTTTTTCTCGTAATCGTATTTCTGATACATGTAATCCAGAACGGCCAGAATGATCAGCCCGATGGCAATCTTAAAACCGAGCGACATGGTGATATCGGCCACGAAATGAAAGATGGTATCGGGTCCCATCGTCGATAAGGAGGATAAATCCTCCCTGGCGGCCCACAAGGTGCTGTACACGAGGTAACCGATAATGGTCAACTTGATGACCGATTTCAAAAACTCGACCAATGAACGCATCGAGAATATATTTTTGAACCCCTTGATGGGGTCGATTTTGCTGAACTTCATTTTCAGCGTCTCGCCGGTTAACATAAACCCGACCTGCAAATAATTAGCGACCAGCGCTATAACGAAAATCGAAATGAACAAAGGCGCGAGCAGAAGCAAGATTTGAACGCCATATTCCCCGAACAGCTGCATCACATTATCTTTCGTTACATTCATGGAGAGCCGATTAATGTATATATCGGTGAATAGTCGAACGGTGCGGTCCCTCATATAACCGCCAAAGATTAACAGGCAGAAGAAAGCCGCCAGCAAAACCGATGCACCCGATACCTCCATGCTCTTGGCAACTTGGCCCTTCTTACGCGTATCCTGGCGCTTCTTCGGTGTGGCTTTCTCCGTCTTTTCGCCAGCGAACAGCTGTAAGTCGACCGGATACCGGTATGACATCCGCTTCACCTCCATCCTCCTTAAGTCGGCTCGTCGCCAAGAACGCCGAGCAGCTCACGGAGCGCTTCAAACATTTTGGCAAACAGATGATCAAACAGGGACACCAGCATCGGCATAAGCAGCATCAGCAGCACGAGCCCAACGATGATTTTGATAATAATCCCGATGACAAACACGTTGAACTGCGGAGCCGTCCTTGCCAGAAAGCCAAGCCCGACATCGGTCAGGAACAGGGCTGCCACCAGCGGAGCCGCCATTTGAATTGCCAATACAAACGAGTGCGAGAATGTCCGAACGAGAAAATCCGTTACGTTACCCTCATGTATCTTCCCAAACACGTCACCCGTGATCGGGATCCAATCATAACTGTACATAATCGCATCAAACAAATAATGGTGACCATTCATGCTCAGGAACACCAGCAGAGCGAGATAATACTTGAAGTTCCCGATTAATGGGGTGGACGTCCCCGTAAACGGGTCGATGACATTCGCCATGCTGAAACCGATCTGAATATCAATTAATGCCCCGGCGGTTTGGACGACAGCCATGATGAGATAAGCAGTGAAACCTAGAAGCAGTCCCACCAGCACTTCCTGGACGATTAAGATGGCGTAAGACAGATCTTGCGGAACCACTTCCCCGAGCCCGAACGATAGATAGACGATCAGGGCGATAATGGCCGACAGGGCTATTTTGTAAGAAGAAGGTATGCCGCGCGAAGCAAACACTGGCGATATTACAAAAAAAGATGTTATTCGACAAAAAATAAGCATGAAAACTGGTAAACTTTGCTGCAACCATTCCATGGACACTCAGCCTATCCGATATATTTGTAGAGATTGTCCAAAATACCGTGCGTAAAATCTACTAACGTCGTTAATATCCAAGGACCAAACAGCAGTAACGCTACAAGTACGATGATGATTTTTGGTACGAAAGCCAGCGTCTGTTCCTGGATTTGTGTTGTCGCTTGAAAAATACTGATGATTAGTCCCACAACCAGTGCGAGAACCAGCATCGGCGCGCTCACCTGGAGCACAATATAGACCGCTTGTCCTGCCAGACCGATAATAAATTCAGCGCTCACGGCTTAGTCCCCCTGTATTCGAATTGCTTGCCGCTTATTGCTACGGGTTAAAGCTCATCAGCATGGATTTCACTACCAGATACCAGCCGTCCACCAAAACAAAGAGCAGAATTTTGAATGGCAGCGAGATCATGACCGGCGGCAGCATCATCATCCCCATTGCCATCAGCACGCTGGCAACCACGATATCGATGACCAGAAACGGGATGAAGATCATAAAGCCCATTTGGAAACCCGTCTTCAGCTCGCTAATGGCAAATGCCGGAACTAAAACCGTTAATGGAATGTCCTCGTAGGATTCGGGTTTCTCCGCGCCGGTGTAATTCATGAACAGCAGCAGGTCCTTTTCCCTTGTGTGCGCGAACATGAACTTCTTCATCGGGTCTTGAGCCTTATCCAGTGCTTCCGCTTGAGTGATCTCCCCTTTGAGGTAGGGCTGCAGCGCGACCTCGTTCATCGAGGATAACGTGGGAGCCATAACAAACAAGGTAAGGAACAGCGCCAGGCCGATCAACACTTGGTTAGGCGGTGTTTGCTGTGTTCCGAGCGAAGTACGGACAAAGCCGAGCACGATAACAATCCTTGTAAAACTTGTCATCAGCACCAGAATCGCCGGTGCAATACTAAGAATGGTGATCAGGAGTATCAAGGACAAGGAGCTTGTCCCCGGTGCATCTCCCTCATTACCGATTTGAATATCAATGTTCGGAATCGGATCCGCGAATGCCGTATGGGAAAACAATAATCCAAACATGATGAAAATCGTGATAGCGTACGAGATCTTTTTATTCATGAATCCTTATGATCCTCCCGCAGCAATTCTTCGACCTTTTCTTTCCGGTTCGGTACGCTGCGCAGCTTGGATTCGAACACTTCATGGAAAGAAGATGTATCGTCCAACTCCATTTCTTCCGGTGGTTTGTCTTTACGGAGTTTTGCCGCCAATTTCGTTATAAAAGGCGGCAGTGCCCCATTATGTATTCCAGAATCCTGTTCAAATGCAGCTTGGATAAGCGCAACTTCAGCCGGATCAGAAATTTTGTCCACCAACCGGACGTCTTCGCCAACTCCGATCACATAGATGCTGCCCCCAATTTCGACGAGCTGAAGGGATTTGTTAGGGCCCATACCAACCGCACCCAAAGTACGAATGGAGCGGCCCTGCATCCAGCTCTGATTCTTTCTGCCTAGAAAGCGAATCAGGAACACGATCAACGCAATGATGATGGCAAGTACGATAAAGACATAAAACAACTGTAAATAATACCCGGTAGTACTACTTGAGCCCAATCTGTCAGAAGCTGCCATCATCATAAGAAGAATCCTTATACGCCAAGCGTCTTGTTGATGGCTTCAATAACTCTGTCCGATTGGAACGGTTTAACGATGAAGTCTTTTGCTCCGGCCTGGATTGCGTCAATAACCATCGCTTGCTGACCCATGGCAGAGCACATAATTACTTTGGCATTGGCATCTACTTTTTTAATCTCTTTAAGCGCTGCGATACCATCCATTTCCGGCATCGTAATATCCATCGTAATCAGATCTGGACGAAGTTCCTTAAATTTCTCGATTGCTTGTGCACCGTCCTGTGCTTCCCCCACAACCTCGAATCCGTTCTTGACCAATATGTCACGGATCATCATTCTCATAAATGCAGCATCGTCCACGATCAGAATTCGGTTAGCCATTGATAAAAATCCTCCCTAAAATGTTTGTGCTATTGTAATTTTTGAATCCGGTCCCATTGGCTTACGATATCCGTCACACGCACACCAAAGTTCTCATCGATGACAACGACCTCGCCTTTGGCAATCAGTTTATGATTGACGAGGATGTCAACAGGCTCACCGGCCAGCTTGTCCAGCTCGATAATCGAACCTTGCGACATTTCCAGGATATCCTTAATTTGCTTTTGGGTCCTCCCTAATTCTACGGTGACTTTAAGGGGAATGTCCATCAGTAAGTTCAGATTGTTTTCATCCACCTGGGTGTACGGTGCAGATTGCAGATTAGCGAACTGCACGGGCTGTACATTCACATTGCGATTCGGCATGCCGCCATACTGTTGCGGCTGTGCTTGGTAAGGCATCTGCGGCTGACCGTATGGCATGGATTGCTGCGGGATGGGCCCGCCATGTCCTGGCATAGGCTGACCGTAGCCTTGTCCATAATCGTAGCCTTGACCCATGTCTTGGGTTTGTGCCGGATTAACAGGTGCTTGTACCGACTCCTGGGCACTGGCCGGCGCTTCCACCGCTGGAGCAGCTTCCTGCTTCGCAGGCTGCGGTTCTTCTGTCCCGTTGATGAGCATGTGAACCATATCCTTGGAGAAATGAACGGGCAGCAGCTGCATAATGGTTGAATCAATAAGTTCACCGATAATTAATCGGAAAGAAATCTTAATCAGCGTTTCATCCGGCGGCAGGTTGTTGACCCCTTCCCCGTTCGCCATGTTGAGAATGTCAATGCCCGGCGGCGATATATTGACAAACCGGTTGAAAATCGTCGACATGCTTGTTGCGGAAGACCCCATCATCTGGTTCATCGCTTCCTGAACGGCACTGATATGAATCTCATTGAGCTCCTCTTCCACCGGGTTGCCTTCCCCGCCTAACATGAGATCGGCAATGACCTGCGCATCGCGTGTCTTAATGACCAGCGAATTAATTCCTTCAAATCCGTCCACGTACTTAACGTGTACCGCAACATGCGGCTTCGGAAATTCTTCCTCGAACTCGCTTCGCTTAATGATCGAAACTCTGGGGGTCGTGATATCCACTTTTTTGCCCAGCAAGGTGGACAGGGCGGTTGCAGCGCTGCCGAAGGTTATGTTACCGATCTCACCCAGCGCGTCCTGCTCCAGAGGTGTTAATACGTCATCGACAGTCGCCGCCGAAGGAATTGATGCTGGTGATGCCATTTCCGACTGTTTTAACAAAGCGTCGATTTCTTCCTGGGATAAATAATCTTTACTCGTCAAATTCTTCAGCTCCTTCGATGACAATTTCATCGATTTGTACAGCAACCCGGTCTTTTATCGTTCCGGGACTGCCAATAAACTTTAATTTGTCGCCGACCTTGATGGATAGTCCGTCATGCATCGGCTTGTTTAACGAAATAACGTCGCCGACGCTCAGTCCTAAGAACTCGGACACGGTAAGCTGCGAAACGCCCAGCTCGGCAACGATCGGAAGCTTGGCTTTGCTTACGCGCTGTTTAAGAGCATCCACTTCCTCCGGAACGCTCGCTTTTTTCTCCGAGATGAACCATTGATGCGCGGACAGCTTGGACATGATCGGCTCCAGCACCACATGCGGTATGCACAGGTTAATCATGCCCGTGGTATCGCCGATTTTTGTGCTAAGGGATATTAGCGCAATGGTTTCGTTCGGAGACACGATCTGCATGAATTGCGGATTCGTTTCCAATGCTTCGAGGCGCGGGGATATATCCAGCACCGTTTTCCATGCCTCCTGGAGGCTATCGAACGCCCGGCTGAATATGCGCTCCATGATAATCGTCTCGATTTCGGTCATCGAACTGATGGAAGACGGAGCAATGCCCGTGCCTCCAAGCAATCGGTCCAGCATCGCGTAGGCAATGTTGGGATGGACCTCAAGCACCATCCGACCTACGAGCGGTTCGGCTTCAAATATATTAAGAACTGTCATTTTTGGTATGGAGCGAATAAATTCATCATACGGAAGCTGTTCAACCTGCACCACGTTGATTTGCACAAAAGTACGTAACTGCGCCGAGAAGTAGGTCGTCAAATAGCGTGCAAAGTTCTCGTGGATCCGAGTCAAGCTTCGAATATGATCCTTCGAAAAACGGAGGGCCCTCTTAAAATCGTAAGAACGGATTTTCTTTTGCGTTTCCTCTTTTTTCAGTTCTTCAGCATCCATTTCCCCTGAAGAGAGAGCGGCCAATAAGGCATCGATCTCATTCTGCGATAAAACATCAACCATCTACTCACCCCCTTACAGGTCGTCCGACGAACAGTCTAGATACCTACGATCATTACTTCTGTCATTTCGATTTGAATCAAGTGACCGGACGTTAACGACTTATTGATCAGGTTTTGCAGCTTGGCAATAAACTGTTCGCGCCCTTTGGAATCATTCAGTAATTCGGGTTTCGTGTCGGCCAGCGTTTTGATAATAATTGGTTTGATCTTGATTTCCTTGATTTTATCGAATTCTTCCTTTGCTTTTTTATCGTTAAGCTGAAAAGCAAAGGCCATCTGGGCAACAAATTCAGGATCTGCCAGATTCGTCTTGATACCGGTTATTTCCGATGTCATCTTTACGATCTCGTCGGCCGATAACTTGGATAAAGCCGCGGCATTGGCCGAAGCCTGACTTTTTCCGTTATCGCCAAGCAGCTTGTCCGACAACAGGAAGATGGCCAGGACAATCAGCGTAATCGATAACAGGATCGTAATTAACCAGGGGAGCATCTTTTTCATGAAGGTTCCTCCAATTGCTGCACTTTAATGGTGGCTTGATGAATGCCTACCTCGTGGTGATACGCCTTAACGGAAGCGATGATTTCATTTGCACTTTCAAGCACAATCATTCGCTTTCCATTAATCAAAGTAATGTAGGTGTCAGGAGTCTCCTCAACCATTTCTATCAACAGCGCGTTAAGCCACAACTGCGAACCATTTAACCTCGTTACCGATATCATGGATAGCCTCCTTGTTTAATTAGGGAGGGGAAGGCCCCTCCCTATCCATCCTTATCGTTTCAGATTGACAACTTCTTGAAGCACTTCATCCGAAGTCGTGATGATCCGGGAGTTAGCTTGGAAGCCGCGCTGAGCGACGATCATTTCAGAAAATTCGCCTGTCAAGTCAACGTTGGACATTTCAAGCTGACCGGCAATAATCGCACCGGTTCCTTCTTCCGCGTTGTTCCCTTCAAACATGACGGCAGCCAGATCGCCGTCCGGAACTGCATTCAGGGTCACGCGATACATATTGCCTCCGATTTTTTCAAGGCCTTCCGGATTCGGAATTTTCGCAACGCCGATAATGGCTCCTTCTTCCGTCGTTCCGTCACTCATCTTCTGAATAATGGCGCCATTCTGCGCGATTGTGAATGCCGTAACCTCTTCGTCCAACTGGATCGGATCACCCGCCGAATCGAGAACGAGCATACCGTCCGAAGTGACCAGGTTACGCGCTACGTCGATATGAAAGTCGCCGGCACGAGTCAAGAAAGGCACTTCTTGATCCTCGCTGAGCTTCACCATGAAGAATCCGTCTCCGTCAATTCTCAGGTCCGTTGGGTTCGGAGAAATCATCGCGCTGCCTGGGGTATGCATCGTATCAATCGAACCGATCGATACACCAAGACCGACCTGCTTCGCATTTACGCCGCCGGATGGATCGTCAGTTCCTGGCGTAACACCGGACATCGTTTGACTTAGAACGTCTTTAAACATCACCCGTCCCGCTTTAAACCCAACCGTGTTTACGTTGGCAATGTTATTACCGATAACATCAAGCTTGGTTTGGAAACCTCTCATTCCGGAAATACCGGAATACATGGATCTTAACATCGATTTTCCTCCTTTTGTTATGGACCGCTTCTGTCGATCAGCGGCCGCCTGGCTTCCTCACGGGCCAGCCAGATTTATGAGATAATAACTGCACTATCAATTTGCGTGAATACGTTGTCCTTCATGGCCTTGCCATCCATCGCAGTGACCACGGTCCGATTCGCAATATTTACAATGAGAGCCATATCCTTCATCAGAATGAGCGATTCCTTACTCCCCTTCGCAGCAGCTTTGTCCACCGCGCTCTGGATCTGCGCAAGCTGATCACCCTTTAATTCAATCCCGCGCTGCTGAAGTCTCTTCGCCGCATGATTGCTAATTTTAAGCAGATTCTCATTTAAAAGTTCCTGGAACGTCCCGGCTGGTGGATTAGCCTGAGCTTGTCCTATCTTTCGCTCATTATGAAGAGCTGCGGGATGTATTTTTCCAGGGTATAGATGGCCTATCATCATGCGGTCACTCATGGCGCTGTCCCCCCAGGCTCTTCACCTTGTTCCACGTCTCCGGTTTCGGGCTCTCCCGAATCCGGATCGCCTGCTTCAGGTTCGGAAGGAACGGGATCCGTTGCTCCTGGATCATTCTGGGCTATAGCGTTCTCGATTTTCACGATCTGGTCAAGCGATACTTCACTTTCACCGACTTTGGCGTAATGGACGCCTTCGCGGACGATGATGGAATCCACAAGACCGCTCTTCATGACGGAATCCGAGCCATCCTCCGGTTTGAACAACCAGCTGATCTGTTTACCGATCAAACTTGAAGCAGCACCCAAAGACTGGCTCATTGCCGTCAATTGAGTATTGATATTCATTAGCTGCTCCAGGGAAGTAAACTGGGCCATTTGGGCAATAAATTCCCGGTCCTGCATCGGCTGAAGCGGATCCTGATGCCGCAATTGCGTAATCAGAATGCTTAAGAACTGGTCCTTCCCAAGCTCTTGGCCGTTTTCTTTTTTACTGCTGACGTTCCCTTTGGCATAATTGGGCCACATATTTTTCGTAGATACCGGATTTGTTGCCATCCAAGCTCACCTCCTCACTGTTAGGCTTTCGCGGTAAATGTTCCTGCTTTCAAGTTCTCATCGTCGGCTTGATGCTCGGCAATCCAATCGTTCAATTCTTCCGTCAAATTCGCGGCAAGAACGGCATCGTCGGAAGGCCTATCCTTCTCCTTCGAACGGTGCTGCGGCTGCTGCTGTCCTGATCCAGGCTGACGCCCATCCTGATAAAGATTGGCATTGGATGGCTGGCTGCTCTGCGTAACTTCAATTTTCTCGACTTGAAGTCCTTGGGCCATCAATGCGCTTCGAAGCTGTGCCATTTGCTGGTCAATCAGTTCTTTAGCATCCGTCGATCGCGTCATGAACTGTGCGATCAACTGGCCGTTCTGCATCGTTAGCTTGATGTCGACTTGGCCCAGATGCTCCGGATTCAAGGAGATTCTCGCTTCGGTAAATCCGGTTTGCTTCACGATTTCGAGCTTATTAATAATGAAGGAAGTCATTTCGTTAGAGAAATTCTCAACAGGAACCGGCGGAGCCGCAGGTTTTACCGCAACTTGGGTTCCGGAACGCAGGGCCAGCTGACCGGCAGTAACCGTTCCTTGCTCTAATAGCGAATCCCCTTCGTTTAAGGCGAATTCAGCTGCTGTGCCGTCAACCGGGGTGCTTGTGGCCAGAGCAGACCATTTAGCGTTCGCTTGCCCCGTTGTCTCAGATGAAGCCGACTGTCCTGCTGCAGTATTCGCTGCAATGTTAGGCTGTACCGCATCCGGCTGCTTTTGGCTTAGGATGTTGGCAAAACTGCCACTTGCTTTACTTTCTCCAGTCCCCGTTCCTTGACCAAGCAAACTTTGGAAGGACTGGACAAGCTGTTTGACGGCTGCCTCCGTCTGGAGGTCTACCTGACCCAATTTGGATAGCATCGAAGCCAGCTGGCTGATCGTGTCCTGTACCGCAAACCGAATCGTTTCCGGATGGGAAGCCAATGGCGACATCTCATTGCCGTCCGCGTTACCTTGGGCTTGAGGAGCTGTTCCGCTCAACAGAAGGTTCGCTTGCGTCAGCCAGTTTTGCAGCTCTTGCAATAAGGATGGATCCTCTTCTAACGCCTGGTCCATGGTATCCAGCTCCTGCAGCAATCCTTGAAGCAGCTTCATTAAGCCTTCAAGCGATTCGTCGGTTTCCGCTGAATACTGCGCAAGCAGGGATTCCAGCTTGGCCGCGACTTCTGTTGAAGTTGTTGCAGCGCCGCTGCCGTTCATCTGGTAAGTCAGCGTCGCATCAAAGGAAACACCCGCTGTCGCTTGACCGGCTGCGCTGGTCTTTCCGCTTCCCGCGGTACTGCTGACGGAAGAAGACATACTGCTTTGTACCGTTATTGTCATCGTCTATTTCACCTCCTTTCCTGAGGATGGAGATTCATTTCAGAGCTTATTTAGAGCCCATCAGGCGATTCAATATTTTAGCTGCCAGCTCCGCGTCTTTCGAGGACATCGCATTTAAAATTCGCGAACGCGTAGCATCGTCCACCGTATTTAGAATGGTCATCGTTTTCGCGGGGCTGATCTTGTACGTTTGCATCAGCAGGTCCGCGGCGTTGGCAGGCGTCATTCCGGCAAAAGTCTGATTCAGCTGGCTTTTATCCAGGTTCTCGGAGGTTTTCTTCTGCGCAGCCTCCGCGTCGTTCTTCTTCAGCCTGGATTGCAAAGCGGCAATGGCCAGATCTTCGGAGGTCTCCGCGTCTTTCAGCATCATGGTTGCATCCGCCGCCGTTTTCGGATCCATCTTCTGAAGGATCGCAACCCGGTTGCTGCTCTTCATTTGGCTCAGCATTAGCACCATTTCTTCCAGCGTCAGGTTCTGCATGATCGGTGCGGCTTTGCTGGGACTCATGTCCGCATAAAGCTTGGACAGCTCACGAATCTGCTTGGTGTACGCGTCTTCCTCTTCCGCCTCGCCGTCCGTGGATGTGCTTTGCATCGATTCTATTTGGGTTTCCAGCTCTTTCACCTTGTTTTCCTGCGTTGCTTTTTGCTCCGTTACTTCGTTTAACGTTTCTTCTTTCTCGGCAAGCTGCTTCTTAAGTTCCACGATCGTCGCTTCTGCGCTTTCTTCCTGCTGCTTCGCCTCTTTGAGCTTCTGCTCTTCCGGGGTCAACACCGGGTCAGGGACCCAGTTCTTAACGATCGGAATTTTATTGGCTACTTCGAGCAGCCCATCCCGGACATCGGCTCTGAAAAATACGGCGAGCGCTCCGAGCAGAACGATCGTGAATATAGCAGGTACCAAAATCAACAATATCCGTTCAAATCCACCGCCTGATTCTTCCTTATCAAGCGGCATGTCTTTTCGTGCCACACTCATTCCTCCCTCGCGGTCATACCCACCGGTGTTTGCAAACCTTAACGGGCTCTGATCGCAAAACGTACCGTCGCCATTTCGTCCAGCTCGTTTTGTTCCCGAAGGAGACTTTCATGCCGGAACTTTTCTTGGGATTTGTCTCTTGCCTTCAGCCACACTTTTTCGTCAAGCATTTTGTCGGACAATACCTTTTGTTTCTTCGTTACATTGACATGGGCGATCCGTATGTCATCCCGTTTCCGTTCAATGCATTCTTCCAGGTGCTCTGCATAGACCTGAATGTTTCGGATTTCTGCGACAGGCACGCACCGCGACGCCGCTTCCTGCTGAGCGCGGTACATTTGATCCCGCATCTCATACAGCTCATTCAGGCTTTTCTCTTCCGCCTGCAACTTCCCGATGGCGCTTGACAGCATCCATTCCGCTTGCGTTTTCTCGTTGCTTTTCAGGTCTACGATTTTCTGGAATGCATAATGAAATTTCATTCTTCAAAGTCATCTCCTTGAAAACTCGGAAATCAAACGTTCCTGAACCTCATCCAATGTGGTCTTCTCATTCACTTTTTGTTTCGTAAAATCCCAGATTCGGCCGATGTATTCGATCGATTCATCGATGTCGGCATTCGAGCCCTGTTGGTAAGCTCCGATATTGATCAAATCCTCCGAGTCCTTGTAGATCGCCATCAAACGCTTTACGTTCTCGGAGGCATCGATTTGTTCCTCAGGCGAGATGTCTTTCATGACCCGGCTAATGCTGGCCAGCACGTCGATCGCGGGAAAATGACCTTTGTTCGCGATATTCCGGTTGAGGACGATGTGACCATCCAATATCCCCCTGACCGCGTCCGCGATCGGTTCGTTCATGTCGTCGCCGTCTACCAGCACCGTGTAAAAAGCGGTGATCGAACCCGTCGGACCCGTGCCTGCGCGTTCCAGAAGCTTCGGCAGACTGGCAAATACCGACGGAGTGTAACCGCGCATCGCCGGCGGTTCCCCTACGGCAAGCCCGACTTCGCGCTGTGCCATCGCATAACGGGTAACCGAATCCATCATCAGCATCACGTTTAGGCCGCGATCCCTGAAATATTCGGCGATCGTGGTGGCGATCAAGGCTCCCTTAATGCGGATGAGCGCCGGTTGATCCGAGGTGGCCACGATCACAACGGACCGTTTCAACCCTTCGGGACCCAGGTCCCGCTCGATGAAATCAAGCACCTCTCGTCCCCGTTCACCGATCAAGGCAATGACATTGACATCGGCTGAGGTGTTACGCGCGATCATCCCCATCAGGGTACTCTTCCCGACGCCGGAGCCGGCGAATATGCCGACACGTTGGCCTTTGCCGATGGAGAGCAATCCGTCAATCGCCCGGACGCCGATGCTGATCGGCTCCTGAACCCTGGGCCGATTAAGCGGGTTCTGCGGAACGTTATGGGTCGAATAGTGCGGCATGCGAGCAGGGATGATGGATCCGTCAAGCGGTTGTCCCAATCCGTCCAGCACTTTGCCAAGCAGTTCCGAACCGACCTGCACGCTCAGCGGTTTACCTGTACCCACTACATCGCAGCCCGGGCCAATGGAGTGAAGCTCGCCGAGAGGCATCAGCAGCACTTTATTATCTCTGAAACCCACGACCTCGGCCTTGAGCGGCTTGGATTGCTTCGTGGGATAGATGTAGCAAACGTCGCCGATACTGGCATCCGGCCCTTCGGACTCCACCATCAACCCGATGACTTGCGTAACCTTGCCGTTGATGCGGACGGGATCCAGATGTTTCAGATGGTCCATGTACCGGGCGCTATTCAGCTTCTTCATCTTGATTTCTCCGTTCCTCGACATCAAGGGCGATCCGTACGAGTTCTTTTTTGATCTCGGCCAGCTGTGTATCGATGCGTGCATCCACGCTTCCGTAGGAAGAACGGATGACGCAGCCGCGATCCTTAACCGTGGAGTCCGGCAAAATTTGAAGCTCCGCCTGGGAGTCGATCGATAATCCGAGCTCTTCCCGCGCGGCGTTTACGAATTCGAACTGATCGGGAGCTACGCAAAGGGAAATGATTCCTTTTTCCCGCTTGCGCGCCAGGTTCTTTCGAATCAGCTCCAGCGTGAATTCCGGTTCGATCGTAAGCTGACGATCCAGCACCTTCTCCGCAATGCTGCAGCTGAGCTCCACCAAAAACGGCTCCGCTTCCTGGATCAGATCTTCCTTGGCTTGGTGCGCGAGCTGAAGCAGCTCGCTCGCTTGCAGCGTCGCCTGCTCCATCAGTTCCTTCATCTCAAGCTCCGCCTTGGCAGAGCCCTCCGCATATCCTTGATTAAAACCTTCCATTTTCAGCGTTTCGGACAAATCCTCATCTTGAAGCCTTCTTTCGGTCCACCAAGCCTCAATCTGCTCCTGCGCTTCGGTCAACAGACGCTGCGCCTCTTCCGAGGCCTCCCGGATTTGCCTTTCGGCAAACTCTTGAGCGTCCTTCAGCATTTCATGTTTCAAACGTTCGGCTTCAGCCAGCGTTTGTACAGCGGCCGGCTCGGCCGTCGGCGGTGCAGGCTCCTCTACCGTTTCCTCGGTTGGCGAAGCGTAACGACGAGCAAGATCCAACTCTTTCAACACATCCATCGGTTTATAGTGGGACGATTTGATCAAGTTAGACAATGATGTCATCTCCTCCGCCGCGGGCAATAATAACCTCGCCCGCTTCTTCGAGTCTCCGGATCGTGCTTACGATCCGAGTCTGGGCTTCCTCCACGTCACGCAGCCGCACCGGTCCCATATATTCCATTTCTTCGCGGAAGGTTTCGGCCATCCGCTTGGACATATTGCGGAAAATAACGTCCCGCACCTCTTCGCTTGCCACCTTGAGCGCAAGCTGCAGGTCCGCGTTCTCGACGTCGCGGATGATGCGCTGTATCGAACGGTTGTCCACGTTGACGATGTCTTCGAACACAAACATCCGCTTCTTGATTTCTTCCGCAAGCTCGGGATCCTGGATTTCCAGGGAGTCGAGGATCGTCCGTTCCGTTCCGCGGTCTACGCCGTTCAGAATTTGAACGATGGACTCGATGCCGCCCGCACTGGTGTAATCCTGCGTCACCGTAGCCGACAGCTTCTGTTCCAGCACGCGCTCCACCTGAGCGATGACTTCCGGCGAGGTACTGTCCATGACTGCAACCCTGCGCGCAACTTCCGCCTGCTTCTCTTGCGGGAGCGAAGACAGGATCGCGGATGCCTGCTCGTATTGAAGATAAGACAATACGAGAGCGATGGTCTGGGCATTCTCATTCTGGATAAAGTTCAGGATTTGGCTCGGATCCGCTTTACGGGCGAAGTCAAACGGTCTTACTTGAAGCGTTGCCGTCAGCCTGTTGATCACTTCCATCGCTTTTTGCTGTCCAAGCGCCTTCTCCAAAATCTCCTTCGCGTAATTGATGCCGCCCTGCGAGATGTATTCCTGGGCCAGGCAAATTTGATGGAACTCCTGAATAATGCTATCTTTCTCGACGCTGTCGACTTTGCGAACATTCGCAATCTCGAGCGTTAATTGTTCGATTTCTTCATCTCGAAGATGCTTAAATATTTGAGCAGACACTTCCGGGCCAAGTGTAATGAGCAGTATAGCCGCTTTTTGACGTCCGCTTAACATTTGGTTATTTCCCTTAGCCAATGCTTCCACCTCTATTCCTCAGCTAGCCATGTGCGAAGTAAATTCACGAATTCATCTGGCTTCTTCTTCGCCAAGGTTTCGAGCTGCTTACGAACCTGGCTTTCATTGGTTATGCTTTCGAGATTAATCGACGGGAATTCCGTAACGGGCGGAAGCTGAATGTCCTCTTCAAGCTCCTCCTGCTGCTGTCTGCGTCTGCGGATGAAGAAATAGGTTCCTCCCGCAATCAATGCCAACGCAGCGATACCGATTCCCCATAATACAGGCTGTGAAAATACGGATTTCGGATTTTCATCCGCATTTACATTAAATACCTGCGAAATAACCGAAACTTTTTTGGACAAATCAGCGTCTGTATAAGTAGAGTCTGAATCCGAAAGCGATGCTCTTACAATATTGACCAGGATGTTCTGAATAGCCGTTCTTGTGGCATCATCCAAAGTTTGTTGCCCGGCAGGTGGTTCAACCGAGACATTAATGGTTAAATCTTTAACAGTATATGGACTTGCAATGATATCCTTCGTAATCCGGTTAACCTCATAGTTAACGGTTTTGGAGAGCTCTTCCGAATTCGTTTCTCCGCTTCCAGAATCGCTTGGATATCCCGGGACGGCCTCTTCGCCTACGCCGGCCACGCCGCCGGTTGGACTGCCGGTTCCCGAATAGTTCTTCTGGATCTCCTGAACGCTGAGCTCAATCCCCTTCATTTCTTCTTCATCCACAGGGGTTACGATGTTTTCCTTGCTTTGCACCTGATCAAAGTTCAGTTTGGAAGCTACAAGAACATTGACTTTATTCGAACCCATGTATTGCGAGAGGAATTGCTGGACATTTTGCCTTACGTCGTTTTCGAATTTTTTCTGAAGCGCGAAATTTTCTTCCACCTTGCCGATCAATCCGCCTTGACCGCCTTTAGCTGTTGCGAGCAGCTCGACTTCGTCATTGGTGATCGTAATGTTCTCGATCGGCAAATTGGGAATGGCCGTTTTCACGAGGTTGTAGTAACCGTCTATGACTTCCTGATTAGGACGATAGCCCGGTTTAAACTGTACAACCACGGAAGCGCTGGCCTGATCTTCGTTTCCGTTTTTCGCGAACACACTTTCTTTAGGCAGGTTCAATAATACCGTTGCGTCCTGAACGCCCTGCATCTTCTCCAGCAGCCGTTCGACTTCGCCGTTCAGTGCATTTACATATTTCACTTCGAATTCGTTATCCGTCATCCCGATGGCTGACGCATTCTTTTCGAAGGTTTCGAATCCGATCGTTCCGTTCTGCACCAGTCCTTGTGATCCTACATCGATCTGGACTTTAGCTGCGCTTGTGCTCGGAACCAGAATGCTTCTGCCGTCCTCGCTCAGCTTGTAGGAAATCCCCTGGGTCTCCAGGTGGCTGATGATGCCTGCGGCGTCGCTGGAATTCAGATCCCGGAACGCTACTTCATACTTCGTCTTAGAGAACTGCATCGTTAGTACGACTAGAGCAATTAGAACAAATGCTACGGTAGCGATTAACATTATTTTTTGTTTGTTGCTGAATTGGTTCCAATACTGGGTCATTCTCTCCCGATATTGGGTAATTCTCTCGTTCACATTGTCACCCCATCCGAAACTTTGCTAGAAACATTTAGATTTGCGTGCGCATGATCTCTTGATAGGCTTCTACCACTTTGTTTCGGACCTGTGTCGTGAGCTGGATGCTCAACAGAGCCTGTTGGGCGGATATCATCGCCTGATCTACGTTTACTTGTCCAATCATTAATTTATCGCTCATCACGTGCGCGTTCTGTTCCTGCGCGGCCACGGAGTTCAATGCTTCATTCAGGTAAGAGCCAAAATCTCGAATCGATTCGGAAGGAGTCGCACCATTTTTCACTTGCTCCTGCATTTGCAGCGGCTGTACACCCTGAACACTGAACATTGCATTCTGAATCATCTCTCTCTCCTCCTACTATGCTGGTCTATGTATATATCCTCGTCTTATCTTCCGATCTCCAAAGCCTTCATGATCATCGCTTTCGAAGCGTTTATCGCCGTAACGTTAGCCTCGTAAGAACGGGTAGCTGCAAGCATATCCACCATTTCCTTCGTAATATCGACGTTAGGCATAAAGACATAGCCTTCCGCATTCGCATCCGGATGTGTGGGGTTATATACCTGCTTCAACGGGGATTGATCTTCCCGCACCTGCGCAACCTTGACCCCTTGCCCTGCATTCTGACCGTTCATCTGGGCTCTGAGAAGCCCTTCGAAGGATTCCTGCTGCGGCTGAAACACAACCGTCTTTCGGCGATACGGAACGGCTTGTCCATTCTCGATTCGCGCGCGCGTGGTTTCCGCATTGGCTATGTTGGAGGAGATAACATCCATTCGAAGCCGTTGTGCCGTTAGAGCTGATGCATTAATTCCGAAGCTATTGCTAATATTCATGAATCCCTATCTCCCTTCAATAGCTGTACGCATCATTCGAATCTGCTCATTTACAGCTTGTATGTACGAATTATAACGAAGCTGATTCTCTGCAAGCAGCGACATTTCTCTGTCTGCATCGACATTATTCTGGTTGTTATTCATGGAACTGCTGCCGTCCTTTATGACCGAAGCATCCGGGATTGACCCGGTTGGACCGATGACAAAATGCCTGGGATCCGTTCTTCTGCCCTGAAGCGACAACTGGGCTCCATCCATTTCTTTCTTCAGAAGACTCTCAAAGGATACTTCGGATCTCTTAAAATGAGGTGTATCCACGTTCGCGATGTTGTTTGCAATCACGTTGTTCCTGAGATTCGCTGCATCCAAACCGCTTTGAAGCCGTTGAAAAGAACTATTATTCAACAGATTCACTAGCTCATTCCTCCTGACTGGATTTGCCGAAAGGTATTCCACTCTTCCTAGCTAAACCCTCTTTTTTCGACAAATAATATAATCCGTACGAACTAACCTAGGTCTTAAGTAGAAAAAGACAACATGATGTCACATAAACTAAGTTTCTTAAAGATTGGGACTTTTTACAATAAGAAAAAAGCCCTATCTTTTACCAAAAAGAAGGGCTTTGTGTTCATTTTTATCCGATTTTTTTCTATATTATTGCAAATCGTACCACTAAATCTGTAAATTTTAAGTGAATTTACCCGCTAGGTAGGTCCTGTTCCCATCCTGAATATTCACAAAAAATTGCGAAATCCGTCCCGTTCCCTTCCAACATGCGAAAGCGCTTCGACATCCAGCAAGAAAGGCCGGGATGAATATCGACAATTATCTCCTTTTTGCATACCCGGCAGATAGACCTATACGAATGCAACTACAGAATATACTGGCTCAGGTCCCGATCCTGGGCGATGCCGGCAAGTTTCTCCCGGACATACTGCGGGGTGATCACCATCCGGTCCAGCGTCAATTCAGGCGCTTCAAACGACAGATCCTCCAGCAGCTTCTCCAATATCGTATGGAGCCTCCGTGCGCCGATATTCTCCGTGTTCTGGTTCACCGAAGCCGCGATTTGGGCAATCTCCCGTATCGCTTCCGGCGAAAACTCGATTTCCAGGTCTTCGGTACGAAGCAGATTGACGTATTGTTTGGTCAATGCGTTTTTCGGCTCGGTCAAAATGGAAACAAAATCATCGAGCGACAAACTGTTCAGCTCTACCCGAATCGGAAAACGCCCCTGAAGCTCGGGAATCAAATCCGACGGCTTCGCGATATGGAATGCGCCAGCAGCAATAAACAGGACAAAGTCCGTTTTTACCGGCCCGTATTTCGTCATGATCGTGGAGCCTTCCACGATAGGCAGAATGTCGCGCTGCACGCCTTCCCTGGACACATCAGGACCCGATTGACGTCCCTGGCTGGCAACCTTGTCGATTTCGTCGATGAAAATAATCCCGGATTGCTCGGCCCGGCGTATGGACTCCTGGATGACATCATCCATATCAATGAGCTTGCCTGCTTCTTCCTGCGTAAGCACTTTTCTGGCTTCCTTGACGGATAGCTTGCGGCGCTTCGTACGCTTCGGCATCAGGTTGCCGAACATTTCCTGCATATTCATGCCCATCTGATCGTTGCCCTGTCCGGCAAACATGTCGAACATATTCGGTGCGGCATCCTCCACATCGATCTCAATCGTTTCGTCTTCAAGCTTGCCGGACAGCAGGTTAAAGCGCACCTGTCTCCGCTTCTCTTTAAGACTAACGTCCTTATCGTCCGCCTCTTCCTCATCGGCCTGGGTTTCGTTGTTTCCACCGCCAAATAGCATCTCAAAGGGATTACGCTGGCTCTTCTGGCCTTTGGTTGAAGGCGCCAACAGCTGAACGATCCGCTCGTTCGCCATTTCCTCGGCTTTGTCCTTAACCTTCTCCGTACGTTCCAGCTTCACCATCCGGATCGCGGTTTCCACCAGATCCCGCACCATGGACTCCACATCACGGCCGACATAACCAACCTCGGTAAACTTCGTTGCCTCGACCTTGACGAACGGTGCATGGACCAGCTTGGCAAGCCTTCTCGCAATTTCCGTTTTGCCGACGCCGGTAGGACCGATCATCAGAATGTTCTTCGGTACGATTTCATCCCGCTCGTCATCGGTCAGCAGACTCCGGCGATAACGGTTCCGAAGTGCGACAGCGACCGATTTTTTAGCGTCCTTCTGGCCTACGATGTATTTATCCAGCTCGGATACAATCTGTCTAGGCGTCATCGATTCTTTACTCATCGCGAATACCTCCACCCCTGATATGGCTATATGTTGCTGCATGGCCCTCTTACAGCTCTTCAACAATAATGTTGCTGTTGGTGTAGACACACACCTCAGAAGCGATCTGAAGGGCTTCTCTGGCGATGTCTTTCGCTTCCATATGCCCTGCATGGCGTTTAAGCGCACGTCCGGCAGACAAGGCAAAATTGCCGCCTGACCCGATGGCCAGCACATCATCATCAGGCTCGATGATTTCGCCGCCGCCGGAAATCAGCAGCATCCCCGTTTTGTCCATAACAATCATCAAGGCTTCAAGTTTGCGAAGCACCCGGTCTTGACGCCAGTCCTTCGCAAGCTCGACAGCGGCCCGCTGCAGGTTTCCATGGTGCTCCTCCAGCTTGCCTTCGAATTTCTCAAACAACGTGATCGCATCCGCCACAGAACCGGCAAAACCGGCGACAACTTGTCCCCGGTAAAGACGGCGCACTTTCTTGGCGGTCTGCTTCATGACTACACTTTCACCGAATGTGACTTGGCCATCGCCGGCTATAGCTGCCGTGCCATTGTGCCGCACTGCGCAAATCGTCGTGGCGTGAAAAGTCATTTCCATGATGGCAAGACCTCCCTAAGAAAATAAGATTAGATTGTATTTAGTTCATGCTCGCTGATAAATACGCGGACCCCGTCAAGAGCACGGTTCGCAAGCGCTTCGTTCTTTTCCTTTTTGTTGCGAATCCGCTTCTCTAGGCCCGGAAGAAGACCGAAGTTCGCGTTCATCGGCTGGAAATTATCGGGATCCGCATGGGTTATGTAATAAGCCATGCTCCCGATGGTCGATTCCTGAGGGAATACGATCCCCTCACGCCCCTGAGCCGCCCTTGCCGCATTAATGCCAGCAATCAATCCGGACGCCGCCGATTCGACATACCCTTCGACGCCGGTCATTTGTCCCGCCAGGTACAAATTCGGCCGTGTTTTCACCTGATAGGTTTGTTCCAGCAATTTCGGCGAATTGACAAACGTATTGCGGTGCATGACGCCGTATCGCACGATTTCGGCGTTCTCGAGGCCCGGTATCATGGAAATGATGCGCTTCTGTTCGCCCCACTTCAAGTGAGTCTGGAAGCCGACAAGGTTGTAGAGGGTACCCGCCGCATTATCCTGACGGAGCTGCACCACAGCATGCGGCAGCTTGCCCGTATGCGGGTTCACCAATCCAACAGGCTTCATCGGGCCGAACAAGGCGGTTTGTTTGCCACGCTTCATCATGACCTCGATCGGCATGCAGCCCTCGAAATAAATCTCCTTCTCAAACTCTTTCAACTGTGCGACTTCCGCATTGATTAGAGCGTCATAGAAAGCGTCAAACTCTTCTTCCGTCATGGGACAATTCAGATAAGCCGCTTCGCCTTTATCATAACGGGATGCCAGATAGACCTTGCTCATATCAATAGAGTCTTTTTCCACGATCGGAGCAGCCGCATCGTAAAAATAGAAATAGTCTTCGCCCATCAGCTCGCGGATTTGCGACGACAATGCCGGCGAAGTCAGCGGTCCCGTAGCAATCACAACGATGCCTTCTTCAGGTATATGCTGAATTTCTTCATTTACGACCTCGATTAACGGATGCTGATGCAAGGTTTCCGTAATTTCTCCGGAGAAGCCGTCGCGGTCGACGGCCAATGCGCCGCCAGCCGGGACGGAATTGCGGTCAGCCGATCCGATGACGAGGGAATTCAGCATCCGCATCTCTTCCTTCAATACGCCGACCGCATTGGTTAATCCGTTCGCCCGAAGCGAATTACTGCATACAAGCTCGGCGAACTTGTCCGTATGATGAGCCGGCGTCTTTACGACCGGCCGCATCTCGTATAGTGTAACGGGTACGCCTCGGCTGGCGATCTGCCAGGCAGCTTCACTGCCAGCAAGTCCTGCCCCGATAACCGTAACCCTCTGTGAATCTGTCAACGTCATTACCCCCTGTATGCCTTACAAATCTGCTGCTTCGTCCTGTTCCTCGACCATTTCGGAATAATCGCAAGAGGTACACTGAAGCTTGATGCCTTGCTTGCTTTTCTTCTCTACCATTAAACTGCTGCAATTCGGACACGGCTTCGTTGACGGTTTATCCCATGATACAAAGTCGCATTCGGGATACCGGTCACAGCCAAAGAAGACGCGCCCCTTCTTGCTCCGGCGTTCCACGACATGGCCTTCCTTGCATTTCGGGCAAGATACGCCGATGTCCTTCACGATCGGCTTGGTATTCCGGCATTCCGGAAACCCCGAGCAGGCAAGAAACTTGCCGAAACGGCCCAGCTTATAAACCATGGGCTTGCCGCATTTTTCGCAGATCTCATCGGAAACCTCATCTTCGATTTCGATTTCCTTCATTTCTTCCTCTGCTACTTCAAGCCGCTTCTCAAAGGACTCATAGAACTCTGCCAATACCTTGACCCAGTCCTCGGAGCCTTCCTCCACATGGTCGAGATCCTCTTCCATGTTCGCCGTAAACTCCACATTGAGGATTTCGGGGAAGAACTGCTCCATCTGCTCGATGACAAGCTCGCCGAGCTCGGTCGGCATGAATTTTTTCTCTTCGATGGCAACGTAGCCTCTCTTCTGGATCGTCTCCAGCGTCGGCGCATACGTACTTGGACGCCCTATGCCGAGCTCCTCCAGCGTTCGGACAAGACGCGCTTCCGTATAACGCGGAGGCGGCTGCGTGAAGTGCTGCTTCGGCTCAATGTCCTGCTTCTCCAGAATGTCTCCTGAATGAAGCTCCGGCAGGTATTTGTCTTCCTCTGTCGTTCCGTCGTCATTGCCTTCAACGTAGACCTTCATGAATCCAGGGAAACGGACCTTCGAACCGGTCGCCCGGAAGACCGTATTCCCGGCAGTGATGTCCACGGAAAGCGTATCCAGTACTGCAGAAGACATCTGGCTTGCCACAAAGCGTTCCCAGACCAGTTTGTACAACCGAAGCTGGTCGCGGCTCATATACGGCTTCATGGATTCCGGATCGCGCAGCACGGACGTTGGACGAATCGCTTCGTGCGCATCCTGGGCGTTTGCTGCTTTTTTCGAATATTGTCTCGGGCTCTCCGGCACGAACGGATCACCGTACTTCTCGGTGATGTATTCTTTCGCTTCTTCTTGAGCCGTGCCTGAGATCCGCGTGGAATCCGTACGCATGTAAGTAATTAAACCGACGGTGCCTTCCTTGCCTAACTCAACACCCTCGTACAGCTGCTGGGCTACCGACATGGTCTTGGCGGCACGGAAACCGAGTTTACGCGCAGCCTCCTGCTGCAAGGAGCTCGTCGTAAACGGCGGCGACGGGTGGCGCTGACGCTCACGCTCTTTCACTTCGCCGACCTTAAAGGAAGCATCCCGAATCGACTCGAGGATTTCATTCACTTCCTGCTCATTGGTCAGTTCCTTCTTCGCGCCGTTTAGCTGCGTGAATTTGGCTTCGAATGCGGAGCCTTTAATCGCCAGCTTAGCCGTTATAGTCCAATATTCTTCCGGAACGAAAGCGCTTATCTCATTCTCGCGGTCGAGAATGATTTTGACGGCTACCGATTGAACCCGGCCGGCCGAAAGACCCTTCTTCACTTTCTTCCATAGAATAGGACTGATCTTGTAACCAACCAATCGGTCCAAAATACGTCTGGCCTGCTGCGCATTAACCAGATCCATGTTAATTTTGCGCGGCGTTTTGAAGGCATCCTTCACGGCCGTTTTCGTTATTTCATTAAATACAACCCGCAGGCTTTGAGTATCATCCAGCTCCAACGCATGCGCAAGATGCCATGCAATGGCTTCCCCTTCGCGATCGGGGTCAGCTGCGAGGTACACTTTTTTCACCTTTTTGCTAGCATCCTTAAGTTCCTTTAAGACAGAACCTTTTCCGCGGATCGTAATGTATTTCGGATTGAAGTCGTTTTCCACCTCAACCCCGATCTGGCTCTTCGGCAAATCGCGAACATGACCCATCGAAGCCTTCACGATATACTTGCTGCCGAGATATTTGCCAATCGTTTTCGCCTTGGCAGGCGACTCTACGATGACGAGTGAATCCGCCACAGGTTCATCCTCCTCTCCAACATTCAAACTTTCCCATTATATGATTTTATATATAGCACCGGGTAATTGGGTAATCTGCTTTTTTATGATTAAAGATAACAGAACTGAATGCAAATGTCCAAAATCCCACCGGGTACGCTCGATCATCTCATCCAGCGACCCGGGACCCTGTTCGAGCATATGGTATATTTGTCGTTCGTCATTTGTCAACCCGGCTAGTTCATCCGGACGCTCCTGACGAGGGGCCCGCCGCTCCTTATTGTATGTATCCGAGACCCCTTTTGGCAACCAGGAATCATATTCTTCTATTATATCCCCGGCTTCCGTGACCATCTTGGCCCCTTGCTTGATCAAATCCAAGGTCCCTCTGCTCTTGGGTGAAGTGAGCGGTCCCGGAACGGAAAACACGTCCCTTCCCGCCTCCAGGGCCAAATCCGCCGTAATCAGCGATCCGCTGCGGGCATCCGCCTCCACCACCACGGTTCCCAGCGTCAGCCCGGCGATGATCCGGTTTCGCTGCGGGAAGAATCCCGGCAGCGCCTTGGTACCCGGCGGGTATTCGGAAATAATAAGCCCTTTAGCTGCGATCTCTTCATAAAGTGAGCGGTTCTCCGGCGGATAAATGACATCGATGCCGGCTCCGAGAACGGCCACCGTCGGCCCGCCGCTTCGCAAAGCGGTTTCGTGCACGACGCTGTCAATGCCTCTGGCCATGCCGCTGACAACCATAAGCCCCGCTCGTGTCAGCGCCTCCGACAGCATCGATGCAACCTTGCGCCCGTAGCCGGTAGGCATTCTTGTGCCGACCATCGCGATCCCCGGCGTGGACAGCAAATGAGGATCCCCGATGCAATACAGAACCCAGGGCGCTTGCGGCGACGATTTCAACATGTCCGGATAGACAGCATCAAGGGCTGTTATAATACGTATTTTTGTGCGGTTTGTCAAATTCCATACCTTGTCTTCCTCTTGTCGAAGCTCGACCTCCTCGTCATTCGACAGTTCGACACGCTTTCTTTCGACGGCGATAGGGAATTCTTTAGCCAGCTTGTTTGCTTTTTCGACAGGCAGACCGCACGCTCTCCAATCCTGCGCATCATAGTACAGCAAGCCTTCATGCAGCTCGCCGTTCAATACCATTCGGTTTATGGTCTTCCATCCAATGCCTTCGCTTTCATGCAATGCAATCAGAAGTAATCTGTCCAGCCTCATCACGCGACCTCCTTAAAATATAAAATCATAAACAAAAAAGCAACCCTTCATTTCCTAATCAGGAAATAAAAGGTTGCTTACCTTAAGTTATAACGTAAATCCGGCCTATTAATGGATAGGTTTAAGCCTTAGTGCGTTGTGCAGGACTCCAAAAGACCCTTCTCTTCCAGCACGCTAACCAAGGTCGAGCCCATTTCGGCAGGCGTAGGAGCCACTTTGATACCGCATGCTTCAAGCACAGCGATTTTTTCCTTGGCTGTTCCTTTACCGCCGGAAATGATCGCGCCCGCGTGGCCCATGCGTTTCCCTGGAGGCGCTGTTGCGCCGCCAATGAAGCCTACCACCGGCTTGGTCATGTTCGCTTTGATCCACTCAGCCGCTTCTTCCTCAGCGGTTCCGCCGATCTCGCCGATCATGATCACCGCTTTGGTATTCGGATCTTCGTTGAACAGTCTCAGCACATCGATAAACTCCGTCCCTTTGACCGGGTCGCCGCCGATTCCTACGGCGGAGGATTGTCCGATGCCGCGGGCCGTCAGCTGATGAACGGCTTCATAGGTCAAAGTACCGCTCCGCGATACAACCCCGACATGTCCCGGCGTGTGGATGTAGCCCGGCATGATGCCGATTTTACATTCACCCGGCGTGATGACACCCGGACAGTTAGGTCCGATCAAGCGAGTCTTCTTGCCTTCCATATAACGGGATACCTTTACCATGTCGAGCACCGGAATGCCTTCCGTAATGCAGATCACCAGATCCATCTCGGCATCAACGGCTTCCAGAATGGAGTCGGCCGCAAAAGCAGGCGGTACATAAATGACGCTTGCGGTTGCGCCTGTTTTGGCTTTGGCTTCCTCAACGGTGTTGTAAACCGGCAGTTTGACGGTTTCGCCGTTCTCCAGCGTGATTTCAACTTCGGTTCCGCCTTTGCCGGGCGAAGTTCCGCCGACCATCTGCGTACCGTAATCCAAGGCGCCTTTTGCGTGGAACAGGGCTGTTTTACCTGTAATCCCTTGCGTGATAACTTTTGTATTTTTATCGATCAAAATACTCACGATTGATTCACATCCCCTATTGTTATTTGAAAATGAAAGCAACCGCACGGCAGGGCTAAGAAGCCCATCGTGCCATGCCCCTTCAGGAATGAAATATTACTGAACGAGGGAGACGATCTTCTGTGCTCCGTCGGCCATGGAATCAGCAGGCACGATATTCAGACCGGACTCAGCCAAAATCTGCTTGCCTAGGTCTACGTTCGTTCCTTCCAAGCGTACAACAAGCGGACGAGTCAGTCCCAGCTGTTTCGCTGCTTCGACAACACCGGTAGCAATAACGTCGCAACGCATAATGCCGACGAAAATGTTGACAAAGATTCCTTTTAATTGGTGATCGGAACAAATAATCTTGAAGGATGACGTTAC